>JASBVV010000098.1 GCA_029960885.1 Kyrpidia sp. | reverse complement strand
TCTCATATTCCCACCTTACCGCAAATCCAAGCGTGATACAAGACGGCTCCAAAGACCCCCTCTCTTTCAGAGAGAGGGTCCGGGCGCTTCCGGAAGTTCAGGGATGTCAAGCGGAACCGCCTTTTGTTTCACTTCGTCGGGTACAACCACCGGCGGTACCTGATTGATCTGATCGGTGGTCCCACTCAGAATCCATTGGAATTGGAATTCGGAAGCCACAGCCACCTGCTCGACGATGCGGAAGGACCGAGAGTGCATACCGCTTTTATCGACGGTGATGTCGTAGTGAACCGACATGTCCACGTCGGGAGGCAGCGGTTCCAAAGCCGGCTGGCCCGTTCCCTGATTCAACACGTCCGCCATCCGCGCCATCATCGATTTGTCCATGTCGCCGGCAATCATGTACGCGTCTCCCTGATCCGTCAACTCCGCCCCGTCGGCCATCAAGGAGATCACCCGCCGCTGTTCGGGCGTATCGGCGCCTTGGGCCATCCATTCTTTCAGGAGAGACAGATCAACGGGAATAAAGTACCATCCCCCGCCGACGGGATTCTGGAAGTATACCTTGTTGTCCGCCAAATACGCATCCACCGTCACGGGGCCACTCAATCCGGGCAAGTTCGTTGCGGAAATCTTTCCTTTTGCGGCCATCGCCAAAGGATCTCGTTGGTAAAGAATTTCAAACCCGCCCTCGGCCCGGATCGACTGATTCACTCCTGCCATGGGGGCCGATCCCTGAAGGGTCAGGTTCATGTCTGTCGCGTAACTTTTCAGTGTGTTGGTAACCTCGTTTTGTTGACGAAGAATGTCTTCGATGCGTGTCACTTCTTGTTGCCGCTTTTCCGACGGCTCGAGGTCGATTTGCCGTACACCGTCCCACGAGACCGCATATCCCAATCGCTCCGCAAGGAATCGCAGTGGGACGTATGTACTGTTGCCGATCAATCGCACGTCGCCCGGAAGATCATAGGTTTGGCCACCTTCCGAGACTTGAGAGGAACCCACTCGGAACTCCAGGACCGAGTGTCCTCGTTGAACTGTGACCGCACCGTCGGACCACTGGACCGTCGCGTGCAACAGTGCGGCCGCCTGGCGCACCGGAACCCAACTCACTCCGTTTTCCACCATGACGGGAAGGCTGTCCGTGACATCCTTTCCCTCAGCCTTTACCAATAATCCCGGTGCTGCAGGGGCAGCCACCGCTGGAGAAACCATTGTGCCGATTACAGATGCCGCCGCCAAAACCTCGATAATGAATCTCGCCTTGCGCCGCCTCGCTGTCAACGGTCTCACTCCTTGAAACTGAAATCTGAAATTGAGACAGACGAGTTTCCGACAGCTCAGAGGTAGTATATCAGAGGGAATTTTCATCATCAAGCATCGGACGAACGTTTGAGGTCGGACAGGTCGGACAGTACAAAAGATTTCCGTTTCCGAGCAGCACATCTGCCGGGCGGCACATCCGCCGGCTTTTTGCACGATCCCGGCAAAACTGAGAACGCGGAACAGTGTTCAGCTCTTGGGTGAATTTGGCTCTCTTCCATTAAGTCCGTTGAGTCCGATAATGTACATTATGTAAACTTATAAAGAGAAACTCGAGAAAAGCACCCCCTTTCTACCTTGACTCATGTATTTCTGTCTTCATCGAATGCAGTGATTGAAGCGATTGGAATGTGAAATGTGAAAGGATGCGGCGGTTGTTCGAATATACTCCTCTTCTGAGCGCTCCCGCCATGTCGGCGGTAAAGAGAGCCATCGGTCTATGGGTTTGCCTTTTTTGTAAATCCCCGGCGAGCAACACCCGGTCCAGTTCGTGATAGTACACCACGTGACCGGGAGAATGGCCGGGTTTGAAGCATGAATCCCTCCACCCTTTCCAGATGGCCGTCCCGGTCCATGGGAAGCGGCTCGGCCAAAGCCGTCCTCCAAAAAATGGCCGACGCCCCGCAAGCGTTGGGATCGCTGTTGGAACGTCTGCGGCCGCACTCATCCGCCGGCCGGCTCGCGCAGGAGCTCCGCCCGGTG
>JASBVV010000097.1 GCA_029960885.1 Kyrpidia sp. | reverse complement strand
TCCCAGCGAAACATGGCCGAATGCGTCCGGGCCATCACGGAAGAAGGAGTCGATTCCCGGAAAATGGTCCTCGTTTCGGACGATCTGGTGCCGGCGGACTTAATGCGCCACGGGCATATGAACGCGATTCTCCGGCGCACGGTGGCCCAGGGAATTGATCCGGTGGAAGCCATTCAGATGGCCACGATCAATCCGGCGACGCATTTCGGCTTGGAGGAGTTGGGGGTTCTCGCTCCAGGAAAGCGGGCCGATCTCGTTGTCCTCGCGGACTTGAACGAAATGCAGGTGGATCAAGTGTATCTCAACGGGAAAAAGGTGGCCTCCGGCGGCAAGCTGATCGTGCCCCTGCCTCCGTACCGGTATCCCGATTCCGTAAAATCTTCGATGAAAAGGAATCCGGTCACCCCGTCAGATCTGGAAATTCGGGCCTCGGGGACCCGGGCCAGGGTCCGGGCCCTGGAAGTGATACCCGATCAAAATTTGACGGGTGCCGGGGAATATGTTCTGGATGTGCGCGACGGTGTCGTACAGCCCTCCGCCCGACATGATGTCCTGCCCGTGGTGGTCGTCGAACGCCACGGTCGAACCGGGCGGATCGGCCGGGCGTTTGTCCGTGGCATGACTCTCCAAGCCGGGGCGATGGCGGAAAGTGTTTCCCACGACACTCACAACATCATTGCTTGCGGCACTTCATACCAGGATTTAGCCGCGGCGGTCAACCGGGTGATTCAAATGGGAGGCGGGCTGGCCTTGGTGCGGGACGGGCAGGTGATCGGGGAACTGCCGCTTCCGGTGGCCGGGCTGATGACGGATTTGCTCGACGGATACGAAGTGGCGGAGCGGCTGGAAACCCTTCACCAGCTGGCGCGAAGTGAGTTGGGATGCAGGCTTCACGTGCCGTTCATGCACCTGTCCTTTTTGTCTCTGGCGACCAGTCCGAAATGGAAGATCACCGATGCCGGACTCGTGGATGTGGAGTGCCTTGAGGTGTTGAGTCCGATTGTGGGGGAAGGGGATTGACTGTGGGTGTGAGATTGGTGGATCTCACTCAGGAAATTTACCAGGGGATGCCGGTGTTTCCGCTTCACCAACCGACTTTTATTTTCCCGAACATCACCCACGAGGAGAGTGAACGGAGGATCGGATTTCCTTTTGCCACCAATAACCTGTTGATCAACGAACACGGGCCCACTCACAGCGATGCTCCTTACGAATACGATCCCCAAGGCAAGACCATCGACGAGATGCCGTTGGAGTATTTTTGCGGGCCGTGCGTCTGTTTGGATGTCTCCCATGTTTCTCCGGATGCCTTTATCACGCGGCGCGACTTGGAGGAGGCGGTGACCCGGGCGGGGCTTCCTCTGGTAAAGGGAGATATCGTCCTGTTGCATACCGGGCATTTTCGCCGGGCTTACGGGACTGAGGAATGGTTGACCCGCTATACAGGGTTGGACGAAGAGGCGGCCGGGTGGTTGGCGGAAAACGGCGTCGTGAATATAGGGGTAGACGCCCCTTCTATTGATAAACCCGACGATCCCCGATTTTCCGGTCACCGGATCTGCCGGAAATTCGGGATCACCAATACGGAGAATTTGTGCAATCTGGATCAGGTGGTGAACCGGCGATTTCTTTATGTGGGCCTGCCGCTGAAAATTCGCAAGGGGACGGGTTCGCCGATTCGCGCGGTGGCGGTGTTGGTCGACTGACCCTGGCGCCCGTCGGAAGAAAGGAGGAAGGGCGAGAATGTTGGATGTGATCGACGAAATCTGGATTCCGCCTTACGAGGGGAGGGCCGTGTACCTCCGGGCGGGGCAGGAACTGCGCCTCATCGATGTGGAAGGGAAGCAGGTGGGGGATTTTGTATGTTTTCGCGCCGACGATCCCGAGGAATTCGTTTCGCCCGTTCACATGAGGGCCTGCCTGAGCCGTCTCCGCCTCAAAACCGGCGACTTTCTCTACAGCAATCGCCGCCGTCCCCTCATGCGACTGGTGGAAGACCGGGTCGGGCGGCACGATTTTCTCTTTCCCGCCTGTGACCGCTATCGGTATGAAGTGGATTTCGGGGTGAAAAACCACCCCAACTGCCGGGACAATCTTCTGGATGCGCTGAGGGCGGCGGGACGGCCCTCCGGATTTTT
>JASBVV010000096.1 GCA_029960885.1 Kyrpidia sp. | reverse complement strand
CGACATGAACGAGAAGGCGCCGGCCGGGCGGCCCCGTTTTCAGTGGAATCGCTTTGCGGCCATTGTGCGAAAAGAGTTTCTGCAGATTCGCAGAGATCCCGCCAGCCTGGCCATCGCCCTGGCCATGCCGCTGCTCATGCTGCTTCTCTTCGGTTATGCGGTGAACACCGACGTGGACCACTTGTCCATGGGGGTGTGGGACCAGGCCAAGACCGCCGGGAGCCGGGAGTTGATCCGGAGTTTAACGAATACCGGCTATTTTGACGAGCGGTACCGGGTCGAGGGGTATGCGGCCCTGCAGCAGTTGATGGATAACGGCAAAATCAAGGTGGGCCTGGTGATCCCCCGGGATTACAGCAAACGATGGGACGTCCGCGAGCCTGTGGACATTCAGGTATTGGTGGACGGGACCGACCCGAACGCCGCCCGGACCGCCCTGGCCAACGCTCAATTGATTCTGCAACATACGGCGGTGGTCGAGCAGCAGGCCTGGCTCGCCGGCGACGGGCTGAGTGATCTGCGCTCCCCCCTTCAGGTACAGGCCCGGGTGCTGTACAATCCGAACATGAAGAGTCTCCTGTTCAACATTCCGGCGCTGATCGGGCTCATCATGCAGAATGTCACGGCGATTCTGACGGCGTTTGCCATCGTGCGGGAGCGCGAACGCGGGACCATGGAGCAGCTGATCGTCACCCCGGTGCGGCCGAGTGAGCTGATCGTGGGGAAACTCACACCGTATGTGCTGATCGGGATGTTCTCGTTTATTCTGGTGCTGGCGGCCGGCACCGCCTGGTTCGGCGTACCGGTCAAGGGCAGCGTGCCCCTGCTTTTGGTGCTGAGCCTGCTTTTTTTGGTGACGGCGTTGGCCATCGGGATCCTGATCTCCACGGTGGCAAAGACCCAGCTCCAGGCCATGCAGATGGCCTTCGCCTTCATCCTGCCCAGCGTCCTCTTGTCGGGGTTTATTTTCCCCCGGGAGACGATGCCTGTCGTCATCCAGTGGATCGGCGCGGTGATCCCGCTGACCTATTTTCTCGAAATCCTGCGGGGGATTTTTTTGAAAGGCATCGGGGCGGCGCAGCTCTGGCAGGACACTCTGAGCATGGCGGTCTTCGCCGTCCTGTTTTGCACCGCCGCCGTCCTGCGGTTTCGCAAGCGGTTGGATTAGTTTTTAGTTTATTGTAGTGTATATGGGTAAGGTTCCGAGTCGGCAGGACCCGTCTTGGAGCTGACGGGCGGACGGTGCGGGGCGGGCCGAACGGGCGAGGTGCGTCCTGCCGGGCCTGCGGATGGGCTCATCTTCCGGATCACCCGGGAAGGGTTGCGGTATACGGGGTAAGACGGTTAGGAGGAATACTGGATGCCGGCAGGATCTCCGGGCGGGGTGGCCGTTCGATTTGAACACGTATCAAAAACGTTTGCGACGGCACGGGGGTCTGTGGCGGCGCTGAGGGACGTGAGCGGCGAAGTCGCCGCGGGGACGGTCCTCACCTTGGTGGGGCCGTCCGGGTCCGGCAAAAGCACGCTGCTCTCTTTGGTCAACCTGATGGTCGCGCCGGATGAGGGCCGGGTCCGGGTGTTCGGCCGGGAAGTCCGGGACTGGGATCCCCCGGCCCTGCGCCGCACCGCCGCCTTAGTGTTTCAGCGGCCGGCGCTGATCCCGGGGTCGGTCCGGGAGAACGTGAGCTTGGCGGCCCGGCTGCAAGGCCGCGCCCTGGATCATCCCGAGCGGTTTCTGCAGGCGGTGGGACTGCCCGGGGAGCTCCTGGATCGCGACGCCCGGGAACTCTCCGGCGGTCAGATGCAGCGGCTGGGCCTGGCCCGGGCGCTGGTTCTGGAGCCGCGGATTCTGTTGCTCGATGAGGTCACGTCCGCCCTGGACCCCTCCACGGTACGCGAGGTGGAGACGTTCATCGCGGACTTGTGCCGACGCCGGGGCGTCACCGTCCTCTGGGTCACCCACGATCTGGACCAGGCGCGGCGGGTGGGGGACTGGACCTGGCTGCTCGCGGCGGGGCGATTGGTCGAGGCGAGACCCACCGGCGATTTTTTCGCGCGGCCGGAGAATCCGCTGACGGTGCGCTTTCTCAAAGGGGAACTGGTCGCGCCGGGGGAACCGGCGGGGGCGGGCATGGGTGAACGCGGGGCCGGCGGCGCGGGAGGTGAAGCCGGAACAGGCGGCGCCGGCGCGGATGCCGGAGGCGACCCGGCCGACGGCGGCGGAAATGCCCGGGCCCAACCCGATTGAGACCCGCCCGTCCGGCCCGCGAGGCCGGTCCCGGTTCGGCAGGCAAGCCCGCCCCAAACCCGG
>JASBVV010000095.1 GCA_029960885.1 Kyrpidia sp. | reverse complement strand
GGGACCGGATGGTCGGCGGTCTCGATCCCATGGATGTCAGCATGTACATGGTCGTGAAAGGAATCAGGCCGGCGGGGTACATCACGTTGATCCAGGTGCCCGGCAGCCATGAGCATGTGTCGGTTGAGGCGCTCCGCGCCGTCTCCAGAATCGAGGTGGGGGAAGTCGGGGGCCGTCCGAGGATCAAGATACGCAGCCACGTGGACGGGGCGATCCGGGAGAAGGCGGGAGGCCGGCTGGACCTGGGGTCTCTCGGCCAGGTGCAAGCCTTGGAACAGGCCATCGCCCGTTCCGTTGAACAGGATGTGACGCGGCTCGTCAAGAAGACCCAGAAAGACGGCTCGGATATTTTCGGCTTCGGGGAACAGATTCGTGCCCGGATGTTCCCTTATTGGAAAGCAAGGGTACGGACGAAACAGGATTGGGAAGCGATGTATTCGTCCTTGACGGTTCAGGTGGAGGCGACGGTGAACATCCGCCGGGTCGGAACGCTCAATCGCTGATTGGCGCCTGCGGGTCACCCGCGCCGGCGGGAGAATCGGGCGCGGGAGGTGCTGTGGGGGAACCGGCCGGCAGAGCGGCAGGGGGGACGATGTGGAAACCTATTGGGCGGATGTCGGCTTTCTCGCGGGATTGTTTTTGGGATCGGGGGTGGTGGTGTTGCTCTGGGACGCCGCGGCCTTCGCGGAACGACGGATGGACCGGGAAGCCGCCTGGGCGAAGGGGTTCGGATGGCTGAACGTGGCTGTCGGCGCCGCCCTGTTCTCCGCGCGGTGGGCGTATTACCGCTGGTTCTGGCCGTGAAACCGGCGTAAACCGAACATTTACAAATTCAGTGCGATGAAACGTTCGTATTTTGATTGACAACAGCGAGACGGGGTTGATAGACTATAAAGGCACCGGAAGATTTCCGCGAACGAGCGGCACAGAGCGTGCCGATGGAAAAGGGAATGCCAATGGGAAAGGCGACTCGTATATCCTCGGGGATACGGCCCGAGAGTCTCTGCCCGGCGACCGTCAATCGCCGGACTACGAGGGAAAGTGAGCCTAGGGTTCCGACCGGCCTGAAGCCGGGGCGGTCCGAGCGGCTCAGGCGCCGCATGCGTGTGGTGTCACACCGCAGGGATAAAAGCCCAGGCGGCAGGTTTCACTCGTCGGGGGAAGCCTGTGGCCTGGGTTTTCGCGTTGGCCCGCCGGCGATACCCCTGGCGGTCCTCGGAAGAAGGCGGGAGGGGAGACTGTGAGCAAACGGGTGCTGATTGTCATGGGAAGCGACTCGGACCTGAAGGTGATGAAAGGGGCGTGCGACGCCCTGGACGCGCTGGAGGTGGGATACGAGGTGCGCATCTCTTCGGCGCACCGGGTGCCGGACAAGACCGCCCGGCTGGCCAAAGAGGCGGCAGAACGCGGCTTCGGAGTGATTATCGCCGGGGCCGGCGGTGCGGCGCACCTCCCCGGCGTGGTGGCGGCCCACACCGTGCTGCCGGTCATCGGAGTGCCCATCGAGAGCGGCGGTCTGGGCGGCGTGGACGCCCTGTACGCCATCGTTCAGATGCCCCGGGGGATCCCGGTGGCGACGGTGGCGGTGAACGGCGCGTACAACGCCGGGCTTCTGGCGGCCCAGATCCTGGCGGCCGGGGACCCGGGGTTGGGAGACCGATTGGCGGCTTACCGGGCGGGCCTCGCCGCCCAGGTGGAGAAAAAAGACGACGACCTGCAGCGGTTGGGCATCGCCGGGTATTTGGCCGGGCGGGGCTGAGTCGAGGGCGGGCGGAGGGGCGGCGGACGGCGCTCCGATGTCGGGTCGGAAGAAAGATCGGCGGGAATCAAAAGGAGGGAGTCCGGTGATACCGCGGTACACGCTGCCCGAGATGGCGGCGATTTGGTCGGAGGAAAACAAGTTCCGGATGTGGCTCGAGGTGGAGCTGCTCGCCTGCGAAGCTTGGGCGGAGCTCGGAGTGATTCCCCGGGAGGATGTGCGGGCGCTTCGGGCGAACGCCCAGTTAGATGTCGAGCGGATCGCCGCCATCGAACGGGAAACCCGCCACGATGTGGTCGCTTTTACCCGGGCGGTGTCGGAGTCGCTGGGACCCGAACGGAAGTGGGTGCATTACGGCTTAACCTCCACCGACGTGGTGGACACGGCTCTCTCCGCGCTGCTCAAACAGGCGAACGAATTGATTCTGGACGAAGTGCGCGCTTTGATCGAAACACTTGCGCAACTCGCGAAAAAATATAAATATACCGTCATGATGGGCCGCACCCACGGTGTCCACGCCGAACCCACTACCTTCGGGCTGAAAGCGGCCCTTTGGTATGCCGAGATGCAGCGAAACCTTCGGCGGCTGGAAGACG
>JASBVV010000094.1 GCA_029960885.1 Kyrpidia sp. | reverse complement strand
GGCAACTACTTCGACAACCCCGATTTTTATGTGACCCATCGACCGGAACATCAGGAGGGCATCGGGACCGGCTTTTGATTCATCGCTCAAGCCGGTGTGAATCCGCGTGCGGGGAGGCATACTGACAGCGGAGGGATGAACAGGTGGAAAACATCCGTCACATCGTCGAACAGGCCGCCCGCGGACGGTCCGTTGCCGTCCGGATGCTGTCTTACGGAGCCACGGTGAAAACCGACAGCCTCGAGACCCGACGGCGGGTGGCGCGGGCCTTGGAAGCCGCCGGCTTCGTCGTACAACCGGTGTATGCGGAAGGAGACGACTTTCTCTATCACTTGAACGTCAGCTTGCCGATTATGCACTGAAGAGCCGGCACCGCCGGGACAAACGGAGACGGGTCGGAAGCCGGGATGCCGTGAAACCCCCGGCGTCAGTCGTGAATGACCACTTTGGTTCCCGGCGGGATGTTGTCGTAAAACCATTTCGCATCCGCCATTGAAAGCCGGAAACACCCGTGAGATGCTTTTTGCCCCAGTTTATCCGCTTCACTTTGGATGATGTGCTGGTTTTGATCCATGGGCACACTGTGGAAGAGGAACTCTAAGCCCTTGAAGGCCACCCAGTACATGGCGCCCTCCTTTTCCTGGGCGTTATAAAACCATGTGTCCCGCTGCCCAATCTGAAATGTGCCCCTGGGCGTGGAATTGTCGGGATTCGTGTCGAGCCCGGAAGACGTGACCATCTCCTTAAGCACCTGATCGCCGTCTTTAATGTAGATCCGCTGTTGAGAAAGATTGCAATCGATCCACAGATTCTTTCGCTGTTTCAGCTCATCCATGGTGAGCTGGCTCGGGTCCGCCGCCGGGGCCTCCCCTTGCACCCGCGGCCCGCTCCCCGCCACTGCGGTGTTTCCCCCGGAAGAAGAGCTGCCGGGGCCCGGCGGCACCCCTTGCCCGGGAACAGAATTGGCCGGATATCCCAACGAATCCGCCTGGGCGCTCGATCCCGCCGGTTGTCCTTGCGCCGTCGCCGGCGAATTCGGGAGGCCGCCTGCCGGGGAGCCGGGTTGTCCGCCGCCTCCGCCGGGTCCCAGCGGCCCGGCCATTGTTCCGCACCCCGCTAACCCCAGCGCCAAGATCGCCGTTGCCGCCATATGCTTTCCCCGCATTCCTCCGCCTCCTCGCCCGGATTAAATCTCTCGCCGTTTCACCCATTTGAGCACATCCGCCAGGGTGCCCATCCGGGCCGGTGGTCGTTCATCCGAAAGAGAACCCACCAAGCAGTCCGTAACCAAGGCAACCGGGATCCCCGCCTCGCCCGCCGCGCCGTCCTCCACCACATCATTGCCGATCATCAGGCATTCCTCGGGAGCCCGGCCGATCTTCTCCAGAATCTCCCGGTAATAGTGCACCCGGGGCTTACAAAAATGCGAGTTTTCCATGGTGGTCACCAGCCGGAAGGGGATGTGCGCCAATCCGGCCCACTCCAGCCGACGGCGAATGGCGCTTTCGGGGAAAATCGGATTGGTCGCCACCACCAGATCGTACTCGCGCGCCAGCGCCTCCCGGCAAATCTCCGCCGCCAAGCGGGTCGGCCGGGTCAAATGGACCAGGCTCCCAAACTCCTCTTCGTAAAAGTCCTCCATCCCCGCCCAGATCGCCTCGCCGTGCCGGCCCGCCCGGCTCATGAACGCATCGCGAAAAACGGCGCCATTGGTGCGGTGGGGGTCATCGTTGTTCACCGTGTCCGCCACCGCATCCCGGATCAGCCGCACCAGTTCGTCCGGCGCCGCCCAACGCCTGACTCGACGGGCCATGCCCGCAAAACACCCTTGCAGGAAGGTGTCCAGGTCCAAGGGCAACAGGGTGCCGTCCAGATCAAACAGCAGGGTCCGGGCCAACCCGCATCTCTCCCTTTCCGGCGTTGTCCTTCGTTAAAAGGGTATCCTTGCGAAGATCGCGGCACCCGCATTCTTCTTCCGCAGGCGTTTCGCGGAGGGCATCCAGAAGAATCTGCCCCACCGCCCTGGACTCGCGGAAAAACAGCTCCCGAAGTTCCTCATGTCGCCAATCCCGCACCACTCCTTCGGCATAGTTCACCACCAAATCGACCCGGGCGTAACAAGCCCCGATTTCCCGGGCCAGGTACACCTCGGGACACATACTTTGGCCGATCACATCCGCACCCATCATCCGCAACGCCCGCACCTCGGCCACACTTTCAAAGTGCCTCCCGTCGGTGTTGGCGTACACACCGCGCTCGAACACCCGGCCGAGCTCCGCCCGACGGGCCGCTTCGGCCAGACGGCGGCGCCCCGAGGGGCAGGTGGGCCGGCGCATGATCAACAAGTAGGGTCCCCCCAGCCCCACGTCCTTGCGCATTGACTGATCCATGTAATCGTCGGGTATCACCACATCCCGCAGCTCCAACAGGTGATTGCACGCTCCGACCCCGCCCTCGGCGTAAATTCTGCGCGCACACCGGCCTGCTGGAAAATCCAAAACAACTGTTGGGAGGCCACTCCCCGGGAAATCCCCTCCTCCGGGCGCCAGCCGTGCATCTTCACCGTCCACACCCGCTTATCCCCGAGCTCGAACAGCTTCATCTCCGGCCCGGGGCCATAGGGGGTCTCAAAACGGACCCCCGCCTTGACCACCCGCACATCCTCGGCGCCGACATCCTCGGGGAACCGCAGCGAAAAGGTGCTCGATCCCCCGATTATCGCAAACTCCGCCGGATCGATCAGCACTGTCACCGGACAGCCCCCTTTCTACCAAACGTCCGAGTCACCCCCGAGTTTCTCGCCCCGCGCCTGCCGACCGGCCGCATGGCCCGCCGGCCGGGTCAAACCAGACCGGGGAAACCGGTTTGCCGCAGGGCCTCGAACAATGCCAACGCCACCGAATTGGAGAGATTGAGCGACCTGGCGCCGGACCGGATGGGGATCCGCACGGTTTGCTCCGGAAAGCGCTCCAACAACTCCGCGGGCAGTCCCCGGGTCTCTTTCCCGAACACGAGAAAATCCCCCGGACGGTACTGCACATCGGCGTACCTTCGCCGTCCTTTGGTGGTGAAATAAAAAAAGCGCCCCTCCGGGTATCGGTGTAACAGGTCTTCGAAATGGTCGTGATATTCAATGTCAACCAGGTGCCAGTAATCCAACCCCGCCCGGCGCAGATGCCGGTCGTCCACCGAGAATCCCAGCGGCCGCACCAGATGGAGCACGCTGCCCGTGGCCGCACACGTTCGCGCGACGTTCCCGGTGTTGGGAGGAATCTCCGGTTCCACCAGCACCACATGAAAGGGTCCACGATCCATCTGCGCACCCCCATTATAACCCGCTTTCGTTCCTGTGCTCAAACCGGAGAATGGACTTTCCCGCATCTCGGCCCGGGTCCGTTCCGCCGTCAAATACACCGATCCGGATCGTCAGGCCGGGGCATCCGGAGGCCACTTCCTGGGAAAATGCACAAAAAACCGGCTCCCCTTCCCCACTTCGCTCTCCACGCCCAACCGACCCCCATGAAGCTGGACGACATGCTTGACAATGGCCAGCCCCAGTCCCGTCCCGCCGGTGGCTCGGGACCTCGCTTTATCCACCCGGTAGAACCGCTCAAACACCCGGTCTCGATCTTCGGGAGGAATCCCCACGCCGGTGTCCGCCACTTCCACGGTCACTTCCCGAGCGGCGCCGCTCACCCGGATATCCACCCTCCCTCCGGCAGGGGTATATTTTATCGCGTTATCGACCAAATTGCTCAACACCTGCCGCACCCGCCCAGGGTCCACTTCCGCCCGGCAGTCTCCTTCCCGACTGAGGAAAAGGCCCGATCCCGCCTTTTCGGCCACATAGGCAAAATCCTGGATCACTTCTTTGGCCATCTCCGCCAAATCCACGGGCGCCCGGTGAAGCGCGGTGAGGTGGGATTCCAGCCGCGACAGATCCAGGAGATCCCGAACCAATTGCTCCAATCGGCGGGCCTCCCGGTCGATCAACTCCAAAAACCGTTTCCTCTCCTCGGGCTCCAATTCCTCTTCCACCAGGGTCTCGGTCAGTCCCCGAATGGCGGTCACCGGCGTCTTCAGTTCATGGGAGACGTTGGTGACAAACTCTTTGCGAACCTGATCCAGCCGCCGGCGCTCGGTCACATCGTGCACAATGACCACGGCGCCCCCGGAAACACTCCCTTCTCCGGCGCGGACTCCGCCGTCCTCGCTGCCTTTCCCGCCCTCCCGGGCAGCACCTCTGTTTGAACCCGTCCCCTTGGGAATCGCGGCCACATGCGCCTCGACCTCTCGCTTGGCCGGGCCGAACACTCCGTCGTACCGGTCCCCTTCCCCTTCCCGAACGGCCCGGTCGATCATGGCGTACATGGGATGCAGGGCGGCGATCCCCCAAAAGCGGCGGCCGATCACCCGCTCTTCCCCGATCAACTCTGCCATCACCGGATTGATCCACTCCACCCGTCCCCGGCCGTCCAGGGCCATCACCCCGCTGACCAGATGACGCATGGTGATTTCCAATCGCTCCTTTTCCAGATAAAGTTTGTCCACGCTGACCGCCAGTTCCGCCGTCGACCGCTGAAGGGCCGACGCCATCTCCCGGAGGTTCTCCGCAAACCTCCCCAACTCGTCTTTCCTTCCGAGCGGCAGGGCGTGGTACCGGCCCCGGGCCCAATCGGCCACCGCCTCTCCCAACTGGCGCAATCCCCCCTCCAGGTCTCTGGCGATGGCCGCCGACCACGCCAACCCCACGCCGACACTGGTGGCAATCCCGATCACCCAGGCCCACCAGGCCCCGAAGGGAGCCACCACCTGGGCGAGAGGGGTCTCAAACCACACCGCGCCCCGGATCTGATCATTGATCCGCACAGGTGCCGCCGCCCGAACCACCAAGCTTCCTCCTGGGCTCTGCTGCACCGACGTCGCCGTTTCCCCAGCCAGAGCCCGGTTGACCTCGTCCCCCGCATCCTTTTTCATATTCCACTGGACTGCCTTCGGATCGGCCGAACTCCCGGTACCCCCGGAGGCGGCGATCACCCGCCCGTCGCTGCCGTACACCCGGCACTCCGCCTTCAGCAGACCGGCTGTTTGCTCGGCCCATCCGGTCAGCCGCAGAGGTTCAGACCATCGCATACTCGCATCTTGGGCCGCCAACGCCGCTTCACGGGCCGCGATGCCCTGTACTTCCCCCAAGGATCCCCGGACCTCGCTGCGAACCACCCACAGCCCCGTCCAAAGCCCCGCCGCCGCCGAAAGAGTGACCCCCATGACGATCAGGCGGCGGCTCAGCGATTGCTCCATTCCACGTTCCCCCCGAATCCGTAACCGACGCCCCGCACGGTGATGATGTAACGGGGCTTTCTCGGATTCGCTTCGATCTTGTCCCTCAGATGGCTGACCATCACATCCACAATCCGCGTATCTCCGGCATAGGTATATCCCCACACCCGATCGAGCAATTCATCCCGTGTCCATACCCGCCCGGGCTTGGACGCCATCACCGACAACAGGGTGAACTCCCGGGCGGTCAACTGCACCGGACGGCCGCCCACCTCCACCCGGTACTCCTGAGGCCAGATCACCATGTCCCCGACCCGGATCTCCTTTTCTGAAGAGCCGGCCCGGGCCGGCTTCGCCGCGGCCCGACGCAGCACCGCTTTCACCCTGGACACCAACTCCCTGGGCAAAAACGGCTTGATCACATAATCGTCCCCGCCGAGATCCAACCCGAGAACCCGGTCCACCTCATCATCCCGGGCCGTGAGAAAAATCACCGGGATTTCGATTCCTTCATCCCGCCAATTGCGGCACAAACTGAGACCGTCGGTTCCCGGAAGCATGACGTCAAGGACCACCAGATCCACGTCGCCCCGGCGAACTTTTCGATCCGCCTCTTCGCCGTCCCCCGCCGTCTCCACAGCATATCCCGCCTTTTTGAGATGCCAGGACACCAACTCCACAATCGCGGGCTCGTCATCGACGATCAACACGTTTCCCATGGTCCCCGCCCCTCGCTGCCCCGCACTTTCCATTTTAGTGTACCACGCATCGCGGCGGCTTGTCCCCACCATCGCCTGCGACTACGACATCATAGATACTTTACAAAAGTAAGATCTTCGAGGTATACTTCATTGACAGGGAGCTCACCGGTGGTCACTACATACGAGAGTGGTCACTACATACGAGAAAGGAAGGGTTGCCAGTGATCGATGTCGGACTGTTGCTGATTCGTTTAGTCGTCGGACTGACCCTTGCGGGTCACGGGGCCCAGAAGTTGTTCGGATGGTTCGGCGGACACGGTCTGAAAGGTACCGGAGGATGGATGGAGTCCATCGGTCTGCCGAACGGGGTCGTCATGGCGGCCCTCGCCGGACTGGCCGAATTGATCGGCGGATTGCTGTTTGCCGCCGGATTTCTGACGTCACTTGGCGCAGCGTTGATCGTCATCGTCATGCTCGTGGCCATGGTCAAGGTTCATGGAAAAAACGGGTATTGGGCTCCCAACGGGATTGAATACAACTTGGTATTGATTGTGGCCGCCGTTGCGGTCGCATTGATGGGCCCCGGCGCTTATGCTTTCCACTGAGCACCGTTTCCGGAGCGGGCCGTCGTCCGGGGCAGGGCGAAAACCGCAACGCGGTGACTCGAACCCGAGTCCCGTTCGCCAGCGGGCGGGCCGGCGCCACTGTCGGGTGTGCGCCGGTGCCTGCGGTGCGGGCAATGAGATACACCGATGTCCGGAGGTGAAACGCGAAGCCCGGGGAACCCGCCCCGGCTTCACGTGAACCGCTTTTAAAACCGCGCATTTCCTTTCCCCCGTCAGCGCCCCGCTCCCGGGCGGTCCCGTAGAACCACCCGGGCGACAATGTTGATCATGAGCACCAACAACACCAGGGTCAGGGCCCCGGTCCACGCCTGCTGCTGCCAGTCGGGATACGGGGAAATGGCATAAACGAACACTTGAAGCGGCACGGCGGCGATGGGTTTGAAGATGCTGGACGGCCAGAACCCGCTCCCGAAAGCGGTGACGATCAGCGGTGCCGTCTCCCCCATGACCCGGGCCACCCCGAGCATCACCCCGGTGAGAATCCCCTTTCGAGCCGCGGGCATCACCACCCGCCACACGGTCTGGGCCCAGTTCGCCCCAAGAGCCAGAGAACCTTCCCGCCACTCCCGGGGCACCATGCGAAGCATCTGCTCGGTACTTCTCGCCACCGTCGGCATCATGAGCACAGCCAGGGCGAGCCCGCCGGACAAGGCGGAAAACCCTTTCATCGGCACCACCACCAGGCTGTAGATGAACAGCCCGACCACGATGGACGGCGCCCCGGACAGCACGTCCGCCACCCAGCGCACCAAGTCTCCGAAGCGCCCTCGCCCCCATTCCGACAGGAAAATGCCGGCTCCGATACCCAGCGGCACGCTGACCAGCGTCGCGATGGCCACGAGAATCAGCGAGCCGAGAACCGCGTTGCCCATCCCTCCGCCCGGCACACCGGTAGGCGCGGGCAGATTGGTGAAAAACGTCCACGATAATCCCGGCAGACCCCTCCCGATGACATAGATCAAGACGTGAAACAACGGGATCACCGCCAAGATCACCATCACGGCACAGAGCACCCCGGCGATCCAGTTGACCAGCTTTCGCCAAGTTCGTCTACCCACGGTTATTCCTCCCTCCCCGCCCGGGTCATCAGCCGCACCACGAGCCAGCGGGACAGGAGGCTGAACAGGGCGGTGACCACAAACAACAGAAAACCGATTTCCGACAGTGCCGAAAGATACAAGTGCGACGTGGCCTCGGTGAACTCATTGGCGATCACACTGGCCATACTGTGCCCCGGGGCAAACAGGGAAACCGACACCTCCGGACGATTGCCGATCACCATGGTGACGGCGATCGTTTCGCCCAAAGCCCGGCCAAGCCCCAGCATCAGCGCCCCGATGATTCCCGGCCACGAGTAAGGCAACACCGTGGACCGGATCATCTCCCAATGCGTCGCCCCGAGGGCGAGAGCCCCTTCCTTCAGGGTGTTCGGCACCACGGCCATAATGTCCCGGGACAGCGACGTCACCGTGGGCAGAATCATGATGGCGAGAATAAACCCGGCCGTGAGCAAACCGACCCCATGGCGTCCCTTGAACGCCTGGCAGTCCCAAAATGCGCCCCGAGCCACGGCTCACCTGAGACCGCATCCAGGGCGCACGGCGAAAAACCCCACAAACCGTAAACCACGCTGGATACGCAATAGTTCAATGATAAAGCCTACCACCGAGACACCCATCCCTTGAGATATGGGTCAGAAAAATCGCCGATCCGACCCCCACAAACAGGACGAGAATCAGGCCGATCAAGGATGTCACCACAGTGCCGTATACAAACGGCAGAGCCCCGAATTCGTTGTTCACCGGATCCCACTGCCGCCCGGCAAAAAACCCGATCCCGAACTCCCGAAAGGAATGCATCGACTGCACGGCAAGTAAGACCACCAGCCCCGCCGCCGTCAACAGCAAAATAACCGCCATGGCCGACACGCCGATCCGGAACCACGTGTCGGCCTGGCGCCACTGGGAACGATATTGTCCCACCACACGACATCCTTTCCTGTAGCATCGCTGTCAGAGGTTCAAATCCCTGCGTTCCCCGGTCACCATGTAGATGGTCCATTCCCCGATGTTGGTGATATGGTCGGCAACCCGCTCAAGGCTCTGGGCCACGAACAACAACTGGGTGGCCTGGCGGATGGTGGACGGATCTTCGATCATCAGGACCAGGAGTTCTCGAAAAATCTGGCTGTACAGATGGTCCATCTGATCGTCCTTGTCGGCCAGGGTTTGCGCGAGCTCCGCATCCCGGTCCACAAACGCCTGGAGCCCGGTCCCCAACATATCCTGGGCGATGTCCGCCAAGCGCGGAATATCGATCAGCGGCTTGATCAGCGTCTGGCCGGACAATTTCAGCGCCGTCCGGGCGATATCGACGGCATGATCACCCATCCGCTCCAGGTCGGTCACCACCTTGAGCACCGTCCCGATGGTCCGCAGATCCCCGGCCATGGGTTGCTGCAGGGCGATGAGGCGCAGGCAGCGGTTTTCAATGTCCACCTGCATGTCGTCCAGCCGATCGTCACGCTCGATCACCTGTTCCGCCAACGTCTCATTCAGTTCCTTCAACGCCGTCACGCTGTCGCGAACCGCCTGACTGACCCATCCTCCCATGGCCAGAACATTCTGCTCGAGCTCCTGCAGCTCTTCATGAAACCCGCTGCGCGTATCCACCGCGGTCGCCTCCTTTATCCGAAGCGGCCGGTGATGTAGTCCTCCGTACGTTTGTCCTGGGGTCTGGTGAACAATTCGTCGGTGCGATTCACCTCCACCAGTTCGCCGTTCAGGAAAAACGCCGTATAGTCCGACACCCGGGCCGCTTGCTGCATATTATGGGTTACGATCACAATAGTATAACTCCGCTTAAGTTCCGTAATCAATTCCTCAATTCGCAAAGTGGAAATGGGATCCAGCGCCGAGGTGGGCTCATCCATCAACACCACCTCCGGTTCCACCGCCAAGAGACGCGCGATACACAGCCGCTGTTGCTGACCCCCCGACAAGCCCAAGGCCGGCTGATGCAGCCGGTCCTTCGTCTCCTCCCACAGGGCCGCCCGGCGGAGGCTTCGTTCGACGATCTCATCCAGTTTCTTTTTGTTTCGGGTGCCGTGAATTCTCGGCCCGTAGGCCACATTATCATAGACCGACATCGGGAAAGGATTCGGCCGCTGAAAGACCATTCCCACCCGTTTTCGCAAATCCACCACATCGACCCGGGACCGGTAGATGTCCGTGCCGTCGATGCGAACCGAACCGGTGATGCGTACTCCCGGAATCAAATCGTTCATACGGTTGAGCGTTCGAAGAAACGTCGATTTCCCACAACCGGAAGGGCCGATCAAAGCGGTGATGGCTTGCCGGTTCACTGCGATCGAAACGTCAAACAGGGCTTGTTGCGATCCGTAAAACAGATTCAATCGTTCCACGTCAATTTTGACCTCACCTGCGTCCGGCAAGGCATCCATGCGCATTCCTCCCCGCGTCGCCACCTTCCACACAAAGCCGACAACACATTCGGTTTTAGTCTATCGAACAAACGTAAATGGTTCATGAATCGAATATGAACCTTACGTAAATACAATTTTACAGACCATCTATACAAATCTCACAACGAGACAACATAGAACCGTTACAATGAGAAGACAAAGATGACATTGTGTTCGGGGAGGCTGGGTGAGGTGGAACGAATCCTTTTGGTGGACGACGAAGAATCGATCCTCACGGTCCTGCAATTTCATCTTGAAAAAGCAGGATATGTCACAGACACGGCAACCCATCCGGACGAGGTGTTCAGGCGGATTCGGGAAGGCGAGCCTGTGGATCTCATTGTGCTGGATCACATGCTTCCGGACATGAGCGGTCTGGACATCTGTAAAGCCCTGCGCCAGGAGGGGATCGCCACGCCGATCATCTTCCTCACCGCGTTGGATGACGAAGTGGAACGTGTGCTGTGCCTGGAGATGGGCGCCGATGATTACATCACAAAGCCCTTTCGCCCACGGGAATTGGCCGCCCGCATTCGGGCGGTGCTGCGGCGATACCAGTCGGCCGGAGACGGAGACCGGCGCACCGGCGACGTGCTTCAGGTCGGTCCGGTGATGATTGATCTGGCCAAGCACACCGTCACCGTTTTCGGCCGCGAAGTATCCTTGACGCTGAAAGAATTTCAACTTCTTCACCATTTGGCCGAACATGCCGAC
This sequence comes from Kyrpidia sp., assembly GCA_029960885.1. Classification (GTDB taxonomy): domain Bacteria; phylum Bacillota; class Bacilli; order Kyrpidiales; family Kyrpidiaceae; genus Kyrpidia. The sequence goes on along the minus strand of JASBVV010000094.1, from coordinate 17,199 downwards.
AAAGTGGTCACCCGGGACACCTTGCTCGATCACATATGGGGGTTTAAATATACCGGCGACACCCGGGTGGTGGATGTCCACATCAGCCATCTGAGGGACAAGATCGAGCCGACCCCCGCTTCTCCCCAGTTGATTAAGACCGTGCGCGGAGTCGGTTACAAATTGGTTACCGGAACCTCCGCCTCGTCGGCCGACTCTCCGGGGGGATCGGACGATCTCTGAACCCCTTCCGCGGCGGTCCCGGCCTCGGGCCGGTCGGGCGCTTCACCCCCCGGTGAAGCCGGGGTCGCCCGGGTATCCTCCTCAGACGGCTCCCGAGAAATCGCCGCACCGATCCCGGATGCCGGACCCGGTACGACCATATCCGACGCCTCGGCGGGGACACCGCCCGGATGCATCCAGAACGCCACCACGTCCAACAAATCGGATCCCAGTCCTTCGAGATGCTCCGTTTCAGCCAGCAACTGAGCAAACAACCGGTGCTGTTCCCCGAATCCCGAGGACAACTCCTGGGTGGCCGCCGACGTTTCCCGGGCGACTTCGAGCACGCCGTGCATAATCTCCACCGTGGATTCTCTCGCCCGGACCATTTGAGCTTGGGCCCCGGACATCCCCCCGATCCGTTCGGCCACCCCGGTCAGCGCCGCCACCACCTCATCAAACGCCTCCTTGGCCCGGCGGGCGGTAGCCACACCGTCGGCCAGAACCTCTCCGCTTTCGTCCATCGCCTTCCTTGCCCGCCTGGCATCTTCGCTCACTTCAAACGCCCGGTGCTGGATCCCGGCGGCATTTTCCCGGCTCTGTTCCGCCAGGAGCCGGATCTGCTCGGCCACCACGGAAAATCCCCGGCCGTGATCTCCGGCCCGGGCCGCTTCGATCCCGGCATTGAGCGCGAGGAGTTCCGTCTGATGCGCCAGTTTGCGCACCATCTCCACCGCCTCGCCGATCACCAGGCTGTGGTCGGCCAGCCGGGCCACACTCCTCCCGGCCTCTTCGATCTTGGGAACCATCGTTTCCCAGGTCCGTTCCCACACTTCCATCGTGGCACGGGCATCCTCGGCGACTTCCTTGGCCTGAGCCGCTTCGCGGACCACACGGTGAAATTGCTCGTCCCACCGGCGGAGCAGCCGATCCAACACCCCGAGTTCCTCCCCGGCCTCCGCCACCCGGGCCGCCTGTTGCCCGGCCCCCGCGGCGATCTGTCCGGTGGACTCGGACAGTTCCTCGGCCACCTGTTCCGCCGAACCGGTACTTTCCCGAACCCGACCGATGCCGGCGCGCAGCGTGTGCGCCGCATGCCGGAGGCGGCCGGACACTCGGGTAAACTGCCCCACCATGGTCAGGTATCCCCTTGCCAAATCGCCCACTTCATCCCTTCGCCGGGCGGTGCGCTTCATCCTTTCCCGCTCCTGTTCCGAGAGCCGCAGCTCCCCCCGGGCGACCCGGCGGATTCCCCGGGCGGCCAATTGGATGGGACGAGCCAGGCGACCTCCGGTTATCGCACTCAAAATCATCGAGAGAATCAGCAAGACCACTGTCAGCCCCGTGAGCGTACGCTCCAGTACCGCCGCTCCGCTGGTGAGATCCTGTACCGGTCCTCCCGCCGCAATGACCCATCCCCAGTCCGGCAGCGTATCATACGCGGCAAGATGCGGCTCCGGCGCGCCGCCGCCCGGGTTCCACCGGTAGTCCGCAAAACCGTGCCCCCGCCCCATCATCCCTTGCAAAAACGACGTATCCCCCTTCGGCACCCGAACCCCGGCCGGTACCACCGCCCACGTCGGAGCTCCCCCGTCCCCTTTGGCCACCGCAAATGCGTACCCTCGGGTCCCGATATGTACACTTCGGATATGATCGGCCAAGCGATCCATATACGGCTGGAGAGCGACCTCAATGCAGACCGCCCCCACCACCCGGCCCCGATCATCCGCCAAAGGCATGTCATAAACCTGATACAATTTTCCCTGAATCGGCACAACACCGGAAAAATAGGCCCCTTGGCCGAGGCTCTTGAGTTCTTCGGGGGAAAGAGGGGCCGGGCCCATCAGCCGGCCGCCGCCGTCTTTCAGTGAAGTCAAGGTGCGTACGAAGGTGTCTCCCCGGCGAACGGCGATGCTCACATCGGTGCCCGTGAACTGGGTGAGTTGAGCGAGAAACTGTTCATCCCCGCTGACTTTTTGGTTTCCGAAATACAGCCCGTCCTCTCGGCTGTGCGGCGGTCCTTGGTCGGCCCGCAACCGAGAAATGAGAAAACTGGCCTGCTGATAGCCCTGGTTGGCCCGCTGCACTGCGACATCCTGAAGTTCCTTCCCGGACTGGATCAACAGCGCAACGATCTGTCCCGTTTCTTCCACCGCCCGCTCCTGGGCCTCTTGTTTTACCAAGATCACCGACATGATCCCCAAGCATCCCAGAGAGACCAACAGCAAAATTCCCGTCACCATCGACAGGCGCCAGCGAATGGAAAGCCCCCTGCCCCTTTTCACGATGACCACCCCGTGATGAATCAATAGAATCTCGAATCAAAAAGGAACGGCGGGGGAACGAGAACGCCTTCCCGCCCGCCCGCCGAATCCATCGCAATCGGCGTAAAATATCACACCGAAAGGCTGCACGCCGTCATTGCATCACCGGTTGACCGTTCGCCTGTACCTGCTTCAACAGGCCCACCGCCATCTCTTGGACGTTCTGCGGCAGGGGCGCGTACTGAATGCTGGTCGCCAACTTCTGTCCGTCGGTGACGACGTATTTCATGACATCGAGAAGAACCTTGGCTTTATTGGCATCCTTCTGATCTTTCCAAAGCAGGACCCACGAATATCCGGCGATGGGATAACTGCCGTCGCCCGGCGCATTCACGATCGAAAAGTTTTCGGCGCTGACGTTCGGAAACTGCGAGGCCGCCGCGGTCACCGATTCCAGCGTCGGGGTCACGTACTTGCCGGCCTTGTTTTGCAGGGCCGCATAGTTCATCTTGGTCTCCAGGGCATAGGCCAACTCCACATATCCGAAAGCGCCGACCGTCTGTTTGATCTGGCCCGCCACGCCCTCGTTCCCTTTCGCGCCGATGCCGCCGGGCCATTGCACCGACTTGCCCTTGCCCACCGAAGAGTTCCACTCCGGGCTCACCGTGCTGAGATAGTCCGTCACAATGTAGTTCGTGCCGCTGCCGTCCGACCGGTGCACCGTGGTGATCGGCGTGTTCGGGAGTTTCACGTCGGGGTTCAAGGATTGAATCGCGGGATCATTCCATGTTTTGATCTTTCCCAGAAAAATCTTCGCCACCACATCCGGAGTCATTTTCAAGGGTTGGGTGACATCGGGCAAATTGTACGCCAAAGCCACACCGCCGAGAGCCACCGGAATCTCCACCACGTCGCCGCCGGCGGCTTTCGCTTTGGCGTATTCATCCTTGTTGAGCGGCACGTCCGTGGCACCAAAATCCACCAACTGTTTGGTGAACTGCTCGATTCCGGCGCCGCTGCCCACCGACTGATAGTTCACCTCGACATTGGGATGGCTGTTCTTGTACTCGGCAAAAGCCTTGGAGAAATACGGATAATCGAAGCTGGATCCGGCACCCGTGAGCTGAACTTTCTGCTGGCTGGCCCCACCGCCTGTCTGGTTGGTCGTGTCGCTGGGAGTGGCGCTGCTTCCGCAACCGGCCAGCAATGTCGCGGTGAGGGCCAAAGCCCCAAAAGGCTTCCATACCCGTTTGGCAATTTGCATCCTGTGCGTTCCTCCTTGTCATCGTTTCGCTCCCAAGTATACTTGCTCCATCTAAACACAACATGAACGCAATTTAAAACTTACGTAAAGATCCTCCGGAGTCGAGCAACCCGTCGCCAAACACATCGTCCCCCTTGAAGACCCAGGGGACGCGCTCTGCCATTTTGAGCACTCCGGGCGATCTTTGATAGAATAGACCCGTGTCCGCGGTAGAGTCGGCCCGCACCCTGCACAACGGAAAGGAGGGCGACCGATGCACAGGATTCAAGACCTCGATGACCGGTTGAGATTCCCTTGGAAGAGAGCGCTGAAAGCCTTCCTCCTGCTCATCGTCGTGGCCTTCCTGCTCCAGGTGGCCTCGGACGTGGTGACCAGTCGGGTGATCCCCCAGGAGTACCGCACCGTCTTCGCCATGGGAGTGGCCGTTTTGTGGCTGATCGTCGGCTTCGTGTTGGTCAACCGTATGCGGCATATGCTCATGGGCATCGTTTATCGCAACCCCCGGCACGCCAGCATGTGGAACCTCGGCGCCAACGTCCTGACCGGAGTGGCCTACCTGTTCGTCGCGGTGTTCAGCCTGCACATGGCCAACACCTCGATGAGCAGCCTCTTGGTCAGCGGCGCGGTCACCGGCGTCATCGTCGGGATCGCCGCCCAGTCCACCCTGGCCAACATCCTCGCCGGACTGGTGATCATGACCCTGCGCCCCTATGCGCTGGGACAACGAATCACCTGTCGTTCCTGGATGTTCTCCGGAACCGAGTATACCGGGGTGGTGGAGGAATTGAACTTGTTTTACACGGTGCTCCGGGACGGCGAAATCACCCGGGTCATCCCCAATTCGGCCGCCGTGGTGGCCGCGGTCACGGTGCATTCTGCAGACACCGCTTTCGCCACCTATACGCTGAGCCTTCCCTACACCTGTCCGCTGTCTGCCGCCCGGGAGCGGTTGCAGACCCTGGCCGGCCCCGGCGCGGACCTGTGGGTGGATTCTTTTGACGAAAAAGCGATGATCTGCCGGGTCCGGATTCCCGCCGGAGAACCGGATGCGTTGCGGCGTTTGGTCCTGTGGGCCGGCACCCGCGACCCTGCCCGGTCCGGCGCCGAGCAGGACCGGGCGGCCCGCGGCGACGCCGGACTCGACCGCCGCACCCCCGAAGGGCCATGACTTGGCGACGGCTTTTTTTCCGGGCCGCCGCCCTGGCCGTCGGATGGATGCTGATTCTCGCCCCGGCCACCGGCGCCCGGGACGCGTTCGAAACGCCTTTGTCCGCACTGGGCTTGGCCGCCCTCCTCGGCGCAGCCTCCGCCGTTCTGTGGTTCGCGGCAGAACGGGCGGGGAAAAAACGCAAACGCCGCAAACGCCGGAAAAAAACCGTCTCCCGGCGACGTTCGGCATCGGGCTCCCGGGTGCGAAAACCCAAGCGCTGACGCTGCGGACCATCCTGTCGCACAGCGCCGCCGTTGAAGGCCGGCACCGGCACCGAGCCTCGAGCCAAACGAAAAAGGGCGCGGATATGCGCCCTTTCCGCCCGGTCGGGCCTCGCGTCAAGTGTCAGCTTCTCACCAACTGCCGCAGCACCGTTTGCAAAATCCCGCCGTTTCGGTAGTATTCGATCTCCACGACAGAATCCAGCCGCACCAAGGCGTCAAACCGGACCTGGCCGCCGTCCTCCCGCACCGCCGTCACCCGGACGGTGGACAATGGTGCCATGGCGTCGGAAAGACCTTCGATATCATACCGCTCTTTCCCTGTGAGACCGAGGCTCTTCCAACTCTGCCCTTCGGTGAACTGCAAGGGCAAAACACCCATCCCCACCAGATTCGAACGATGAATCCTCTCGAAGCTCTCCGCCAACACCGCCTTCACGCCGAGCAGCATCGTTCCCTTGGCCGCCCAGTCCCGGGAACTCCCGGTGCCGTATTCCTTGCCGGCCACCACCAGCAGGGGAGTTCCGTCCGCCCGGTATTTCATCGCCGCATCGTAGATGGGCATCACTTCTCCGGCGGGCAGGTACACTGTCTGTCCGCCCTCGGTGCCAGGAGCCAACTGATTGCGGATCCGGATGTTGGCGAAAGTCCCCCGCATCATCACTTCGTGATTCCCGCGCCTTGACCCGTAAGAGTTGAAATCCCGCCGGTCGACTCCGTGCTCCATGAGATATTGGGCCGCCGGCGAATTGGGGGCAATGCTTCCCGCCGGGGAAATGTGGTCGGTGGTCACCGAATCCCCGAGCAGAGCCAACACCCGGGCGCCGCGAATATCCGCGATATGGCCCGCCTCCCGGGCAAGGTTCACAAAAAAGGGCGGCTCCTGAATGTATGTGGACTTGGGATCAAATTGATAAAGCTCCCCTTCCGGGGTCGGCAAAGCGTTCCACCGCCGATTGGCCGTGAACACCTGGGCATATTCCCCGGAGAACAGCTCCGCCGTGACGGCCTCCCGGATCGCCGTCCGCACCTCTTCCGAGGACGGCCAGATGTCTCTCAAGTATACCGGGTTGCCGCTGGGATCGTAGCCCACCGGCTCGGTGGACAGATCGATGTCCACGGTGCCCGCCAACGCGTACGCCACCACCAACGGGGGCGAGGCGAGGTAGTTGGCTCGAACCAGCGGATGAATGCGGCCCTCAAAATTTCGGTTGCCGCTCAGTACGGCGGCCACGGTCAGATCGTTGTCCTGAACGGCCCTGGCCACCTCGGGATCCAGCGGCCCGCTGTTGCCGATGCAGGTGGTGCAGCCGTACCCCACCACGGCAAACCCGAGCTGTTCCAGCGCCGGCAACAGCCCCGCCCGCTTCAAGTACGCGGTGACCACCCGGGAGCCGGGCGCCAAGGAACTCTTGACATAGCGCGGTTTTTTCAGGCCCTTTTCCACGGCCTTTTTCGCCAAAAGCCCCGCTCCAATCATCACCGACGGGTTCGATGTGTTGGTGCAGCTCGTGATGGCCGCAATGACCACGGCTCCGGTGCGCAAGGTCTCCTTCGTTCCGTCGCCGTACCGAACCTCGGACGTCCGGGCCAGCCCTTCCCGGCCGAAACCGAACCCTCCCTGATCCACCGGCGATTCCACCGCTTTCTCAAACGAAGCCTTCAACTCAGGCAGCGGCACCCGATCCTGGGGGCGCTTCGGACCGGCCAAAGTCGGTTTGACCGTGGACAGGTCCAATTCCACCACGTCGCTGAACACCGGCTCCGGCGCATCGTCGGTGCGAAGCAGCCCCTGGGCCCTGAGGTACGCTTCGGCCAAGGCCACGTCCTCGGGTTTGCGGCCGGTGAGCCGCAAATAATCGAGGGTTTGGGCGTCCACCGGGAAAAAGCCCATGGTGGCCCCGTATTCCGGCGCCATGTTCGCCACCGTGGCCCGGTCCGCGATGGCCATGGACGAAAGCCCGGGGCCGAAAAACTCCACGAATTTGCCCACCACGCCTTTTTTGCGCAGCAGATGGGTGACCGTGAGCGCCAAATCGGTCGCCGTGGAGCCCTCGGGCAGCCGCCCGGTCAGCCGGAAGCCGATCACCTCGGGCATGAGGAAGTACAGCGGCTGACCGAGCATGCCCGCCTCGGCCTCGATGCCGCCGACACCCCAGCCGAGAACACCCAGGCCGTTGATCATCGTGGTATGGGAATCGGTCCCCACCAGAGAATCCGGGAATACCACGGTTTCCCCGCCTTCTTTGCGCCAACCGACCACCGAGGCCAGGTACTCCAAATTCACCTGGTGGACAATGCCGGTGGCCGGCGGCACCACGCGAAAATTCTCAAAGGCCCCCTGGGCCCAGCGCAAAAACCGGTACCGTTCCTCGTTGCGCTGGAATTCCAGCTCCATGTTTTTCTCCAGTGCCTCCGGAGTGCCGTACAGATCGACCTGGACGGAATGGTCGATCACCAGATCCACGGGAACCAAGGGATTGATCTTCTTCGGATCCCCCCCGAGTTCCTTGACCGTTCGGCGCATGGCCGCCAAATCCACCACAGCGGGAACCCCGGTGAAATCCTGTAGCACGATCCGGGCCGGTTTAAACGGTATCTCCGTGGGATGCCGGTGGGCATCGGGCCAATCGGCCAACTTTTTCACATGTTCTTCGGTTACCGCCACCCCGTCGACCTGACGCAGGGCCGCCTCCAGCAACACCCGGATGGAATAGGGCAGCTTGGACACCCGACCGATGCCCTGCTCTTCCAAGGCCGGCAAGCTGTAATACACATAGGACTCACCGCCTGCCCGGAGAGTGCGCCGGGCTGAAAATACGTCCTGTTGTGCCATGCTTCGCACCTCGCCTTTACGTGATCGTGTCCCTGTCACAGAACAGCTATAGTGTAGCGCATTTCCTCTTTTTCGTGAACGTTTCCCCGGACTGTTTCACGCCGTCGGCAAACCTGTATGTATATTCATTTTGCGGATTCCCCCGGACGTTCATCCTCGGAGCCACAAAACCCGTCACAAACTTTTTACCCCGACCCGGCGGATCCGGACAGCCCGACGTTCCAATACGTATATAATAGATTTCGGATATCAGCCCCGATCATGTGGAGAAAGCTGGGGTAGCGCGATGAGAACTGACGCGTTGGAAGCCGTCCTGCGGGGGAGACAGCCCGGAGTCTTGGGCAGCGAGGACATGGTTCGGGCTGCGGTGGCCGTCCCGCTTATTGAACAGGAGGGACAGCCACAGTTGCTGTTTGAGGTGCGCTCTCGCCGTCTCCGGCGCCAACCCGGGGAAATCTGTTTCCCCGGAGGCCGTGTGGAACCCGGGGAAGATCCGGCGCGGGCGGCGGTCCGGGAAACCGGGGAAGAGTTGGGGGTTTCGACCGACCGCCTGCACGTGCTCGGACCTTTGGATGTCCTGGTGAATCCGTGGAGAACCGTGGTCTACCCTTATGTTTGCCGGATTGACCCCGGTCCGATTCACCCCAACGCCGATGAGGTCGAAACGGTGTTCTGCGCGCCTTTGGAATATTTTCGCCACCATCCGCCCGACGTGCATCATGTGCGTCTGGACGTGCACCCGGAGGAGAATTTCCCCTTCGACCGCATTCCAGGCGGACGCAAGTATCCATGGAGTCAAGCCCGGGCACCGGAATACTTTTACAGCTACGAAGGGCGGGTCATCTGGGGATTGACCGCCCGCATCCTGAAACATTTTCTCGATTTGTTGGCCGCCGGATGACCGGGTCCGGAATTACGGATCTTCGATGTGCACAAAAGCGTATCGGGTCCGCTCCGACCACGCGGGACTGTCGGTGTAATCCCACAATCTGTGGTAGCTGGCCACGGTGTGCGCATTGACCAGGGGCTGTCCATCGGGATCGAAATCCACCACCACGGCGGCATGTTGCCAAGCCCCGTCCCCGTTCCAATCGTAGAGAATGACGTCTCCCACATACAGCCGTTGGGGGCGGTCGAGAAACCGCACCTTCCCTTCCCGAGCCTTTTGCATCATGTACCAATGGAAGCTGTGGGACACTGCCCAGCTCAGGCTCCAGCGGTCGCCCCCGTCGCGCCAAGCGTACCACCAGCCCCGCCCCGGCTGCTCGGCCGGCTCCATGGGCAATCCCCCGTGCCAAAGACACTGCGAGACAAAATTGGTGCAATCCACGCGAAAAGCCCGAAACCGGGGGTTATAGCCGTCCCACCACAACTCCGCATATTTAAACGCCTGGAGGCGATCGAACCGCCGAAAGGTAAACAGTTTGCGCCACCGCTCCCGCCACCGCCCCGGCGAGAGACCCGGGACCCGGTCGGGAGGCTCACCGGAGGGAATCGCCCAACCCGCCCGTTCGGCATCATTCAGGGCGCGCTCTTCGGCCACTTTCCAGCCGAGATCGGTGCTCACGATGGTGAGACGCCAAGGGTAAATTCTCCGTTCCTCTCCGACATCATTCCCGATGCGGTAAAGCAGCCGGACGTGTTCGGATACGTCCACCAGCAGCTTCGTGGTCCCCGATTCCTCACTCCGCCGCAGGCCGGCCTCGTTCACGTTCTCCCGGTCCGTCCGGAAAACCCGGGTCACCCGCCGGGTGTCGACCCGGGTGTGGGACAGAAGAGCGGTCCTCCGCCGGGAAGGCAGCCGCTGGTGCCACAGCAAGGCCTCCCGAAGCCCCCGGGACGCGCCCGGCCGCGCCGCCGTCGCCCGGCCCAATGCCGCCCTCCCGCAGAACCAGATCCGGTTCTTCTCTTCATAATAGTCGCGAACCGCCTCGGTCCATCGCGAGTCGCTCAACCCCGCCGCCCCCTCCCCACCGCTTCTTCTTTTTCATATGCGCGAAAGAGAATGGGTCATCCCTTTTCATACCGAGAAAGGGTATGGTATACTACATGATGAAACGTAGTTTTATACAGTGAAACAAATCGGGAAGGGAGGCGGGGGTGTGGCGGAGGGACAGCGCGGTACCGTTCGGGCGGTGGAACGGGCCCTGGATATTCTTCTTTGCTTTTCCAGCACCGAGATGGAACTGGGGCTGAGCGACATTGCCAAGCGGGTTGGTCTTCACAAGAGCACCGTTCATCGCCTCTTGGCCTCTCTGGAGAGCCGCGGCTTCATCCGCCGGAATCCCCAAACGGACAAATATCGCTTGGGTTGGAGCATTCTTGAACTCGTCAGCAACATTCATCAGTCCGGAGATCTGTCCACCCTGGTGCTCCCGGAGATGACTCGATTGCGGGACCTGTTGGACGAAACCATCAGCCTGTATATCCGTTCGGGAACCGAACGCATCCGCATTCAAGCTGTGGAGAGCCACCAGCCGGTGCGACGGGTGGCCAACATCGGCCAGCGCCTTCCCTTGTATGTGGGCGCCTCGGGCAAGGTTCTTCTCGCCTGGTCCCCCCCGGAACTGGTGGCGGAAACCCTGAGTGACCCGCGGATCCCGGAGAGCTTCGACCAGGAAGAATTTGTGCGCCAGTTGGAACAGGTGAGGGCGTGCGGGTACGCCGTCAGCATTGAAGAGCGGGAAACCGGGGCCGCGGCCGTGGCCGCCCCGGTCTTTGACCGGGAGGGACAATTGGTCGCCGCACTGTCCGTCTCGGGGCCGGTCGACCGGTTTACGCCGGAAGCCACGATGCGATTCGCACAAGCGGTGACCACCTCCGCCCGGGTGATTCACCAGTTGTTGACCGCCGGCTGACCCCGCTCGGAGCCGCCGGGGGCACGCCCGCCCTGCGCACGGGATAAACTGGGACACACTAATTTTTGAAGAGAAACGAAACGGTGTTCGGAGGGTTGCACCATGTCCAAGAAAACGGTCACTGTCATGGAAGGGGACCAAACCGGTCAGGAGCTGTTGGAAGAGGCCCTGAGGGTGCTGGACGCTTCAGTCATCGGCTTTGAGATCGACTTTCGCCGGTTTGATCTGAGTCTTGGCAACCGCCGGGAAACCCGGAACAAGATCGTGCATGAGGCGGCCGCGGCCATGCGGGAGACGGGGCTCGGAATCAAGGCGGCCACCATAACCCCGGAAGAACCGGGGGACGTGGGCAGCCCCAACGCGATACTCCGGGAGGAGATCGACGGCACGGTGATCGTCCGCACCGGTCGGCGGATCCCCGGAAGGGCCCCTCTGGCCGGGGTTTATGCGCCCATCTCGGTGGTGCGGATGGCGGTGGACGACGCGTACGGAGCCAAAGAGTGGCGAGAAGGGGAGGGTCTGGATGAGATGGCCCATCGCACCGAGCGAATCTCCCGGCGGGTATGCAGGCAGGTGGCCGAATTCGCTTTTCAGCAGGCCAAGCGCATGCGGGCAAAGGTGTTCGGAGGACCGAAATACACGGTGAGCCCGGTGTACGAAGGGATGCTCAAGGAAGAATTGGACCAGGCGGCCAAACGCCACCCGGACATTCGCTATGAACCCCAACTGATTGACGCCACCTACGCCCTGTTGCTCACCACCAGCGGGGAACCGTTGGTCATTCCCGCCCTGAACCGGGACGGCGATTGCCTGAGCGATCTGGTGCTGCAGATGTTCGGCTCCATTGCCGGATCGGAATCCCTCCTGCTGGCGGTGGACGACGGGCTGCAGCCCAAAGTGGTCATGGCCGAAGCACCCCACGGCACGGCCCCGGCTCTCTACGGCAAAAACGTGGCCAACCCCATGGCCATGATCCTCGCCGGAGCGTCGTTGCTGAGCTATTTCGGGACCGACGAGGCGGCTGCGGCCAGCCGGGCCATTTTTGAGGCCACCATGGAAGCGGTGGCGGAAGGGGTGCGGACCGCGGATTTGGGCGGAAGCACCAGCACCAGCGGGTTCACCGATGAAGTGATCCGTCGAGTTCGGACCAAACTGGAGGTATGGGAAGCTTTGGGCGAGTCGGCGGGACGTCACTGAGGGGCAGCGGTCTATACCGCGGCCCCCTCTGAGATCATAGGGTACCATGATCCCGATTGCCCGGAGGTGACATCCCGTGGCCGAGTCCATCCCACCCTGGTTGAAACACCTGTGGAAGGAATTCACTTCGCCCCCGGCTTTCCTGGCGAAAACAAAGGAAGCCGGGACCAAGGCGAAGACCTCCACCCAAAGTAAACACGGGAAAAAAAGGCCCGCTTGGGCCAAACCCGCTTCCCCCGTTGTTGCCGTTGAACCAAACAGCCCTTGGGAGGATGAGGACGAAAGCGGGGATCGCCCGCCGGTTCACGTTCGTCCCAAGACACACAGCCACCCGTCCCATTCCCATGCCGACCATCAGACCACGGGCAAACCGAAAAAATCCTCCGGGGCCGTGCCGGCCGGGCCGGAAGCTCCCGCGGCCCGCCCCCGGCCGAGCGCACTGCCGACGGTCAAACCTTCCGGATCGACGGCCCTCAGTGCCCTCGGGGTGCGGGACGATTTGGAACGATGGGGGTTTGACTCCGGCGTTCTCTCCGCCTATCCCTATGTATTCACCCGGGCATCGCGACACGGCCAGGCGATTCGCCTGGAAAGCGCCAGAACCACCGTGGTGGTCAAACGGTCGTCTTACGGACCCTTACATCTGGAAGCCATCCACAACGTGCTGGAGCATGTCTTCCGAAGGGGCGGCCCGGTTCCAAGGTGGATACCCCCGCGTCACGCCGGGTCGGCCCGTTCTTCGAACGCACCTTTTGTGCGGGGGGAAGACGGGCTGTACTACGCGATGGAATGGGTGGACGGCCGGGCCGTGGATCTGGCCTCGGTGGCGGACATGGCCAAGTCCTGCGAAAGTCTGTCCCGGTTTCACCAACTGACCCGGCGGTGGGTGGTCGACGAGAACACGGGGGAAGAACGGCACAATCTTCCCTACGCGTTCGACATGGTCGAGCGACTCGCCAGGCGGACCGAGGAAATGGAGAAAGTCCTCCAACGCTCCGAGTCGGAAAGGGAAGATCGGGAAGCCGACCTGTTTTACCTGGAACACGCCCCGACTTTCATTCGTCAGGCGCATGAGGCCCTGGATCGGCTTCTGGCTCCGGAATGCGGGCGGCGGCTGGAACAGGAGCGGGAATCGCCCGCCGTATGCCACATGGACCTCACCCCGAACAATCTCTTGCGCAACGGTCCCGTGGTGTATCTGATCGATTTTGACTATCTCGCCTACGCCCCCCGCACTTTGGATCTGGCCCACCTGCTCCGAAGGGGACTGCAAAAAGCCGGCTGGGCTCCGGAGTTGGGCCTCACCGGCGTGCTGCACTACAACACGGCCGTGACCCTCACCCGGGTGGAATATCAATTGCTCCGTGCCTTTCTCACCTTTCCGCACCGGTTTTGGCGCGCCGCCCGTCGCTGGCAACAGGGAGACCGCTCCGGCGATCAATCGCTCCGGGAGTTCCGGCGCTGTGTGCGGGAGGAGCCCGCGCGAAAAAAGTTTCTAGAATGGTTTCACCGCCATGCCCTTAGCTAAGAGGATCGTTTGCATGTCCGCCCTCACCCGGGGCTCTTCCTCCCGGGCGGCCGCCTCGGCCAACGCGGCCAGGGCGGTTTGGCCCCCGATTTCACCCAATGCCCACGCCGCGGCAGCCCGAATTTCCGGCCGGGGATCGTTCAACAAGGGAACCAAATGAGGTACCGCCCGGGCATCCCTCCGATTCCCCAGGGCGACGGCGGCATTGCGCCGAATCACGTGAACCCCCCGCCACGCTGCGGCGGTGGATCCGAAACGGCGACGGAATGCCCGCTGGGACAGGGTCAGCAGACGGATCAGATCGGGGAAGGCCACCTCGGAGTCAAAGTCCGCGGCAGGCTCCGGCGCGGGTTCGGCGCCCCGATTGACGGGGCAGACCGCCTGACAGATATCGCAACCCCAGATGCGGGTGCCCATTTTCCGCCGGAACTCCTTGGGAAGAATGCCCTTCATCTGGGTGACGTACGATAAACACCGATTGGCATTGAGGGCCCCCGGCGCCACAAAGGCCTGGGTCGGGCACGCCTGCAAACATTTGTCGCAGCTTCCGCAGCGGGAAAACAGCGCCTCGGGCTCCGGGTCGCCCGCGGGAATCGGGATCGGCCTTTCGCCACCGGGGCCGTCAATGGGCGCCCCGTCCCCGCCGCCCCCGATCTCGACCGACTCTTCCCCGGGGGCCGGCCCGGGTTCGACCCGAAGGTCGGTCAGCAGGAGACCCAAAAATACCCAGGAACCATGGGGTTCTACGAAAAGGCAGCCATTCTTTCCGATCCAACCCAGTCCCGCCGCCTCAGCAAACGCCCGTTCCACCAGCGGCCCGATGTCGACCGCCGCCCGCCACGAGACGGGCCGACCCGCCGCATGGGTCAGGAGCGCCGCCAACTTCTCCAGGCGCGCCCGAAGAACCCGGTGATAATCCTCTCCCCAGGCGTATTTGGACAGAACTCCCCGCAATCCGGGTGGGCGCGGCGTCTCCCAGGCCGCGGTGCGATACGGAAAAGCGGCGGCGATCACCGAGCGGACGCCGGGCAAGCTCCGGGCGGGATCCACGCGGTCCAAGATGTCCCCGGCCTCGAAATCACACATCCACCCGGCCTGTTTGCGCTTCTCCAGCGTCCGGATCATGCGGCGAAGCACTTGAGCCGGCATGGCGGCCACAGTCAGGCCCAATGCGGTTGCGTACCCGCCCAATTCCCGCCGGGAAATCTCCCACCTTTCCGCATCCGACGAATCCCTCACCTTCGGCACGCACAACCCCGCCTTTCCCAGCGCTGCGCCCTCGGCGTTTGCCCCCAGCCCCTCCTACCGGCCACGGGGAGAGGGCGTGGCCGCCCGGGCCAAAGTGTCGCACCGTTCATTCCATGTATGGCCGGCATGGCCCTGGACTTTCTCAAAATCCACCCGGTGTACTTCGGTCAACCGAAGCAGTTCCTCCCACAGTTCGCGATTGTGCACCGGCTCCTGTTTGCTGTTTCGCCAACCGTTCGCTTTCCATCTCCGGTGCCATCCTTGGCGGAAACAGTTGACCAAGTACGCCGAATCGCTGAACAACCTGACGCGGCACGGTTCCTTCAAAGCGCGAAGAGCGTAGATCGCCGCCAGCAACTCCATGCGCTGATTGGTGGTGTACTCCTCGCCCCCGGCCATCTCCCGACGTGGTCGCCGTAAATCAAAACCGCCGCCCACCCGCCGGGACCGGGATTTCCCGAACAAGCGCCGTCCGTGTAAATCGTCACCTCTTTCACGACCTCACCTCACCTCCAATTATAGCAGAGATCCGCCGGGCCCCGTCCGCCCCGGCGACCCGACCCGCGCAGCGAGCCGGCCGAGCCCGCGCCAAGGCTCTACATAGGCGGCCGACCGGCAGGGAAATCTGTACGGTGACAAGGAGGGAGGCTCCCATGCCCCGAGCGCGGAAATTGGCCAATCTGTCGCCATATATTTTTGCGCAACTGGACGAGCGGGTGTACCAACTGCGGCAACGAGGCGCGATGGATATTGTCGACCTGGGCAAGGCCGATCCCGATCGTCCGTCCCCGGATCCGGTGGTGAAACGGCTTCAAGAGGCGGACGATTTTATGACCGAAGTCATCGAGTGGTGCCGGAAGCGGGACATTCTGCTGTGTTACGACAACGCCTACAGCGAAATCACATACGACGGGCACAGGGCGACCAGTTTGCTCCAGTATCCCGGCGGCCGGGAAGTGGGACTGGAGTTCATCAGCTTTTCCAAGACTTACAACATGGCCGGGTGGCGGCTCGGAGCGGCTGTGGGACACCGGGACGCGATCGAGAGCCTTCTGGTGGTACAAAGTCACGTGGATTCCGGCGTGTTCGCGCCGATCCAGTTCGCCGGGGCCACGGCAGTGGAGACGGTGTGGCAGGGGAGCTTCCCGGATGAGCAGCGACGGATCTATCAGCGGCGCAGGGACGATGCCCTGGCCCGGTTCGCGTCCATCGGCTGGCCCGTGGAGAAACCGGCGGGAACAGTGTATCTGTGGGTGCCCGTGCCCGCCGGCATGACCTCGGAGACCTTCGCCCGGAGGTTGCTCGACGAGTATCACGTGGTGGTGGCTCCCGGAACGGCCTTTGGCCCGAGCGGGGAGGGATACGTTCGCCTGTCCCTGACCACGGCCGACGACCATATCCGAAAGGGCGTGGATCGCATCTGCGCAGCCATCCGGGCCTGGCACTCTCCGGGCTCCCCGGTGCCGCCGGAACCCCCGCAGACCAATGCCGCTCCGCGCCATGAACCGGTGGGAACCAAACCGGCCGGGGGGGCGTGATCTCCCATGCCTTTGTCGGGAGAAATACGATTCGCAAGGAGGAATGCCGGGTGAAACGGATCGTCACCCTTCTGATCCCCGTCCTGGCGGCCGCCGCCCTGGCCGGTTGCGCCGAGCGGGCAAAGGAGCTGCAGGAACAAAGCCTCCCCAGCCACCCCCGGATCTTGAACGACAGTCGGAATCTCAGTCGGGTTCCTCACGATGATCGAGGGGTCTACGGCGATCCACGGGCAGGGCTTCAATCCGCCCGGGGCGTGGCGGATCGACTGAACACCCTGCCGGGCACCCGCGGCGCCGTG
Source organism: Kyrpidia sp. (assembly GCA_029960885.1). Taxonomy (GTDB): domain Bacteria; phylum Bacillota; class Bacilli; order Kyrpidiales; family Kyrpidiaceae; genus Kyrpidia. Next base: position 535 of record JASBVV010000094.1, on the reverse strand, counting down.
GTGCTTATCCGGGGCGCCACCGCCTATGTAGGTTTTCACCAGATCGGACCTGACGACAGTCCGGAAGCCAAGCGGATTGCCGAAGCCGGAAACGATCCCAACCACCCGATCGTCCCGGCTCCCCGGGCATCCCGGACCGGGAAATTGGATCATCCCACCGCGGTGCGGGTGGAGCGGATGGTGCGTCAGGCATTGCCCGAGGTGCGGGTGGTCCGGATCACCACAGAAACCTCCTCCGTCGCAGAACTTCAGGGATATGCGGCCTACATCGAGGACGGGGGCGACCCGGCCCGTTTCATAGACCGGTTCCGGCAATCGGTCCATCGGATTTGGAAAACAGGGCCCTAGTTCACCGGCGGGGGCCCCGGAACCCTCTCCGTTCTGGATTTTCCTGTCCGACCCGGTCATAATGGGGAGGAAAAGATGTCGAGGGAGATGGATCCGGTGAAACTCAATCGCCTGCGCAACCTGGCGCTGCTGTTGATGTTCGTATCGTTTGCCGTCATGTACATCGGGGTGTTTTGGCCTCACACCG
>JASBVV010000093.1 GCA_029960885.1 Kyrpidia sp. | reverse complement strand
GACGACACCGCCGCACCCAGGGCGCAGGCCACCGCCGCCGCCCAGAACACCGTGTGCAGGGCACCCATGAACGCCTCGGGGGACGGTCCCCCGACACCCGGGGCGTCCGGCCCGCCGGCCAAGAAGCGCAACCGATACGAAAACAGCGACACGGACAGCGAAATCCCGAACACCATTCCCAGATTTCGGGTCAGGGCGTTCAGCCCCCCGGCCAAGCCGACCTTGGACCGGGGCACGGCCCCCATGATGCTGGAATTGTTCGGCGACTGGAACAAACCCTGGCCAAACCCGAACACCGCCAGATGCGCCGCCACCACCCAGGGACTGACCTCAGGGCTCAACTGATTCAGGGCGATGAACCCGAGGGCGTTCAGGGTCAGCCCGCCGGTGGTCAGCAAATAGGGTCCAAAGCGGTCGGACAGCCAGCCGGCCACCGGCGCCGTCACCGCCATCACCACAGGGTTGGCGGCCATGACGTACCCGGTGACATCGGGAGGTTGGTGCATGACCGTCTGGATGAAAAAGGGCATCATCACGTTCACGCAAAACAGCGATACAAAGGACAAAAACGCCGCGAGGCTCCCGGCGGCAAACATGCGAATCCGGTACAGCGAAAAATCCATCATGGGGTGGTCCGTCCGGGTCTCGCGCACGTAAAAGAGTACCAGGCCGACCAGGGCCGCGGCCAGGCCCCCCAGGGTCTCCGGAGACGTCCATCCCCGGCTCTCCGCCTTCGACACCGTGTACAACAACGTGGTGATCCCCGCGGCGAACAGCACCGAGCCCAGGACGTCGAAGGGCTCCCGGCGGCCGGCCCGTTCCCGGGGCAGAATCCGCCATCCCGCCGCAAAGGCCGCCACCCCGATGGGCACGTTCACCCAAAAAATCGCCGGCCACCCGAACCGGTCTATGAGGAGGCCGCCCACCGCCGGACCGCTCAGGGTGCCCAGGGAAACCGTGGTCCCGATGATCCCCATGGCCCTTCCCCGCTCCCGGGGGCCGAAAGTGGTGGCCACCAGGCCCTGGCTGTTGGCCATGAGCAGCGCCGCCCCAAAAGCCTGGAGCACCCGCATGCCGATGAGCATGCCCACGGATCCCGACACGGCACAGAGGGCCGACCCCAGAGAAAAAAGAAAGAATCCGATGTTATAGAGCCGCCCCCGGCCCAACAGATCGGACAGCTTGCCGACGGTGGGCAGGAGGGCGCAGATGGTCAACAGGTAGGCCGTGACCACCCACTGCACCACGGACAAGCGCACATGAAACGTATCGGCGATGGTGGGAAGGCCGACATTGGCGATGCTCCCGTCCAAAGTGGCCATAAAGGTGCCCACCGCCACATTGGCCAAAATCCACCATTTATGCACACCCGGAGACCGGGCTCCAGGAGTCGCCAAACCGTCGGAGTTACAGAAGGATTCCGCCATCCGCTTTTTCTCCCCTCCTATCTCATGCCGCCATCCGCCGGGGGAAGAGCACCGTGCTGAGCGCCAGCATCACAGCCCCCGCCCCGGCCAGCGCCGCCCAATCCAACCCCAGGTGGGACGGGGTCCCCAACAACAACCCCCGCAATCCGTCCACCAGATAACTCATGGGGTTGACCGCGGCCACCACCCGGAGCCATCCGGGCATCACCGAAATCGGATACAGGGCGTTGGACGAAAAGAACAGCGGCATGGTGATCACCTGGCCGATCCCCATCATGCGCTCCCGGGTCTTGAGCAGGGCCGCCAGGACCATGGACATGCCGGAAAAGAACACCGCACCGAGAATCACCGTAACCAGAGCGCCCGCCACCCGCCCCGGACTCCACAGGATGCGCACCCCCAGCACCAGGGCCAGAATCAGCACCATGGCCGCCTGACCGATGGACCGTACCGAAGCCCCGAACATTTTCCCCAAAAACATGGCCGACCTCTGCATCGGCGTGGTGAGAAACTTCTGCAACTGTCCGGTCTCCCGTTCCCAAATGATCGAGATGCCGTAGAAAATCGCAATAAAAGTCACCGATTGGGACAAAATGCCCGGTGTCAAAAAGGCGAGATAGGTAAGCCCGCCGGTGGGAATCATCCCGATCCGGCTGAACGCCTGGCCGAACACCAGCAGCCACAGCGCGGGCTGCACCGCCCGCATGAACAGCTCCGTCGGATCCTTTCGCAACTTCCGGATCTCCAACTCGATCAGCGTCCAGACGTGAAGCAGATAAAGCGCCGCCGGCCCCGGCCGTTCAACCGAGGCGCCGCGCGGTGCGCCGGCTTCGCAGGACATCCCGCATCCCTCCCGATTCATGCTCAAAAGCCCCGGCAAAATGGGCGAACACATCCTCCAGGGTGGCGTCGGGTTTGCCGATCTCGGCCCGGAGTTCGTCCGGCGTCCCCAGCGCGGCGATTCGCCCCCGGCTCATCATCGCCACGCGGTAACAGAGGGATTCCGCCTCTTCCATATAGTGGGTGGTCAACACCACCGTCATTCCGTGTTCCTGCTGAAGCCGGCGGATATGATCCCAGACCCCTTGCCGCGCCAGCGGATCCAGCCCCACGGTGGGCTCATCGAGAAACAGCACCCGGGGGCGGTTCAACACCGCCTGGCCGATCTCCAGCCGACGGATCATGCCGCCGGAATAGGTCCGCACCGGCCGGTGGGCCGCCTCGATCAGACCGAGGCGCTCCAGCGTCTCCTCCACCCGGGCTTTGCGCAGGACCCTGGGCAAACCGTACAATCGGGAAAACAAGAGGAGATTTTCGTATCCGGTGAGCGTGCCGTCCACACTGAGCGCCTGGGGGACATAACCGATTGCCTCTCGAACTCGCCTGGCCTGGGTCCGCAAGGAATATCCCGCGACCCACGCCTCCCCCTCATCGGGGGGCAAAAGCGTGATCAACATCTTGATCGTGGTGGATTTTCCCGCCCCGTTCGGTCCGAGCAAACCGAAACATTCCCCCTGGGCCACGGCAAAATCCACCCCGTCCACAGCGCGCACATCCCCGAATCGTTTGGTAAGCCCCCGGACTTCCACCGCGGGGCTCATCTCCCACGGCGCCCCTGTCCCCTCCGGCTCACCCACCGGCCTCTTTCCGTCCCCGGGCACACTCATCGCCCCTCTTCCCTCACGAAATGCACCAATCTATCCATCAGTTCCAGCAACATCCGCTGCTCCTCCGGCTCCAACCGCGAGAACGGCACCGACAACCGCTCAATCCATTCCCGTTCCACCGACCGGACCACCTCTTCCCCCACAGGCGTCAGTCGCACCCGCCGGCCGCGGGCGTCCAGGGGATCCGGCTCGCGCTGGATCCACCCCATACGTTCCAACCGGTCCAGCATCTGGGACATCGCACTGGGGCCGACGTCCACCCGCTGCGCCAGTTGTCCCACCGAACATCCGCCGGTCCGTTGCAGCTTTCGCAGAATCATCCACTGAACCCGGGTCGGCCGCCGGTGCGGTTCCCCGAACAAACCGGCGCGGACGTAGCGGTTAACGGCCTGCAAATGCTCCAAAAATCGCTCCAATCCCACCGGATCCGTCTCTGAACGGTTCACGCCTCGCCCCTCCCCCGCGATTCATCCGCATTCGCTGCCAATTAATCGCATTATATCACGAAATAAAATATTAGCGAAGCCGGATGTGCCGCGGCCCGACTGGAACGGTCCCGTCGGCCGTCCGCGCCCTCACACCCGGCTCACTGGATTTTGCCGCCGCCGAACCACAACCCCAATCCCCCGGCCAGCAGACCGGCGTACAGCGAGGCCGCCACATAAATCGCCGCTGTTTTCCGGTTTCCTTCCCACCATAGGAAGAACGCTTCATGACAAAAGGTCGAAAAGGTGGTATACGCTCCGCAGAAACCGGTACCCAAGAACACATACCATATCCCCGGCAGGGCGCCGGCCGCTTCCCGGGCAGCCAGCCACCCCAGCAGGAACGATCCGGTCAGATTGATGAGCCAAGTTCCGTAAGGAAAGAGAGGCATCCACGTCCGGGCGACCCAGTTGCCCACAGTGAACCGGGCCCACGTCCCCAAAATCCCGCCCATCGCCACCCAGATCCACATCATACCCGCCCCCTTCTGTGCATCCAGGCCATGGCCGTTCGATGGCCGACATACGCCAGCACCAATCCGCCCGCCGCGCTTCCATGGATATAAAGCAGCGCCGTCCACGGATGGCCTTGGGACACCAAGCGCCACGTTTCGAGCACAAGAGTGGAAAAAGTGGTATACGATCCGACAAAGCCCGTGCCGACACCCAGGCGGACGGCCGCGGGCAACGCCCACCATTCCAAGGCCAATGTGAGGAAGAGGGCCAGCACATATGCCCCGGACAGATTGATCAGGAAGGTGGCCCAGGGCCACCCTGTACCGGATTGCACCAGCGAAAACCCGTACCGGGCCAAAGTTCCCAAGATGCCTCCCGCAGCCAGAGCCCACCACAAAACCATGACACCGCCCCCTGCTTCCGGGCGCACGGCAAACGCCCGGACGACTTCAAAAAGAAACTCCTACTGACACATGTCAGTAGGAGCCATCATCTGCACACAGCAGCCAACGGTGAGCTCCATCACCATGGACTTCTCGCAATCTCAGTGTACGCATCCGGACCTGTCCGTGCAACTCGCTCACGAGTACGTGTAAAAGCCCTTCCCCGTTTTCCTCCCGAATTCGCCCCGTTCGAACTTCTCCCGCAGGATTTCGGGCGGCTTCATGGCCGGGTCGCCGGTTTCGGCATACTGTTGCTGCATCACGTAGTAGTTGACATCCAGTCCCGTGAAATCCATCAACGTAAACGGCCCCATCGGATGGTTGAGCGCCTTGGTCGCCGCCAGATCAATGTCCTCAAGGCCGGCGATGCCCTGTTCATACAGAAACATGGCTTCTTTGAACAGGGCCATGAGCAGCCGGTTCGCGACGAAACCCGAGATCTCCTTTTTCAACAAAATCGGCGTCTTGCCGATCCGCCGGCAGAGTTCCGCCGCCGTTTGAGCGGTGTCCCCGGAGGTTTCCGGATTCATCACCACCTCCACCAACTCCATGACCAAGACGGGATTGAAAAAATGCATATTGCACACTTGAGCGGGCCGTCGGGTGGCGTCGGCGATCTTAGAGCTGACGATGGTCGAACTGTTGGTGGCCAGTATGGCGTGGGCCGGGGCCATCCGGTCCAACTCGGCAAACAGTACGCGTTTGGCATCGAGCTTTTCCACGATCGCCTCGATCACGTAATCGGCGTCCGCCACGGCCTCTGCCAGGTCCGTGGTCCACGACAGCCGGCTCCATGCGCCGTCCACCTGTTCCCGGGTCATCTTCCCCTTTTGAACCCGCTTCTCCAGTTGTTCCGTCAGGACACGCCGGGCCCTCTCCAGGCTCCCGGCGCTGATGTCCTGAACCTTGACGGGATACCCGGCCAGGGCGCACACCGCCGCGATCTGGCTTCCCATCGCTCCGGATCCCACCACGCCGATTCGTTTCACCGCTTCAATGGGCACGTTCAATTCTCTCCTTTGTCGTCGGCTTTCTGTTTTTTACCTGGTAAACCTCCCGCGTTGGCCATGGCGACACGGACCTCTTTCGCGTCCCGAGCCGATACCCCGAACTCGTCCGTGCCGCGGGCCTTTCGCGCACCTGCCTACAGCGCTGAAAAACCTCCGTCCACGGTGAGGATGTGGCCAGTGATATAACTCGACGCCGGTGATGCAAGAAAAACAGCAGCCCCTTTGAGTTCTCCCTCTTGCCCAAACCGTCCGAGAGGAGTTCCCCGGAGAATCGCCTCGCCGTTTCGCTCGAGAACCACTCTGCTCATTCTTGTCGGGAAAAACCCCGGAGCAATCGCGTTGACCAGAATGTTGTACCTGGCCCATTTCACCGCCAGGTCCCGGGTCAGGCTGATCACAGCGCCCTTGCTGGTGCTGTAGCCCACCGCATCGAGCACTTCCGGCGGCGAGCCGGTCAGGCCGGCCACCGAAGCGATATTAATGATCCGCCCTCCTTTTCCGCGTTCGATCATGTGCCGGCCCACCGCCTGGGACATGAGGAAGGTTCCGGTCACATTGGTCTCGATGACTTTGTGCCAAGCATCCAGCGGCATCTCCACCGCAGGCGTCCCCCAAGAGGTCCCGCTGTTGTTCACTAGAATATCGATGTGTCCGAAGGTCCGGATGGCATCATCCACCACCCGGCGCACCTCTTCCGCCACACCCACATTGCAGCTCAGGGGCAGCGCCCGCCGGCCCAGGGCCCGGATCTCATCGGCCACCTGTTCACAGTTCTCCACCCTCCGGGAACACAGGACGACATCCGCCCCCATCTCCGCATACCCCAGGGCGATCTCCCGGCCCAATCCGCGGCCTCCACCGGTGACAACGGCCACTTTCCCCTTCAAATCGAACAAATCCCGCGCGTGCACTCCCGCCCTCCCCCCTGGCTCAACCAAATGTTCGTTTTGCCGGAGCGCCGTCGTACCCCTCCAACCCTTTCGACACGGTTACTATTTCGACACCGGTGCACGGAATCCTCTCAGAAACTCCAGCAGCACCGCCGCATGGTTGTGCACCGGATCCCTTGCCGCATAAACCAGAGTCACCGGCCCTCCCGCGGCCACCCGGAGAATCTCTTCGACACATCGCTTGTGTTCAGGGTCGCTTTGCAACTCCTCTTCGTACCGCCTGCGAAACTCCGGGAACCGTTCGGGCCGGTGGCCGAACAAGCGGCGCAATTCCGGGCTCGGGGCCACCTCCCGCATCCACTCGTCCACCCGGGCCTGCGCTTTGGACAATCCCCGGGGCCACAGCCGGTCGACCAAAATCCGCTTTCCGTCGTTCAGATCGGCGGGCTCATACACCCGTTTCAATCGAATGTCCGCCACCCGTTCTCACTCCCACGCCGTCAGCCGTATGGCCGAGACAGACGCCGCTCTCCCAAACCTACGCAAATTCACTTTGCACAGGACGCGGGTTCGGAGCTGTCATGCCCCTCATTTCATTTCTTAAAAAACTGCCCTCGTCGAGGGTAATCTCGATCCGCTCGGGTGCCGAGAGCGGAAAATGATAACCACACCGGGGGCACGTCTTGAGGTGTTTTTCCAGTTCCTTGGCCAACAGAATGTCTCCACAACCCTTGCACTTGTTCATCAGACCCTCCGGGATCGCCTCCCGGCGATCCGCGGGGGCCGTGACGGGCGGGGCAAGAGTCGCATACCGCTGCTTTTTCTGAAACCAATCCTTCAGCACAGTTTCACCCCTGGCCCCTATGGGTGAGAAGAGTGAAGGATGTCGCTCAGGACATCCCGCACCTCGTCAAGTTCACTCTCCGGCACCAGAATTTCGAACTGCTGCTTGGAGACACTGGTTGGACGCACCTTCGCCAAAAACCCTTCGGCCTCCAGCTTCGACCGGATGGATTCCGCCACCTTCTCGCTCGGTGCGATGTAGATGACCGTCCACATGACGATACCCCTTCCCGCCGTCGGGAATCAATCCAATTTGACGTACATGATACCACAGCCCTCCCCTGCCTGCAACCGCACCGCGAACCATCAAGGGATGCCCGCCATTCGCCGGGTGCGTTCCGCAATCTCGTCCGGATTTCGCCGGAAACGCGCCGCCCCGGTTTCCATGGCCGCCTGGGCCACCGCCCTGGCCACCTCCGGAGCCACCCGGGGATCGAAGGGCCGGGGAATCACGCAATGGGGCCCGAGCTCATGATCGCCGACCAGCCTGGCGATGGCGTCCGCCGCCGCCTGTTTCATCGCCTCGTTGATCTCGGTGGCCCGCACGTCCAATGCCCCCCGGAATACCCCGGGAAACGCGAGCACATTGTTCACCTGGTTGGGAAAATCGGACCGCCCCGTCCCCACCACCGCCGCTCCCGCCGCATAAGCATCGTCAGGCCAGATTTCCGGGTTCGGATTGGCCATGGCAAAAATCACCGGGTCTTTCGCCATGGTCCGCACCATGGCCGGGCTCATCGCCCCTTCCATCGACACCCCGATGAACACGTCCGCCCCTTTGACCGCTTCCGACAGATCCCCCCGAATCCGCTCCGGGTTCGTGACCCCGGCAATCTCTTCCTTCACGGGGTTCATCCCATCCGGGCGTCCCTGGTAGATCGCTCCACTGCGATCGCACAAGATAATCTCCTCCACGCCCCGGGACAACAGCAGCTTGACGATCGCCACCCCGGCCGCCCCGGCCCCGTTGACCGCCACCCGGATCCGGCGGATGTCCTTGCCCACCACCCGAAGCGCATTCAGCAATGCCGCCAGTGTCACAATCGCCGTTCCGTGTTGGTCGTCGTGAAAAATCGGAATATTGACTCTTCTTCTCAACCGCTCTTCAATGACAAAACAATCCGGTGCGGCGATGTCCTCCAAATTCACGCCCCCGAACGCCGGCTCCAGCCGCTTGACCGTATCCACGACCTCATCCACGTCTGAAGTATCCAGGCAGATGGGAATGGCGTCGACCCCGGCAAAAGTCTTGAACAACACCGCCTTGCCTTCCATCACCGGGAGCGCCGCGCGGGCGCCGATGTTCCCGAGGCCCAGAACCGCCGTCCCGTTGGTGACCACAGCGACCAGATTCCCTTTGTTCGTATACTCATAAACCGCCTCGGGCCGCAGGTGAATCTCTTTGCACGGCTCCGCCACACCGGGAGAATAAGCCAGGCTGAGATCCCGGGGCGTCTTTAAAGCCACTTTCGACACCACCGCCAACTTCCCCTGATGATCCCGGTGAAGCTTCAGCGCGTCCTCTCGCAGCGCCATCTGATGTCACTCCCTTTCCCACCCGCCATGCAAAATCATGGGTTATTGTACGCATTATATCAAATCCCGAAGCGCTGAGCATGATTTTTTTGTAAAGGGCAGAAGTCCTAGCGCACCGATCCGGACTCCCAATAATCCTCCGGCGCCTTGCCGTGCGCAATCCGGGCGGAAGCCGCCGCCGCCAACCCCGCGACCAAGTCGTCAAGGAACGTATGAATCGCCGGCCCTTTTTCGTTCAATTTCGCAAGGATGCCCGTTTTCTCCTTATCGAGATAACCAAAGCTGGTCAACCCGATCGACCCGTACACATTGGTGATGGCCAAGGCCATGATCTCGTCCACACCGTACAGCGGCTCATCCCGCTCCATGATCGACTGGAGCGGTTCGGGAAGCATTTTCTTTTCCGCCAACATGTCCAGGGCGATCCCCGTATACAGGGCGTGCTTGACCTCTCGTTTTTCCAACACCGTCAACACGCTTTCCACGCATTCTTCAAGGGTCAGCTCCGGGTGAAAAGGTTTTTGCAGGATCAGGACGATTTCGGCGATGTCCTTGATCTCAACCCCGCGTTCCTCCAACAACTTCACCACAGATGGCGCCATGAACGCCCCTCCTCTCCAATCCAAAACTAGGTCAAATGATACACGATGGAACCCTCTCCCAGCAACGACTCCACTTCCGCAGTCAAGGAGGGGCCGGGCTGCACTCGCCATTTTTCCCCCAGTTCGCGAATCTCCCGGCGACCCGACCGTACCAGGCGGACTTTCCACTCCCCGGGATGACGGACCAGCACCCGCTCCAGATCGGTCAGGAGGCCGGGCTTTTCCCGTTTCAGCCGGATGTACACCCGGGCTCCCGAAAAGGTCAGCCCCATCAGCTCCTTCTCGTGCCGGATATTCTGTCTTTCATCGTCCGCAGGATTCCCCGGGCGTCCAGGGAGCGGCTCCTCAAACAAGGCCAACTGCGCTCCTCCCCCGGACCACTCGCCTTCCCGTTCCAACCCCTCGAGCAAAGCTCGGCGGCTTTTCCCCAACGGGTCAAAGGCCCCGGCGCGGATCAGCGCCTCCACCGCCCGTCGGTGGCACGCCCGGTGGTCGACCCGGGCCAAAAAATCTTCCAAAGACCGGAAGGGACCCCGCTTCCTCGCTTCGATCACCGCTTGGACCGCCGCTTGGCCCACATGCTTGACCGCTCCCAGGGCAAAGCGGATGTGGCCGTCCTCGGTGACCGTGAACTCCCCCTCACTCTCTTGGATCGAAGGGGGAAGCACCCGAATGCCCCGGCGAACGGCTTCTTCCACATACTGGGCCACCTTGTCGGTGGACGTTATGGCGGCCGTGAGCAAAGAAGCGAGAAACTCCGCGGGATAATGCGCCTTGAGAAAGGCGGTGCGCCAGGATAACACAGCGTATGCAACCGCGTGGGAGCGGTTGAACCCATAATCGGCAAACCGCACGATCAGATCGTAAAGCTCCTCCGCCAGGGAGGCCGGATATCCCTGCCCCAGGCAGCCGGCCACAAAAGCGGACCGCTGCTGCTGCAGGACATCCCGCTTTTTCTTCCCCACCGCCCGCCGGAGCACATCCGCCTGACCCAGGCTGAACCCGGCCATGCGGGACGCGATCTGCATGATCTGCTCCTGGTAGACGACGATGCCGTATGTATCGCGCAGGATGGGCTCGAGATCCGAATGGGGGTAGTGGACGGGAACCCTCCCGTGTTTGGCGTCGATATACTGGCCGATGTGCTCCATGGGGCCCGGTCGATACAGGGAAATCACCGCCACGATGTCCTCAAACTGATTGGGACGCAGTTCTCGAAGGACATGTTTGACTCCCGCCGACTCCAACTGAAAACAACCGTCCGTATCTCCACGTCCCAACAGCGCATACGTCTTTTCATCGCGAAAATCCTCATCGATTTCCACCGGCCGCCCCAGCCGCCGGGCCGCCAGCTCCAGGGTGCGCTCGATGATCGACAGGGTGCGCAACCCGAGAAAATCCATTTTCAGCAGGCCCACCGCCTCCAGGGCGGCCATATCGTACTGGGTGACCACCCCGCCCTCCGCAGTTCGCTGCACCGGGACATAGTCGGTCAAGGCCGACGGTGCAATGACCACCCCGGCGGCATGGGTGGACGTATGCCGGGGAAGCCCCTCCAGGCCCTTGGCCACGGCAAGAAGCTGTCGGACCCGCTCATCCTCTTCCCGCAACCGGGCCAAACGCGGCTCTTCCGCCAGCGCCTGGTCCAAGGTGATCCCGATGGAACCCGGCACCAGTTTCGCCACCCGGTCCACCAGGTTTGGAGCCATTCCCATCGCCCGGCCGGCATCCCGGATCGCCGCCCGGGCCGCCATGGTCCCGAAAGTAATGATCTGAGCCACACGGTCTTTGCCGTATCTGCGCCCCACGTACTCGATCACTTCGAACCGGCGCTCATACTCAAAATCGATGTCGATGTCCGGCATACTGACCCGCTCCGGGTTCAAAAACCGCTCGAACAACAGCTTGTGGCGCACCGGATCAACGCCGGTGATGCCCAGTGCATAGGCCGCGAGGCTCCCCGCCGCCGACCCCCTGCCCGGCCCGGTGGCGATGCCCTGTTCATGGCTGAACCGCATAAAGTCCCACACAATGAGAAAATAGCTGGAAAACCCCATTCGAGCAATGATGTCCAATTCGTACTCCAGGCGCTCCCGATACACCAAAGGAACGGCGCCTCCCATCCGCCGGCGCAGCCCCTCTTCGCACAGTCGGCGCAAATACCTGTCCGGGTCCTCACCCCCCGGCACATCATAAGAAGGCAGCAGCACCCGGCCCAAAGGGACCTCCACCCGACACCGCTCGGCGATCTCCACGGAGGCATCCAGGGCGGCGGGCATATGGGCAAAACGCGCACGCATTTCGTCGGCGGAGGCAAACCATTGCGGGAGAGGGTCGACATCCCTCGGGGATCCGACGGTGTCCCCGTCCCGGATCGCCCGCACCACCCCGGCCAGGCGGGCGTCCTCCGGATCGAGATAATGAACGTCCGCCGTGGCCACGGGGGACAGCCCGAACGCTTCTCCCAGGGAGGCGAGCCGATACTGGGTGAGGCGCGCCCGGTCGGATCCGTCATCCTGAAGTTCCACCCAGGCCCGATTCCGCCCGAACACCTCTGCAAACTGCCGCAACCAGTTCCGGGCTCCCTGCGCGTCACCCCGGGCGAGCGCACGATCCACCGGCCCTTCCCGGCCCCCGGAAAGGAGAATCAGTCCATCCGCATGGTCCGCGATCTCCCGCCAGGGAACCCCGGGGACCGGACGCTCATGAGCAAGGCTCACCAAGCGAATGAGCCCCCGATACCCGGCCTCCGATTCGGCGAGAAGCACCACGGCCGGCGGCTCTTCTCCGGGGCGAAGGACGTCTCCCTCGGGGAGGATCGGCACCTGCACCCCGAGGATCGGCCGGACTCCGGCCTTCCGGGCCAATTGAACGAAGCGGACGGCCGCGTAGAGATTCGCCCAGTCCGTGAGCGCCACGGCCGCCATCCCTTCCCCGGCGGCCCGTTGCACCAACGTCTCCAGTCGGCACACGCCCCGCAAAAGAGAATACGCACTGTGCACATGAAGATGAACGAAAGGGCGATCCCGATCCGTAGCGACCACCTCCCTCAAGCCCTTGCCGACGCGGCGACAAAAAAGCCCACCTCTCCCGGGAATTCGGTCCCGGGTTGTGGGGCCAAGGGAACATCACCGCTCCAAAACCTGGGCTGTGAACAGCGCCTTCCCGACCAGTTCCCCGTTGTGGTACAGTTCCACATCCGCTTTTCCGAACTTGCGGCCCATGTCGATGGCCGCGGCCTTCACCGACAGGGTACTGTCGATCTGAATCGGTTTGAGAAAATAGATGGAGACGTTCTCCACCACCATGTCCGAGTGCCGCGTGCGGCGGATCGCGCTGGACCCGGCTTCTGCAATCAAGGTCATGATCACCCCGGTGGACACCCCGCCGAGCCGGTTGCTCATCTGGGGGGTGATTTCCCCGGTCAGCCACACCGTACGCTCGGGTCCTTTCTCTTCCTTGAAGTGACTCAGGACAATATCTTCGATGGTCTGGCCGACCTGGGGCTGCTTCTGCATGTATTGCAGGGCTTTAATCACATCCTGCCGGCTGATGACGCCCACCAGGCGCCGATTCTCCACCACCGGCAGCAACTCGATCCCCTCCCATACCATGATGTGGGCGGCCGAGGCCACCGATGTTTTTGGCGTCACCGTGATCGGATTTTTCGACATCAACCGTTCGATGGGCAGATCGTCCGGTTCCCCGGTGACGTCTTTGGATGTAATCATTCCCACCACCCGAAACTGCGCATCCACCACCGGAAACCGGGTATGCCCCGTGAGACTGACCAAGGCCCGATAATCCCCGACCCGGGAGGTTTGGACAATACTGACCGGCTGGCTCTCGCCGATCAGGTCCTCCACCAGGACAATCTCCTTTTTGATCAGTCGGTCGTAGATCGCCCGGTTGATGAGGGTGGCAATGGTAAACGTATCATACGCGGAAGAAATGAGAGGCAATTCGCGCCGGTCTGCAAGGGCCTTCACCTCGTCGTTGGTGTCGAACCCCCCGGTGATCAGCACCGCGGCTCCATGCTCCAAAGAAGCCCGGTGCGCCTCCTCCCGGTTGCCGACGATCAGCAGGCAGTCCTTGTCGATATACCGGAGCATGGCATCGATCTCCATCGCTCCGATCACAAACTTGGTCAAGGTCTTGTGCAGCCCCGCCCGACCGGCCAGGACCGTTCCGTCGACGACGTTGACCACTTCCGCAAAAGTCAGCCGTTCGATGTTTTTCTTTTGCTGTTTCTCGATCCGTACCGTGCCCACCCGCTCGATGGTGCTGACAATCCCACGCATCTCCGCCTCTTTGATCGCGCGGTAGGCGGTCCCTTCGCTGACATCCATCATCTTGGCGATCTGCCGGACCGAGATCTTGCTTCCAACCGCCAAATCCTCTATATGTTGTAAGATGAGTTCATGTTTGGTCGCCATATTCCGCCTCCGTGATGCGGCCGATTCTGAGCGTATTATACCGTGAAACGGGCTTGGCTGACCAGTATGAGGTATCATTGGAAGCGGACCTCGGGCAGTTGCGGAAAGGAGTAGGATGCTGTGGAAGTCTCCCTGGACATCGTGGTGCGTTCCACCGAAATCGATGTGAACGGTCATGTCAATAACGCCAAATATCTCGAATACTTGGAATGGGGCCGGGAGGAGTGGTACGAGCGAGCAGGGCTCCCTTATGATCGCTTTTTGGCCATGGGCATTCAAACGGTCACGGTGAACATCAACATCAACTACCGACGGGAATGCCGCCAAGGGGATCGCCTGACGATCCGAACACGGCCCCTGAAACGGGGACGCAGCAGTTTTACCCTGGAACAGGACATGATCAACCAACGCGGTGAAATTGTCGCCGACGCCACGGTGACCAGCGTGGCCATGGACACCAAAACCCGGCGAGCCCGCCCGCTCCCCGAAGAACTGGCCCGGTATTTTCCGGCATCTACAGATAGTCCCGGTGATACCTCCGGGAGTCCGGCCGATTTCCCGGCCGGGAAAGAGGAATAAGTTGCCGGGATGCGGCCCTGCGGACGGCCAGGGGCACCCGGTCCGGCCGCCGGCGTTCCCGGTCCGCGTCCATCAGACGAAAGAGAAAACTGCCCACCGCAAGCAGGGCGAGCACCATCCAGGCCGCGGAAAAGGCCGCGGATGACGAGGATACCGGCCCGGGCAGACGGGGCAATCCATAGATCAGCAGCACACCGGCGCAGACCAAACCGACGAATGTCCAAAACCAGCCATGCGGCCGCACGATGACTCCCCCTTTCGGTACAGGCTATGCGCCGGGGCGCGCCGATATGTGGCCGTCCCGCCGGGAAAATCTCTCCGGGGCGCTCCGCATAGAGAAACCCGGATCCGGTTACATTAACGATGGGCATCCGCCCAACCTTACGCCGAAGGAGGCGCAAGCCGTGCACGTTCTGGAGAACTTCGAGCAGTGGAAGAACTTCCTCGGCGACCGGGTTGATCAGGCGCAGGCGGCCGGGATGAATACGGAACAAATCCAACAGATCGCCTACCGGATGGGCGACTATCTGGCGAGGCACGTGGATCCGCGAAACAAGCAGGAGCGGTTATTGCAGGAGATGTGGAACGTCAGTTCCGAAGAAGATCAACAGGCATTGGCCCGGATCATGGTCAACCTGGTCAACCGGGCTTGACCGCGGGATGCGCAGGAAAGCCCTTCGCCGTTTGGTGAAGGGCTTTCCTTCCGAAGCGGTTTCCTTTCGGGGTCTCGGATCATCCCCGTCCGATCAGACCTCCAGGCTCCCCTCGACATCCAAAACGGTGCAACGGAACCCTTTCCCTTCCACCGATGCGGCGAAGGCCTGCACGTCTTGGGCGATCAGGGGGAAGGTGTTGTAATGCATCGGCACCACGATGCCGGGGCGGAGCAATTCCACGGCAAACAATGCATCTTCGGGACCCATGGTGAAGTTGTCGCCGATGGGAATGGCCGCCACATCGATGACATGCCGGTCGCCGATCAATTTCATGTCGCCGAACAGCGCCGTGTCCCCGGCGTGGTAAAAGGTTTTCCCGCCCATCGTAACCAAGTAGCCGCAGGGGTTGCCGCCTTCGTGGATACCGTCTTCGTCCTCGATTCCGGCCCCGTGGAAAGCCAGGGTCAATTTCACTTTCCCGAACTCAAAGGTATGCGCCCCGCCCAGATGCATCCCGTGAACCGAGGCGCCTTTCCCCGCACAATAGGAGGCCAGTTCGTACGGCGCAATAATGGGGACCCCCAAGCGTTTGGCGATCTGCACCGCGTCCCCCAGATGGTCGCCGTGCCCGTGGGTCAACAGGACCGCATCGACCCGGACATCGTCGGGTTTGATCTTGCTGACCGGGCTTCCGGATAGAAACGGGTCGATGATCACCCGCTTCCCGTCGGCCTCCACCTCGAAGCAAGCGTGCCCATGATACACCACTTTCATCGGACCACCCCTTTCCAGGTCGCCGGTTTCACCGTTTCGCCGGCGGTATGTAGCCGGGAACGAAGGCAACAGTTCCCTCCTCCATGATTATAACTCGACTTTTAAAAAAGTCCCATCGCCCGGGCGACCATCACCGCCAGATCTCCCCGGGTAAGGAGGGCGTCCGGGTGAAAAAAGCCGTCCGGCCAGCCCGTCACGATGCCCTTCATGCGCAGGGCGGCCACCGCCCCGTCCGCCCAGGAACCGGCCAGGTCGGGAAATCCGCTGCTCCCGGATGCGGTCAGGCCGAATGCACGGGCGATCATGGCCGCTCCCTCCGCCCGGGTCAGCGACCGGTCCGGCTCAAAACACCCGTTGCCCATCCCGCGCACCCACCCGGCGGCTTGGGCGCGATGAATGGCCCCATAGGCCCAGTACCCAGGAGGTACGTCGGTAAAACCCGGAGCGCCGGCCGAGTCCGAAGGGTGAAGGGCACGGACCACCATGGCCGCGGATTCCGCCCGGGTCACCGGCTGATCCGGGTGAAACAGCCCGTCCTCCTTCCCGCGGACCCATCCTTGCTTCCACAATTGCAAAATCGCCGGACGGGCATAAGAGCCGGCGATATCCGGAAAGGGCACCCCGCTCATCGCACTGCGAAACACATCCCACACCGAGGGATCCTCCTGGCCCAAGCTCCAGGCGAAACCGCCGCGAAGATGATATTTGGACACCAAAGACAGTTTGGCCGCGATACTGGCCCGGTTGTCGTAATAAACGTCCACCCAGGCGCCGCCGGCATCGTAGCCCAAGTGCATGGTCTGCTGAACCGGATCATACGCGGGAAATACGCCGGTGGCCGCCACCAACCGGGATACGGCCGGAAACGAAACGGCATCCCCCCCTGAGCCGTCCACCCACCGTCGCCCGTACAGGGGCACTCCCAGCAGGAATTTGTCCCGGGGGATTCGCGTCAACATGTACTGCACCGACTTTTCCACCCACGGGCCGCCGGCCACCGGACCCGGGTCGCTTCCTTGCACGGACTCATCATAGGTCATGACGGTGAGGTAATCACAGAGGGAAGCGAGGGCCGGATCGTCGTAAGACGCTTCCCATCCGGTCACGTCAGGTCCCAGAACGGCGGGCACCGCCGCCCCCAACTGTTTCGAAGCGGGCAGTTCGCCGCGGAGCGCCCGGACAAAAGACGTCAGCTCGTCCCGGTCCGAGGCCGTGAGGTTTTCGATGTCCACGATGATGCCGTCCAGACCGTGCTGCACCACCAGATCGGCAAGTTGGCGCGCCAAATCGGAGCCGCCCGCCAACGCCTGCCGACCGGCGTCCCGGTTCCAATCGTTCCCGACAAAGGGGACCACCTGGAGCCCGCAATCGTGGGCGGCCCGGACCAAGCGATCATCCACCCGGACCGAGAGCGAACCGTCCGCTTTCACGGTGAAAAAATCCGGCGAGATTACGTCCACCCGACCGGCCACGCGATCCAGGAGTGACAGTCGAGTTGCGGGATCGAAACCGGACAAGTACACCAAAGCCATCGGACTGTTCGCATCGGCCGAGGCGGACCTGGGAATCCCTCCGGCCACGACCAGGCCGAAGCCCAGACTGACCAGGGAAACCATCCGAGCCAGCCTTCCCCATATGTTCCTCACATTCTCTCACCCCCGACCCTTTCATCCTATCAGGGCCGGGGGTGGAGCGCCCTAGGTATTTACTGGCTTGAAATCTATATTATTACAATCCGCCGGCGGGTCAACGGGGCACCGAACTCGACGGCGATTCCCGGGACGCCGTCCGCTCCAGGGCCTGCAGCCCCGCGCCTCCGTCCGGAACGTCCTTTCCCCCGATCCGTGCATTGGGGCACGTCAGATTCCGGCCGGCTTCTCTCCGGTTCATACCAAAGTGGCCAACAGGGCCTGGCCAAAACCGACAATACCGCCCAGAACGGCCCCCATCCACGTGATCATGGCCAACTCCCGCCGGGCGACGTCGACAACCAGCCGTTCAAATTCGGGGAGCGGGAACCGGTTGACCTGCTCCTCGACGATGTTTGCCACGGGAATCTGCCGCCACACCCGGGGCAGGGCGGTTTCCAACTGTTTCAGGACCCGCGGACGCAGTCGGGGCTCCCATTGCCCCACAAGATCCTTCACCCACTGCCACACTTTGCCCAATTCGTCCTCCAGCCAGGCGTGGTCCGCCCATTGCTCTTTTGCCGCATCCACCCACACCCGAATGGCCGGCCCATCCCTGGGCTCCCGCTCCAGCACCTCCAGAAGCCCGGGCAACAGCTCTCTCCTCACCCAGGTCACCACCGCCTCATGGGTCCCCGGCGCTGCAAGCCATTCCCTCAGGGCCCGGAGAAACTCTTCGGCCACCCGATCCTCGGCACCCAACGCCCCGGCCAACCGGCCGAGCCACCCCTGGTGAAGCAGCCATCGCTGGACCAGCTCCCCCAACCCCCGGCGCACCCGGAGGTCCTGGGTCGCACTCACCGCAAATTCCAGGCTTTTCTCGGTCAGCGTCCGAATCCAAGCCGAGCCGGCTTCGGAGTCCGCCGCACGCCGGGCCGTCCCCAGTCCCAGGTCCCGAAGGACTCCCAGGAGCGGTTCGAAACTCATCGTCTCGGATGTCTGAGACCTTTCCCCTTGGGTCCAATCAACGATCCTGCCGGCCGCGCGGTGAATTCCTTCCTTTTCAACCCACGCGATGAGATGATCCCGCGCTTTGTCAAGAGCGCCTCCGATATCCGCGTCGCCGATCGCCCGGCGCATCCCTTCGGCGGGGAGAAGATACTCCTGAACAATTTCACCCAAACGCTGGGCAATTTCTTCCCGGCGCCGGGGGATGAGGCCGGGAGTCAGCGGCACCCTCCACCGCCCGATCCGCCACGTATGCCATGGCCGAAACAGCATGGCGATGGCCAAACCGTTTGTCGCCAAGCCGATGAATGCCCCGGTGATCACAGACAGCAGCACTTGAATCAGATGCAATCCGCTTCACTCCGCCTCGCCTTGTTCAGCAATCCGGATACATTGTACACCACCGCCGGATGTCCGACGAGGAACAGAGCGGGTGCTGCTCATGCGCGCATCCGGCCAAATCGCGTGTTACATTTTGCGGAATTCGCATGTCACTTTTGTGGAAATCCGGAAAAAGTATTGCGCCTCAATCCCCGAACTCGGTACAATATGTACAACATTTTGTTTCGGGAAAGGATGCGCCATGAAGATCGATACCCTTGAAAAGGATTTGCTTCGCCTCACCCAGTCCCCGCGGGCGCACCGGCAGTTGGCCGTTCCTCTCCTGATTGAGGCGGCCCTGCGCAACGGGGAGGCCGTGCTCACCGCCTCCGGTGCGCTTGCGGCCACGACGGGCAAGTACACCGGGCGCTCGCCCAAGGACAAGTTTATCGTACAAGAACCCGCCAGTGAAAGTCACATCCATTGGGGAGCCGTCAATCAGCCTTTCGACCGGGACCGTTTTGAACTTCTGGTCAACCGCGTCACCGACTATCTCGCCGGAAAACCGGTTTACGTGTTCGACGGCTTCGCCGGGGCCGACCCGCGCCACCGCTTGCCGATCCGGGTCATCACCGAACGAGCTTGGCACAACTTGTTCGCACACCAGTTGTTCATCCGGCCCTCCGCCGAAGAATTGGCCGAACATGGGCCTGAATTCACGGTCATCTCGGCCCCGGGGTTCCAGGCGGTACCCGAGCGGGACGGAACCCGCTCCGAAGCGGCCATCATGATCAGTTTCGAACACCGGCTCGTCCTGATTTGCGGCACCGAATACGCCGGAGAGATCAAAAAATCGATCTTCAGCGTCATGAACTACCTGCTGCCCCGCCGGAATGTGTTATCCATGCATTGCTCGGCCAATGTCGGAGGCCAAGGCGATGTCGCCCTGTTTTTCGGCCTCTCCGGAACCGGGAAAACCACCCTGTCCGCCGACCCGGCCCGGGAATTGATCGGAGACGATGAACACGGGTGGTCTGAGGACGGCATATTCAACATTGAGGGCGGCTGTTACGCCAAGTGCATCGGTCTGTCCCGGGAGCTCGAACCACAGATCTGGGACGCCGTCCGTTACGGGACCGTGTTGGAAAATGTGGTCCTCGATCCGGTCACCCGGGTGGAGTTGTACGATCGCAGCGATCTCACGGAGAACACCCGGGCGGCCTACCCCATCCATTACATCCCGGGCGCCAGGATCCCCGGGACGGCGGGCCACCCGAAAACGGTGATTTTCCTTACCGCGGACGCGTACGGGGTGCTGCCGCCCATCTCCCGGTTGACCCGGGAGCAGGCGATGTTCCATTTTCTTTCCGGGTACACAAGTAAACTTGCCGGCACCGAGCGGGGAGTGACCGATCCCGAAGCGACGTTTTCCACCTGTTTCGGAGCGCCGTTTTTGCCCCTGCGGCCGGCGGTGTACGCGGAGATGCTCGGACAGAACATCGCCCGGCACAATGTCAGGGTTTTTCTAGTGAACACCGGTTGGACCGGGGGCCCATACGGAGTCGGAAGCCGCATGAAATTGGCCCACACCCGCGCCATGGTGAAGGCCGCGTTGTCGGGGGCACTGGACGAGGTCGAATACGCCACCGAACCGTATTTTGGACTGGCGGTGCCGCGAACCAGCCCGGGAGTCCCTCCGGAAGTGTTGCAGCCGCGGAACACTTGGGCGGACAAAGAGGCGTACGACGCGAAGGCCAGGGAATTGGCCCGGCGGTTCCGGGAGAACATCCGCAAGATGGACGGCGTCCCGGCGGCGATCCGCGCCGCCGCTCCGCCCGCGGAGTAAAAATAAGGTATAAATAAAGTATAAAAAAGGGCTGCCCGACGAGCCATCGTGCGATGAGCCGGCGGGAACAGCCCTTCTCGTATGCACAACAAGGGGCGCACTTTTACCCGGACCCGCGGCGAAAGCGAATGCTTCCGGCCTTGTCGTTGGTCCGCTCCCATACCCAGCCCTTGGCTTCCCACTCGGCGATGGTCCTTTGGATCGATTCTTCGGACCACTGGTCCGGGGGCAAATACACCACTTTCCCCCGAATGTGATTCGTCCACAGGTACGTTGCGAGAAACAGCACCGTGAGGCCGAGAAACACCGAAAGCAAGATCACGAACTGCATGCTCTTCGTTCCCCTCTGCGTCGTGAATTCTCACACCGCGCCCGAAATCGGATGCTGACGATCCGCATACTTGGGCCGGTGTCACCGCGGCGACACCGGAAGACAGTGTCCGGCCGGGCGGGGCGATGTCGCCGGACCGGCCTCAGTGCCTCCCGGCTGCAACAGAATCTGAGGAACGCCGGTGTCCGGATGACGGACCACCAGGGGCCGTACGCCGTATACCGCGTCAATGTGATCCTCGGTGAGAACATCGGCCGCCGACCCCAACGCCTCGACGCGACCGCGGTTCAACAGCAGGATGCGATCCGCATACAGGGCGGCCAGATTGAGATCATGAAGGACCATGACCACGGCGAGGGGACGGACGCGCTGTCGACGCAAAAAATCCAACATCCGCGCTTGGTGCCCGAGATCGAGGAATGTTGTCGGCTCATCCAGCACCAGCACGTCCGGTTCTTGGGTCAGAACCATCGCCAAGGCGACGAGTTGGCGCTGGCCGCCGCTCAACCGGTCGACCCGCATCCCGGCAAGCTCGGTCAGACCGGTCTCCGCCAAGATCCGCTCCACCACCCGCCGGTCCCGCGCCGTCTCGCCGCGAAGCGGTTTGAGGTGCGGGTGGCGGCCCATCATCACCGTATCATACACCGAAAACGCAAAAGGCACGAGGGGAGTCTGGGGAAGAACGGCCATTCGCCGGGCCAAGACCCGTCTGGGATAGGCGTTCACCGGAAGGCCGTCGAGCAAGACCGTTCCCCGATCCGGCCGATCCACTCCCGACAACAGGCGCACCAACGTACTCTTTCCCGATCCGTTGGGCCCGATCACGCCCATCACCATTCCGGGCGACACGGAAAAAGAAACGTTTTGAAGCACCTGCCGCTCCCCGTAGGACTTCCAGATGCCGTCGACCTCCACCGCCGCCTGAACCACGCGTCCCGGCCCCCTCCACGTTCACTTCGCCACTCGGCGTCGCAAAAGATACGCAAAAAACGGCGCCCCGAAAAAAGCCGTGATCGCCCCGATGGGAATCTCCTGCCCGGGGATCAGTGTGCGGGCCGCATTGTCCGCCCACAGCAGAAACACCCCGCCTCCCAGTGCCGACAGGGGCACCAATGTTCGGTGGTCCGGACCCGTCAGCAGACGAAGCACATGGGGAACCACCAGCCCCACAAACCCGATGATCCCCGACACCGAAACGGCCGCAGCGGTCATGAGAGAAGCCGCCGCCAGGATCATCAGCCGGGTTCGCACGACCTCCACCCCCAGATGGGCCGCCTCTGCTTCTCCCAGGCTCAGGACATTCAGATTCCTCGCCTGGGCCCACAGCGCGGTCAAACCGACCAGAACATAGGGCGACAGGCTCCATACCAGGCGGGGGTCACGGTTGGCGAGGCTGCCGAGAAGCCAGAGCATCACGCTGGGCATCCGATCGGACGACGTGTAGATCAGCAACGTCAGCACGGCTCCGAAAAAGGATTGAACCACCACGCCGGCCAGAATCAGGGTATCGTTTCGCATTCGCCCGTCGCCCAGGGCTCCCAACCAAAACACCGCGCCAAGCCCCAGCAGACCTCCGAAGAAAGCCAGTACGGGTACGGCGAATAACCCGTAGAATCCGATCTGTCCGCCGAAAAGAATCCCCCCCGCCGCGGCCAGTGCCGCCCCGGACGACACCCCGAGCACAAACGGATCGGCCAGGGGATTCCGCAGCACTCCCTGGTAGGCCGTGCCCGCCGCACCGAGGGAGGCGCCGACCAGCAATGCCAGGACGGCCCGGGGAAGCCGGATCTCCCACACCACAGAACGAACCCAATCCGGTCCCGCGGACCCTCCTGACCAGCCCGCCGCCAACGCCCGCCACACCATCGCCGGGCCCAGGGGTACCGGTCCCAGCGCGACACTCGCCGCCAGGGAGACGGCCGCCGCGCCGGCCAGCACCACCCCCCACGCCCAAATCCGCCCGGTTTTCATGGATCACTGCCGAAACAGATCGGGATAGAACAGTTTCGCCAGGGCCTCCGCCCCTCCGACGATGCGGGGGCCGGGGCGGCTCACCAGGTCGGAATCCACCGCATACACCCGATTGTGGCGCACGGCGTCCACGACCTCCCATCCAGGGCGTTGTTTAGGCTTGTCCGCGGCGTTGGGCACATAGTACCCGTACGTGACGACGATGACCTGGGGATTTTTCCGAATGAGGGTTTCGGCATTCATGGGTTTCCACCCTTCGAGATCCTCGGCCACGTTGACGCCGCCGGCCAGCCGGATCAACTCATCCATGAACGTGTGGCCACCGGCGGTGTACAGGTGATCGGGATCGGCCTCCACGTACACCCGAACCCGCTGATCCGCGGGAATTCCCGCCACCTTGGCCGATAGGGCGGCCGCTTTTTTCTTCATCTGATCCACCAGAGCCGACGCTTGGGCGGGACGGTTGGTGATGCGGCCCAGTTCCATAATGGTCCGATAGACCCCATCAAGGCTCTGGGGGTCATAGACCACCGCGGTGAGCCCGGCGCGGCGCACCGCCTGAACGATGGTCTCATTGTGGGAACCCAGCACCACCAGATCCGGATGAATGGCCACCAGCCGCTCGACCGGCGGATTCAGCCCGTCCAAAACCGCTTCCACCTTTTTTTGAACCCCCGGCGGGTAATTGTCCCAATTGGTGACCGCCGCCACTCTGCCCTCAAGGCCCAGTGCGAAGAGGATCTCGGTGTGGCCGGGAATCAAAGAGACGATTCGCCTGGGTTCTTGGGAAATGGTCACCGAAATCCCGCTGTCGTCCTTGACCGTCAAGGGATAGGTCGTCGGCTGGGTTCCGGCGGCCCCGGATTCCGCCGGTTGCGCAGGTGCGCCGCCTCCGCAGGCGGAGAGCAAGACCGCCAGCGCGACGACCATCGAAACCATCCACGAATTCCTGATCCACCCGCGCAGGCTCATGCAGGACCATCCTCCATTCCGGTTTGACAACCGACGAAAAAAACCCCGGTCTCAGCCGGGGCGATGCTCATTCCGGGCGGCCCGCCCTTATTGGGTGTCCACCGCTTGCGTGGCGCCGCTCCCCGACCTTTCCGCGAAGGCCGTTCCGGGAGTATGGCCGGGTAGGTCTCCTGGCTTCCGGGTCCTCGCGCGCCTTCGCCTTCCCTGCCCCAATCGGCAAGTGGCACCTTGAAAGCGCACTCTCCGGTTACAGTGGCGGGACCGCCCGGGAATTTCACCCGGTTCCCTTTTGTCCCCCGAAGGGGACCCGACCGTCTCCAGTGCGAGATTTGGGAATCTGTCATTTCAGTATACCGGTTCGCCCCAAACCGGGCAACCTCGGGTCTTTCTCGACCGAACGTTCGGATGCTATACTGACCCCAAGACCATGGCGAAGAAAGGAGACCCGGCCACATGCATCCGTTTACCCGTGAACATGAGGAATTGCGAAACGCCATCCGTCAATTTTTGCAAAAAGAGATCGTTCCCCATGTGGAAGAGTGGGAGCAAAGCCGGAGGGTCCCCCGGGAGATCTTGCACAAGATGGGAAACCTCGGCTATTTTGGCCTGAACATCGCCGAAGAGTACGGGGGCGGCGGCGACAACCCCCTGGCGGAAGCGGTGCTTCACGAAGAGCTCGGCCGAATCAACGCCTCGGGTTTCGCGAACACCGTCGGGGTCCACGTGGGAATCGCCATGCGCCCGGTGTACCGATTCGGCACCGAAGAGCAAAAGCAAAAGTACGTGATTCCCGGGGTCGCCGGGGAAAAAATTGGGGCGCTGGCCATCACCGAACCCGGAGCCGGATCCGACGTGGCGGCGGTCCGGACCAAAGCGGTGCGGGACGCGGATCACTATGTCCTGTCCGGGAACAAAATCTTCATCACCAACGGAGTGTACGCCGATTTTTACGTGGTTGCGGCCAAAACCGCCCCGGAGGCCGGTCACCGGGGAATGTCGCTGTTCCTCGTCGATCGGGATACGCCGGGGTTTTATGTTCAGCGCCAATTGGATAAGGTGGGAAACCACGCCTCCGACACCGCGGAACTGTTCTTTGAGGACTGCCGCATTCCCGCCGGCCAACGGCTCGGGGAAGAAAACCGGGGCTTCTATTTGGTGATGCAGAATTTCCAATGGGAGCGCCTGATGATCGCCCTGCAGACGTTGGGCACCGCCCAGGCATCCCTGGACTTGGCGGTGGACTACGCCAAAACCCGGCAGCAGTTCGGCGGCCCCCTCACCCAGTTCCAGGTGATCCGCCACCGGTTGGTGGACATGGCGGTGGAAGTGGAGAAGGCCCGCCGACTGACCTACCACGCTCTGGATCTTTACGCCCGCGGGATCGACGCCGTCACGGAAACCTCGATGGCCAAGCTGACCGCCACGGAGACCGCGTGCCTGGTCGCCGACATGGCGCTCCAGATCCACGGGGGATACGGATACATGAACGAGTACCCCATCCAACGGGCGTGGCGGGACATGCGCGTCACCCGCATCTACGGCGGCACCAGCGAAATCATGAAGGAAATCATCGCGAAGCGGATGGGCTTGGTTCCCTGACGGCCCTCCTGACCCCGTGGTCAAGGAGCGCCGCTGCTCGGGGGATCCGGGAGATACGCTTGGATTCGCTCCGCCAGCCGTGTGTTTCGCAACACCGGCCGGGTGTTGCGGACGGCGAGACCCAGGGCCTTGGGCATGCCGATCAGGCCGCACAGTTCCTTGGCCCGGGTGATGCCGGTGTACAGGAGATTTCGATACAAAAGGATATAGTGGCTGGTGGTCATGGGAATCAAAACGACGGGATACTCCCCGCCCTGGCTTTTATGGATCGTGATGGCAAAAGCGTGCCGGAGCTGATCCCAGTCGTCCCGGTCGTATTCATGGACGGCATCGCCGAACCGCACCCACATGACCCCCTCTTCGGCATCCACATCTTCGATTTTCCCGATTTCCCCGTTGAACACTTCCTTCTCGTAATCGTTCCGCATCTGAATGACCCTGTCGCCCACCCGCCAAACCCGCTCCCCTGCCCGGCCGATCATGATCTCCTTCTTGCCCATTTCCCGGGGATTCATCAACCGCTGCAGCCGGGTGTTCAGGGCTTCCGTCCCCAGTTCCCCTTTCTTGGTGGGGCTGAGCACCTGGATATCCTCCGACCCGTATCCGTCCTCCAACAGCTTTTTCACCGCCTGCTCCAGACGCTCGGCGATGGCCCGGTTGACCCCGGCGGCCGTGTCGCCGGGTACCTCGACAAACCAGAAGTCCCCTCCTTGGCGGGGCAACTCCCCCCGGAGCACCCGATGGGCGTTGACCACGATGTTGCTTCGGCCGGCCTGGCGAAAAATCACGTCCAGCCGCACGCTCGGGATTCCGGCCCGGATCAGGTCGTGAAGCACGTGCCCGGGTCCCACCGAGGGAAGTTGGTCCACATCCCCGACCAGAATCACCCCGGCCGCTCCGGTGGCTCGAAACAGTTTGTCGGCTAAAGTGATATCCATCATCGACGCCTCGTCCACGATGATCACATCGAAGGGCAACGGGTGATCCTCGCCGAATTGGGCCGTTCCCTCGATCCCCATTCCCAGTAAACGGTGGATCGTCCCGGCGCGGAATCCGGAGACTTCCTCCAGCCGCCTGGCGGCCCGGCCCGTGGGAGCCGCCATCCCCACCTTCGTCCCGGGGTTCAACCGGCGCCTGCACCAGAGAATGGCCCGCACCGTCGTCGTCTTGCCGGTCCCCGGCCCCCCGGTGAGAATCAACAGCGGGCTGGCGACGGCCGTCCGCACCGCCTCCCGCTGGGTCGACGAAAGGATGATGCCCGATTCACGCTCGTAGGCTTCAATCAAGGCGTCCAGTTCCGCCGGTTGCAGCGGAGTCGCCCGCGTGCGCCCGGCCGCCCAGCGCGCCACCCGCTCCTCGGCCTCCCACAGAGACCTCAGGTAAACGCGGTCTGCCTCCTGTTTGACCGCGCCTTCTTCCCGGAGGGTTTGAGCCGCCCGGTCGAACAAACCGGAATCCAGAGGATCGCCGTCCACACCGGCAAGCAGCCCCACGGTCTCCGCCAACCAATTCTGCCGATCCATCCAGCAGTGTCCATTGGTCGCCGAACCCGCGAGAACATAGAGCAGAGCACTCTGCAGGCGAAAGGGGCTATCCCGGGAGATCCCCAGCCTGCGGGCCACGCCGTCCGCCTGGGCAAAACCGATCCCTGCCACCCCGGTGAGCAGATAGGGATTGCTGCGGATGTCCTGCAAACACCCCTCCCCCAGCACCCGGTACACCCGCAGGGCGGCACCCGGTGAAATTCCCAGGGCCATCAGTTGTCCCAGAACTTTTTGGACCCCGTGGTGGGCCCGAACCTGTGCCACAATCGACTGGACCTTCTCGGGCGAAAGCCCATGGACCCCGGCCAGGGCCGCCTCTCCATGATCCAGGATCGCATCCACCGCGCCGGGTCCGAGGACGGCCACGATGCGCCGCGCCAACCGGGCACCGACCCCTTCCAGCCGTCGAAACAATTGGATGGCCACCTCGCGATCGGCCGGTACGGGCTTACTCCAACCCGTCACCCGCAACTGTTTGCCGTACCGGGGATGTTCCTCCCACTGGCCGGCAACCTCCAGGGCTTCCCCTTCGCCCTGGGAAAAGTACACATATCCCGTGCAAGCGACCACCCCGTCGGGCGTTTTCAGCCGGAACACCGCATACCCGGTTTCGTCGTTCCGGAAGACCACCCGTTCCACCGTCCCCGACACGGTGACGCCATCGCCCCCGGAACGATCCTCCCGCACTTCCTCCCGGCTCAACCGCGAAGCGCCTCCCGAACCCGTCGCAGTTTTCCGCCATCTTTTTCATAGGCAACGAGCACGCCGTCGGCGTACGCCGCCCCCACCTGGGCCGCCTTGGTCAATCGCCCCTCGTCCACCCCGAGGCCGTAGAGTTCCAGGTACCAGGGATGCCCGCCAAGCCGGTCCCGGAACCCCTGGGCCAAGACCTCCAGCCAATAGGTGGTGGTGTAGGCCAGGTCGTAGATCGGCACCACAAAAACGTCGACCCACCGTTTTAATCCGTCCACATCGATGCCGAATCTCAGCTCCAAATGTCCCGGGTACGGATCGGGGAAAAGGGTGAAATACAGAGTGCCGGGAACCAGCGCCCGGCTGCGCCGGACAAAATCGGTCAGCTTCCCGATCCGGTACGCCTCGAAGTCGAGGCCGGATTCGCGGCGCCCCGCTTCGCAGGCCTCGCACCGGCAATACCCTTCCCGGGCAAAGGTGACATCATCCAGCCGAAAAGACTCGGAGCCGGATTGGTCCAAAGCCCCCCTGATCCAATCCAGGGCCAGTTCCTCCACTTCCGGCCGGCTGGGACACAGACAGTCCCAGTCAAAATACGGCTGATCCCGGGTGGCCCGCTCCCCTCCGGGACCCATCTGCACCCACTCCGGATGCGCTTTGGCCAATCGATTATCGGCGAAGCAGCTCACCATGGGAATCGCCCCGGTGACCGGGTCCCGGCGGGCGCCACCGACATCCTTGACCTCCCAAAACGCCGGACCGAACTGCTCCACATGATCCGGATACCGCGTCACCACACCAAAAACGGTTCCCCCTGCCACAAGCCGTACCTCCCCTGCGCCGTTGCAGCGGCCTTATCGATTCTCTTGACGAAAGCTCTCTTCCAGCTCGCCGAGGGTTTCCTCGAACACGCGCAAAGCCTGGCGCACCGGCTCGGGCGAGCGCATGTCCACCCCGGCCCGGCCGAGCACTTCCAGGGGATAGTCGGAACTGCCCGCCGACAGAAAATCCAGGTAGCGCTTGACCGCCGGCTCCCCTTCCCGAAGGATTTGCCGAGAGAGTGCAGTGGCCGCCGAAAATCCCGTGGCATACTTGTACACGTAAAAGGCGGTATAAAAATGAGGAATTCTCGCCCACTCCCAGGCAATCTGCTCGTCGATCACCGCCTCGGCGCCGTAATACTCCTCGTTCAGACGACGATAGGTCTCGCACAGCCAATCGGAGGTCAGGGCGTGCCCCGACTCCACCGCTTCGTGGGTGAGTTTTTCAAACTCGGCAAACATCACCTGCCGAAACACCGTGGTGCGAAACTGCTCCAGATGATGGTTCAGCAGATAACGACGCATCGCTTCATCCGGGGGATTTTTCAGGAGATGATGCAGCAGCAGCGATTCGTTGCAGGTCGAGGCCACTTCGGCGACAAAGATCGAGTACCCCCCGTACACGTACGGCTGGTGTTGAAACGTATAATGGCTGTGGAGGGCATGGCCCATTTCATGGGCGAGGGTGAACACGTTATCGATGTTGGGCTGCCAGTTGAGAAGGATATACGGATGGGTTCCGTACGCACCCCAAGAATAGGCCCCGCCCCGCTTGCCCCGGTTCTCGTGCACGTCGATCCAGCGGGAGGTAAAGGCCTGTTTCACCACGTTCAAATAGTCCACCCCGAGGGGGCGCAACCCTTCGAGCACGGTCCGTTTCGCCTGATCGAACGAAATCTCGCCATGGGTCTCGGGCACCAGCGGTACATAGAGGTCGTACATATGTAGATCATCCAATTTGAGCACCTTTTTGCGCAGCCGCAGATACCGGTGAAGAACCGGGAGAAACTCCCGTGCGGCGGCGATCAGGCTGGTGTATACCTCCACGGGAACCCGGTCGTCATCCAGGGCGGCCTCCAAGGAAGAGCCGTACTTTCGCGCCCGGGCGTAGAACACGTCTTTTTTCACACTGGCGTGATAGGTCGCCGCCAGGGTGTTCAAGCGCTCGCGATAGGCCGAATAAAAAGCGGTGAACGCATCCCGTCTCACCCGGCGATCCCGACTCTCGAGAAATTGGCTGTACCGCCCTTTGGTCAGTTCCACCTCCC
>JASBVV010000092.1 GCA_029960885.1 Kyrpidia sp. | reverse complement strand
TTCGCCCCGGAAATCCCGGCCAATTCCAACGCCAGCAGATTGGCACAGGCGGTGACACCCGACCCACAGTACACGATGATCTCCCGAGCTTCCGCCAGGTCGGCGAATCGACGCCGCTGGTCTTCGGGCTCCTTCCACCGTCCATCGGCATCCAACCCTTCTTTCCAAAAGAAGTTGACCGCCCCGGGAATATGTCCTCCCACCGGATCGATGGTCTCCTGCTCCCCCGTATACCGCTCGGGCGCCCGGGAATCAACGAGCACCGTCCCGGCACCGGCGCCGGCCACGCCCCCCGCGTCCACCGCCATCTCCGGCCGCACCCGGGGCACAAAGACGGCCGGTTTGGGGACCGGGATCTCCCGGTTGGTCGGGAATCCCGCCGCCAGCCAAGCGGCATATCCCCCGTCCAAAACCCGGACATCGTCGTGGCCCAAATACCGGAGGGTCCACCACAGCCGGGCGGCAAATTCCCCGGTTTGATCGTCATAGGCCACCACGGTCTTCCCCGTGCCGATCCCCGCATCGCCAAACACCTTGGCCAAAAGTGCCGGGTCGGACAGCGGGTGCCGCCCGCCCTTTCCCTTCGGGCCGCACAAATCCCGCTCCAAATGCAGGTACACCGCCCCGGGCACGTGTCCCTGCAGATACCGCGCTTCCCCGGCATCCGGTTCGTTCAGTGTGAATCGGCAATCCACAACCACCGTATCGTCCCGGCCAAGGTGGTCATTGAGCCACCCGACCGTCACCAAGGGGTTCACGGCCACACTGATCATCCTTTCTTTTCGGAACACTGCACGGCGCCTCTTTCGATCTCAGTCCTCCGGCCAGTTCCGAACCACGTCTTCCAGGACTTCCGGAGCGACCGACCGATCCAGCGCTGCAACGATTCCTTGCACATAGGTTCTGGCCGACTCCACGGCCTGTCGGCGGTCGGCTTCAAGCACCGGTTCCGCCCGCCCATGAACCCACTCCTTGAGCGTATCGCGCAAACGGCTCACAAACGTCCGTACGTGCGGCACAACGGCCGCCCAGAGCCCCTCCCGCATCTCGTTCATTCCCCCGTCGATCCATCGTTTGATCCCCGGAAACAACCGAGGCACCTGAACCTGGATCGTCTCCTTCACCGGGACATGGTCCGGATCACGGGAAAGATCCCAGGGCTCCGGAGAATCCGGGGTCCATGACCACCCGGGCATATCTCCGGCCGCCGCAGCCACGCGCTCCCGCCACATGCGCTCCCGGCGATCCCGAAACCAGCGCTCGGCCCGCAGAGCCGCAGCCCGCCACTCCTGCCGCAGTTCCTCGTCCATCCAGCCCCCGAGGTCCTCGGCACAGGCAGCGAGTTCCTCTTGCCCCGCGCCGCCCAAAGCCGGCGGGGAGAATGCCTCCCGAAACCGGTCCTGGTACCGGATCCACAGCCGCCGCTCAATGTGATCGCACAACTCGGCGATCTCTCCCTCCACCCCGCGCATCAAGGGAGTGACATCCGGACCCAACAGTCCCTCCCCGATCCGTTCTCCCAAGACCAACCAACGGCGGCGCCGCTCCTGGCGCCCGCCGTCCTCCGCCCGGGCCTCAGCCAGCCACCTCTCTACCGTCTCCCGCCCTCGCTCGAGATCCGCCCGGGCTTGGCTCAGAGCGATATCCGCCAGATCATGCTGCAGCAAGGAAGCAAAAGCCCGGTAAAACGCTGCAAAACCCGTCATCTCCAACGCTTCTTCCAATGAGGGCAACGGCCCGGCATCCAGAGCCATGCACTTGCGCAGCCGGGTCTCTTCAGCGGATCCCAGGGAACCTCGGCTCGCCGCCCGGGCCAAAAGCGCTCCCTGACTGGAGACAGGAAAGAGCCGGGGGCGTACCAGACCCAACTCCATCAGTCTGCGGCGCACATGGTCTTCCACATCCCGCAGTTCTTCCCGGTCGGCGGCCAAATCGCTGGCATTGACGACAAAAAACGTTTTTTCAAAGGCAAACGCATCCTGAACCTTCCCCAACTGTCGCAAAAAAACCTCGTCCGCCCGGGAAAACGCATGATTGTAATACGTGACGAACACCACGGCATCGCTGTGGCGGACATATTCAAAAGCCACATCGGTGTGTCGTCCGTGAGACGAATCCACTCCGGGAGTATCCACCAGCACCCATCCTCCGGCGGTGAACGGACAATCCCAAAACACATCAACATGGGACAAATATGCCGCCCATTCCTCCAGAACCGTCACCGACCGGATCAGGCTCCAATCCGCCGCCAGGATGTGTCCAAAATAGGGCTCCATACTCGTCCGCCGGCGGGCGATCCGCTCGGCCGAATCTCCCTGCCCCGACCCCCGGAGATCTTCCAACAAACGCTCCATCTCTTCCCGGCTCCGCACGCTGAGTCGCGCAGTTCCGTGGGGATGGCCGGCATCGGACGCACGCACCCGCTGAACGGCGGCCGTGGTGGGGTTCGGTGACGACGGCAGGACAGCCGCCCCGAGCAGCGCATTCGCCAAGGTCGACTTCCCGGCACTGAAGGCACCGAATAACGCAACGGTAAACTGCCGCTCTTCCAGCCGAGCGGCCCGCTCGCGAAATCCCGCGGCCATCCCGGCACCCCCGGGCAGGGACGTCAACAGATCCCCGGCCCGCCGCAGCTTTTCGGCCATGGCCAGAAATCGGGGATCGCCCACCCCGGCGGGCGCGGCATCGATGCGCGTCGCCGTTCCCGGCGCTTCGACCCGAACCTCCCTCAACCAGTCATCCGCCCCCGCTTCATCGTCTCCCGGTTTGCCGAGTTTCCCCGGATCGGCGTCGGCCGCCCCGACGTTCTCCCGGCTCACGGCAACCCCCATGCCCTCCGGCGGCGAAGGTAGGGCATCCGTCGCCCCGGACACATCCGGGGACAGACCCGCTCCGGTTTGACCCGGCCCCGGAATGACCGGAACGCGGGCCGCCTCGGGATCGGACGCACAGGCGGTCTCGGCACTCGGCAAAAGGTTCCCGTCGGCCCTTGCCGGAGAGGGAATCCGGGAAAGCAAAGCCGACCGGCGCCGGTCCTCCTCGTCCCGAAACCCGGACAGGACATCTCTCGCCCGGGCGTAGGCCGCCAACCTGTCCATCTCTTCAGCCAACTCCGCCAGGACACCCGCCCGTTTGTCGGCTGCAGCGTCGGCCACCACCCTCAAAAGCCGGCGTCCCAGTTTCCGGTACCCCTCCTTGCCCGCAGACGCCAGATCTCGCACGAAGGTGTGCGCGTACCCCGCCTCGGCCACAGCTCCCGGTTTCACTTGTTGCGCCAACCATGACGCATCAAAAGTCATCGTTTCCCCGTCGATCCGGTCCAACAGTTCCGGACTTGCCACTCCCCAGGATTCGGCCAACTCCCTCGCCCAGGTCCGGACATGGCGGTCCAACTCCGTCTCGAGCAGCCGGCCGAATGCGTCGGCCAGTGCCGCCAAACGAGCGCTTCGTTCTTCTTCGGTGCGCCCCTTGCCTCGGAACCACCCGCCCGCCCGAAATCCCGGACGTAAACTTTCCAGATATCTGCCGGCCAACTCACCGATCTCATACGGAGTAATCCTGGCATTTTCAATGGTCCGAATCAGGCCCGGCCAGGCGTCTTCTTCGAGGTGTTTCTCCGGGTCTTCCCACCGGCGGCGTTCCGCCTCCAACTCATCGAATCTGCGCAGCCGTTCCTCGACATGCTCCTCCCTCAATACTTCCCGGGCCGCTTCAATCCGCTCCCGCTGCTGTGCCCGCCACCACGCGAGATGATCTTCGGCGATCCACACCAGAGCACGGGCCGTCGACGACAGAAGCCGGTCATCGACCGTATCGATCCACGCCGACACGTCCTCCTGCAACTCCCGCAACTGATGATGAGGATGATTCGGATTGCGAAGCGATGTGTAGTAAATGCGCTCCCCGGGGACGCCCAACGACTCGAACGTTTGCGCCACTTCATATTGGAACTGCAGGAAGGGCAACTCGTACTCGGCGTGCTTGTCGATCTGATTCACGGTGAGAAAAACCGGTTTACCCCGTTCTGTCAACCGCCGGACAAACGACAGATTCACCTCGGCCTGGACATGGTTGTAATCCATGACATATACCACCACATCTGCCAGATGAAGAACATCCTCGGTCATTTCTTGGTGCTGCGGATCCGCCGAGTCCACACCCGGCGTATCCAAAAACGCGGCCCCGTCCGGCAGCGGCGTCTTCGGGTGCCAGATCTCCACCACCCGAACATGTTCACCCCCGGTGCACCACCCGGCGATCTCCCCCCAGTCCCGCAGTCCGTCCGCTTCCTGAACCGCACCGGATTCAAAATGCAAACGAATCCGCCGAGCTCCCCGCCGGATCAACACCCCGGCGGCGGTGGTGGGGACCGGGCCGCTGGGCAGGACGTCCTCGCCCAGCCACGAATTGATCAACGTAGACTTGCCGGCGGAAAAATGGCCGCAGAAAGCCACCACCACCTCCCGGCGCGCCCATTTGCGGGCGATCTCCCGCACCCGGGCAGCCCGGACCGGATCGTCCCACCCTTCCAACAACCGGGCCAAGGACTCCATGGAATCCAATTCCTGTTCCGACGACATCAATACGCGTGCCACATCGGTCCCTCCATGACAAATCCCGCACAACTCCAGTCTGTTTCATTCTATCACGGGACGGTGTGAGTGAGAATCCGGTACAATGGAAGAATGAGTATATGGAGGGTTGCCCATGACGGCTTTTTACATCCTTCTGGTTTTCCATCTCGCCGCCGTGGCTGTTAAATTGGCCGTATTGCTGTACGTGCCCCGACTCAAAGAAGTAGAACAGATCCGTGCGTTTCTCTCCACCTACCGCCGGCTGGATTGGACCACCGACTGGGTGCTCTGGTTGACCGGCGCGGGATTTTTCCTGGTCACGTCCTGGCGGTACCTGCTCCAACTGTGGCTGTTGGTATCGATGCTGATCTACCTGTTGATTTTTCTTCTTATTAAGAAGGTGGTGGTGAGAGGGATGAAACGCATCGCCGCAACCAAAAAACTTCATGCATACGAAGAGGTGAGCAAACTCCGGTTTGAAAATGTGTGCACCGCGGTCGCCGTGGTGGGGCTGTTAGGGATCATCGCCTATCTGATGATCACCAAGCCGTTTTGACGGAAAGCCGCAAGCGGCGCCCGAATGCACCGATGTGCATGAAACTGCGGCCCATGAGGAATGCTCAGGAAGGCAGTGCTTACTTCGGGTGTGGGGAAGGAGAGGTTCGGGTGCCTTTTCTCGTCGAAACGGCCACCACAGTGCCCTCTCACCGGTACGCCCAGAGCGAGGTCCGAGCGTGGTCCCGGGAATTGTTCGCCCCGGCCTTTCGAGACATCGATCGACTATTGCGGGCGTTTGACCAGTCGGGTATCCAGTGGCGGCATTTTTGTCAACCGGCCGAGTGGTATGTGCAGAGACATCCGTTTTCGGTTCGTAATGCCCTTTATCTGGAACAGGCCGTGGAGCTTGGAACCGCCGCGGCGGCGGCATGCCTGGAGAAAGCCGGGGTGGCCCCGGATGCGGTGACCGATCTGTGGTGGGTTTCCTCCACAGGCTTGGCGACCCCGAGTCCGGACGTCCACGTGGGCCGGCGTCTGGGGCTGTCCGGACGGGTGAGAAGAACGCCGGTCTGGTGGCTGGGATGTGCCGGGGGAGCGGTGGGTCTGAGCCGGGGCTTGGCCAGTGCCGAAGCGAATCCCGAAGCTCACGTGCTGGTGGTGGCGGTGGAACTGTGCAGCCTGACGTTTCGGGCCGGGGATCGGCGAAAGAGCAATTTCATCGCCACCGTGTTGTTTGCGGATGGAGCCGCTGCGGCATTAATTCTCGGCGATGCGGCCTTTCGAAGCTGGGCCCGGGCGGGGGCGGCCCCTGAATCCAAGGGCGCCTGGAAATGGGAAGGCTCCCACAGCATTCATTGGCCGGACACGCTGGAGATGATGGGTTGGAACGTGGGCGACGACGGCTGGCAGGTGGTGTTCTCTCGAGACATCCCGGAATTTTTGCGCCGGCAGAACCGGAACCTGTTCGTGGATCCGGATCAGCAAGTCGACCACTGGGTGGTTCACCCCGGTGGTGCAAAAGTGCTGTCCGCATACGAAGAGGTGCTTGGCGTGGACGAGGAAAAATTGGATCCGGCTTATGAAGTGCTACGGGATTACGGGAACATGTCCGCACCCACGGCGATATTCGTTCTGGAAAACTTGACCCGTCGCCATCCGCTCCGAACCGGCGACACAGCCGCGCTTCTAGCCCTTGGCCCGGGATTTTCCAGTGAACGGGTGATGCTGCAATGGACGTAGAGCACCTCTTTCCCTGGCTGATCGGAGCGGCGATCGCCCAGCGCCTGACGGAACTCGGTTTTGCCCGACGCAACGCCCGCTGGATCCGCGACCGGGGCGGTTTTGAAGTAGGGGCGGAACACTATCCTTGGATCGTTCTCCTCCACGTTTCTTTTTTTGCCGGAATGATTCTCGAGGTGCGAATACGGGACCTGGGCGGACTCCCGGTTTGGTGGCCGGCACTTGGCGTATTCGCCCTGGCCCAAGGAATGCGTATCTGGTGCCTGGTCAGCCTGGGACGGTACTGGAATACCCGGGTGTTCGTGGTCCCGGGCCACCCGCCGGTCC
>JASBVV010000091.1 GCA_029960885.1 Kyrpidia sp. | reverse complement strand
GGACCAGGGATGAGCCGATCATTCGATACGAAAACGGGGACCTCTCCATCCACTCCTCCAACCGGTCTTTCAAGTCTCCGGCGGGATTCCCTCCGTCCGCGATCTCCTCGAAATTCCCTCTCAAAAAATCCCGGACTGAGCGCAGGGTACGCAGGGCTTCAGGCGAATCATACCCCTCGGGAAGAACGGAGGGAACCAGACTCCCGGTCCGTCTCATCGTCTCAACCCAGTGAATCAGATCCTCGGAAGTGACCAGCAAATCGTGCCGGCCCCCCCGCCGGACCACTTCTGTGTTGACAAGATCAAGGGAAAGGTGTCCCGAGACGACGGGAAATTCCTCCTTGCACGCCATCCTTGCCACCTCCGGATCGGGACTGTTATGACAACCGGAAGCACATCTAACCTCATTTTATCGCATTGACAGGTTAAATCAAACCGAGTATCATACTAATCATAAAAAATATATATAACAGGTTAGTAAGGGAGGACTGGGCATGAATCGACCGTTTCTCGGTCCCCGGATCGTTTTCGTGGCCTTTGTGACCCTGGTCGGGGCATTCGGCCTGAATCTCACGGCCGGTCAATTCTTTTCACCTCTGCGTGAAATCTACGGTTGGAGCTTAACGTCGCTCAGTCTGGCGGTTTCTTTGAACATGTTGACATGGGGGATTTTTCAACCGGTGATGGGCCGGCTCATCGACCGGTTCGGCCCAAAACCCGTGATTGCCGGAAGTGCCGCGCTGATGGGGATGGCCTTCTTGTTTTCCGCGACCATCACGCACGTCTGGCAGTTCTATCTGTATTACGGCATCCTTGCCGCGGTGGGCTTTGCCGGCTGCGGTTCGATGGCCAATTCCGTTCTGGTTTCCCGGTGGTACGTCAGGCGGCGGTCGGTGATGCTGGCGCGAAGTTCCATGGGGATGAACATCGGACAGTTGGTGCTCTTGCCCTTTGCGGGGATCTTGATCGCCTACACCAATTTTCGAACGGCTTTTCTCGCGCTGGGACTCGTGATGCTGTTGATCATTGTCCCCGCGGTGCTCTTGTTTTCTAAAAACAACCCCCAGGACGTCGGGCAGGCGCCGGATGGAGACGCGGAAACCGCTTTCACGCCTCCCCGGAGCGCCCCCCTTTCAGAAGCGCTGCGGAGCCGGGAATTCTGGCTGGCCAGCTTGGCGTTTGTCACCTGCGGATACTCGTTGTACATGGTCACCATCCATCTGCCGAAATACGCCGCAGACCTGGGCGGGGGGCTCGATCTCGGTGGAAGACTCCTCGGAATCGCGGCGGCCGCCAGCGCCGCATCCATGTGGGCGATGGGGCAACTGTCCAAGACCCGCAGCAAGAAAGCTCTACTGATTTGGTTATACGCCATCCGGGCCATGG
Source organism: Kyrpidia sp. (assembly GCA_029960885.1). Taxonomy (GTDB): domain Bacteria; phylum Bacillota; class Bacilli; order Kyrpidiales; family Kyrpidiaceae; genus Kyrpidia. Next base: position 1,131 of record JASBVV010000091.1, on the reverse strand, counting down.
CACTTTTCCTTCTTGCCGGCTCTACACACCTCTGGGAGCTGTATGTATTCGCCATCTTGTACGGAATCTCTTCCATGCCGATCATCCCCCTGGTGACCGGCATGATCGGCGAACGCTTCGGGGCCGGCGCACTGGGAAGCATACTCGGCACCACATGGCTGTTGCACCAAATTTTTGCCGCCATCGGGGTGTTTGTCGGAGGGGAGTTGCGGTCAGCCACGGAGAGTTACCATCTGCCGTTTTTGACCAGCGCCGTCGCACTGTTCCTGGGCGCCTTGCTCACTGCCGCTCTTCGTGAGCCGGGCCGGCAAAAGCCGGCAACCGAAATTTCCCACTAAAACCGTCATCTCGCAACTGAGCTTTGCGAGCAGTGACAGCCGCCGGGAAGGACGGCAAGGGGTCACCGGCATCCTGGCGCGCACCTGCGAGTTCAACATTTTGGAACGCCGCCCCTGCAACGGAGATTGACCTGATCCGGCCTGTGATCTGTTGATCGGGGAGTTCTTTTTGCTGGTGGCAGGATGGAACACCGGCGCCGTCGGCCTGAGTTACTGGGTAATCCCGTGGTTGCACCGACAATTCGGGCGCAAGGCATCGGCCCAGCCGTGGGGATGACAGGTTGGAGCGTTTGCAGCGCGGTTGGAGAGCGGTGTGTTTCCGTCTTCCGGTTGGAACACAGCAGTTAGACCGGGGAGGGGCGGTCCTGCGGGTTTGTTTCCCTTCTGCAAGACCGCCCCGCGCTTGTCGATAGGGTGCACTACTGTTGCGACGGGGCCGTTTTCACCGTACTGTCCGATGTCACAATCCGTTTCTCTTTCACGGCCGGACTATATGGCTTGTGACCAAATTCCGGTCCCACGGCGCCCCTGGAGATGAGTGACGAAGATGCGCCGATGGGTGGGACGGCGGATGCCAGGAGCTCGGCGTACGCGGCGGAGCCCGTGGGGGTGAGGTGCACGCTACGATCCGGTATTCAACGGGCCGGGGGCCTCGGGGTGCGGGCCCGAGTCGGTCGCCGACAGGGCGGTATTCGAAGAACCCTGGGTCGGATCGGCGGCCGGGGAGTTCCCGCCCGCTTGATGCGTCCTTAGAATAAGGAAAAAGTGATGACCGTGAACCCGATCGGCCGGT
>JASBVV010000090.1 GCA_029960885.1 Kyrpidia sp. | reverse complement strand
CCTTTGAACCCGATCGCACCCCATATGAACTCATCGGCGGCGCCGAGACCGTCCGCCGTCTGGTGAACGCCTTTTATCAACGCGTCGGCCGGCATCCCGACCTCAAGCCGATTTTTCCGGAAGATCTCGTCCCGGTGGCTGAACGGCAGTACAAATTCCTGACCCAGTTCTTCGGAGGACCTCCCCTGTACTCCCGGGAATACGGCGCTCCGATGCTCAGGGCCAGGCACATGCCCTTTCCCATCACGCCCAAGCGGGCGAAAGCCTGGCTCTCCTGCATGTCCGAGGCGATGGACGAAGCGGGGATCGAAGAACCCATGCGGGGGTTCCTGTTTCAGCGCCTGACCCTCACCGCCCATCATATGATCAACACCCCGGATGACGACGGCGAAACCCCGGAGTCCGGACATTGAGAGACCCCCGGGCGGAACCGGCCCGTTCGGGTCGTCCTCCACTCCCCTTACAGACTCCGGCCGATCACCACGAACAAGGGCAAAAGGACAAAACTGGCGGCGGTGGTAACGGCCACCGTCTTGGCCACCAGATCCCTGTCGCCGCCGAATTGCTCCACCAACACCGCCACGTTGACGGCGGCGGGCATGCTGGCTTCGACAAAGAGGACCGATCCCAAAAGGCCGCGGATGTGCAGCGCCCACAAGCAAAAAAATGCCGCCGCCGGGGCCGCCCCCAGGCGCAGGAGCACCGCCAGCCACAGGTCCTTTCGCCCGATTCCCCGCCAGTCCGCCCGCCCCAGTTGAGCCCCCAAGATCAGCAGCACCACGGCGGGATACGCATTGCCAAGCAGATGCAGAGCTTCGTCGAGACCCTTCGGCCACCGCCAACCGATGACGGCCATGGCTCCGCCGATGATGGCCGCATAGAGCACCGGCATGCGAAAGATCGCCCGCCAGGCGCCGATCCCCCCGGCCGTCGCCCGGCTGGCCAAATAAATCCCCAGTGTGTACATCAGCAGAATTTGGCCCACCACGTACACCGCCGCCCGGGAGAATCCGGCGGTGCCGTAGGCCAGGAGAACCACCGGAAGCCCGTAATTGTTTGAATTGCCGAAGATGCTGGTCATGGACAGTGCCGACCGACCCGCTCTCGACATCCCGGACAGTTTTCCTATCGCTTCCGCCACCAGCCACATCAGCCCGGTGTCGAGGGCGGTGAACCCCAGAATCGCCCCGACCTCTCCGGTTCCGCCGGCCCCCTCGGCCAGAGCGAACAAGACCAAACTCGGCGCCAACAAGTACAGGCTGACATCCGCCAGAGACCGGGTTTCCAACCTCCGGCGGCGATCCAGCCACGCACCGCCGAGCACCGCCAACACAATGGGGAGCGAGACTCCGGCCACTGTACTCAGATAACCCGACATGATTGCCAACTCCTTCGTCACATTGCCCCGTCCCGACTCCTCGGGACGGCAAACCGTGATATGATGAAAACGAGCGAACCACATCGACCATATGACCAAATCGCTGCGGCGTCAACCGAGGAGGTCGGCTTGTGAAACTGTTGATCTGGGATATCGACGGCACCTTGACGTACACCCCGGGGGTGGGCAGACGGGCCATGGAAATGGCCTTTGAGGAGGAGTTCGGCATTTCAAATGCGCTGGAAGGAATTGACATGGCGGGCGGATTGGATGTGGAGATCGTCCGTCAAGCCTTCGAACGCCACGGCCTTCCTCACGAACGCCGGTCTCCGTATTTTTCACGTTATTTACACCTTCTGGATCAACTCTTGGCCGCTCCGCACCCGGGAGGTCCCACCCCGGGAATCGTAGAGACGCTGGAGACCCTGGCTGTGCGCAACGATGTGATTCAGGTGCTGGGCACCGGCAACATCGAGCCCGGGGCGTGGATCAAACTCCGGCGGCACGGTTTGGCGCGGTATTTTGAAACCGGTGGATTCGGCGATCATCCGGTGCCGCGATGGATGGTCATCCGGTCGGCCATCGACCGCGCTCGAAGCCATTATGGAACCGGTGAAATCCCGCCCGACGAGATCTATGTCATCGGTGACACCCCCAGAGACATCGAAGCCGGACGCCACCTCGGGGTGCGGACAGTGTCGGTGGCCACCGGCCCGTTCTCCCTGGAACAATTGGCCGAGCACAAACCGGATCACCTGCTCCCCAGTTTTGCGTCGCCGTGGCACTCGATCTTTTTCCGGTAGGCCGGGTTTTCCCACGACCCTCCGGCCCGGATTTCCCGGGAAACATCTTCCGCGGCTTAGCCGGCGGCCGGCGGGTCCATGAAACAGGAAGATCACAAAAAAGGAGGAACGCCCGTCAGGCGGGATGCCGGACGGGCTCTGGACATGGACACATTCCATCTTGACCCCATCGTCGAACAATTCGCGGAGCTGCCGACCACCTGCATTTCCGATGCGTTGAACGGGTTGACCAACCTGGACCCGGCCGTGAAACCGCTGAGAAGAATGGCGGGTGTGCGGACGCGCCTTTCCGGTAAAGGTTCGGGCCGCCGACAACCTAAAACTCCTGCAGGGCATCCGGGATGCCTCCCCCGGCGACGTCCTGGTGGTGGATGCCAAAGGGTATCTGTATAACGGCGTGGCCGGGGATTTTGTGGTGGGCCTGATGAAAACCCTCGGACTCGCCGGCCTGGTCGTCGACGGCGCCGTCCGGGACGTCCTCGGCATCAAAGAGCTCGGCTTCCCCGTCTTCTGCCGGGGAACCACCGTGGCCGCAAGCGGAAAGGCCGGAGCGGGCGAGGCGGGCTTGCCCATCGCCTGTGCCGGAGTGGATGTGCACCCCGGGGACATCGTCGTCGGGGATGCTGACGGCGTGGTGATCATCCCCGCCGGCCGGGCGGAGGACGTGCTCAAGAAGGCCCGGGAAAAACTCGAGAAGGATCGGGACCGGGAGCAGAGCGTGCTGGGCGATCCCGACGCGGCCCGGGCATACCTGGATCAGGTGCTGGGGCGGCGCTGATCGGCGCCTCTCCAAGCCCCCTTTCGCCTGTGCCTTTGGGTACCTTCGTTCGCTGAATTGTCCCGTCATCCATAAATTTGCGATAAGGATGAGCATACTCAGGCATGGTCGATGGCTTCTTTCGCCAGTTCCCGCTTCAGGTCCTCCAACGCGGGGGCGTTGACCGCGATGTCAGACCCGTCCAGGGTGCCCGCACGCCCATGGGGGTTGGAAAACGTCGGCCCGAGCACCAGGCCGGCGCCGATGGCACAAGCATTCCGCACGAGGGAGGCCGGCCTGCTGATAAGGGCCGCCTTCCGGCGGCCCCGTCAATGGTCGAAATGCCTAAGCCGGGCGGCTACATCCCTTTATCGAACCCCCGCCACCTCCCGCACCACTTCACAAACCCGATCCACGGTAAAGCCGAATTCCTGCTGGACGCGTTCGCCCGGTGCGCTGGCTCCGAAATGGTCGATTCCGATCACCCGGCCCCCGTCGCCGACATACCGCTCCCACCCCATGGGGTGGGCCATCTCCACCGCCACCCGCGCGGTTACCGACGGCGGCAGCACGCGGTCCCGGTAGCCGGCGGGCTGCCGGTCGAACAACTCCCTGCAGGGCATGCTCACCAACCGGACCGGGAGCCCCTCGGCGTCCAGCCGGCGCTTGGCCTCCAGTGCCAGACTCACCTCGGACCCCGTGGCGACGAGAATCGCCCGGGCACCGTCGGCATCGGCCAACACATATCCGCCCCGAGCCACTCCTTCGGGTGCCAAGCGATCGGTCCCCGGCAACACGGGGAGTTTTTGCCGGGTCAACACCAACGCCGCCGGCCCCTCGGGTCGGGCCAACACATCCCGCCAGGCGGCCACGGTCTCGTTGGCATCCGCCGGCCGGTAGACCCGCAGCCCGGGAATCAACCGCAGAGCCGGTATCTGTTCAATGGGCTGGTGCGTCGGACCGTCTTCACCCACCGCGACCGAGTCATGGGTGAACACGTACACCACCGGTTGCTCCATGAGCGCCGCCAATCGAATCGCGGGTCTCATATAATCGGAAAAGACCAGAAACGTCCCGCCGTACACCCGCACTCCGCCGTGCAGGGCCATCCCGTTCAACGCCGCACCCATGGCGTGCTCCCGCACCCCGAACCACAGGTTTCGCCCGCCGTAGCTCCCGGGTTGAAAAGCCCCCTCCCCCCGGATCGCAGTTTCGTTCGACGACGCCAGATCGGCGGAACCGCCGAGAAACGTCGGCACCCGGGCGGCCAACGCCTGGATCGCTTTTCCGGACGCCTGGCGAGTGGCCAGCGGCCCGTCTTCCGGCCGAAAAACCGGCAGATCCTCATCCCACCCGTCGGGCAGATCCCCGGCCAGCGCCCGCTCCAACTCCCGCGCTTCCTCCGGATAAGCCCGCCGGTAGGCCTCCATGCGTTCGTTCCAGCGCCGCTCGGCCTCCGCGCCCTTTTCTTTCACCGCCAAAAAATACGCCCTCACGCGATCGGGCACCAGAAACTCCGCGCTTTCCGGCCACCCGTACGCCCGCTTCGCCCCTCTGGCCTCCTCGGGCCCGAGCGGAGCGCCGTGCGCTTTCGCCGACCCGGCCTTTCCGGGGCTTCCATACCCGATGGTGGTCTTCACCTCGATCAGGCTCGGGCGCTCTCCCTCCGACCTGGCCTCTTCAATCGCCCGGGACAACGCCTCCAGATCGTTTCCGTCGTCCACTCGCAGCACCTGCCACCCGTAGGCGACAAACCGGCCCCTCACATCTTCGGTGAACGCGAGTTTCGTCTCCCCGTCCAGGGAAATGTCGTTGGAGTCGTAGAGCACAATCAGCCGTCCCAGCTTCAGGTGGCCGGCCAGAGACGCCGCCTCGGCGGCCACCCCCTCCATGAGGTCCCCGTCGCCGCACAGCACATACGTATGGTGTCCGATCACCTCATGCCCGGGGCGGTTGAATCTGGCCGCCAAAAACCGCTCCGCCACGGCCATCCCCACCGCGGTGGCCAGTCCCTGCCCCAAGGGTCCCGTGGTGGTTTCCACCCCCGGCGTCACCCCGTACTCGGGGTGGCCCGGCGTCCGACTGCCCCACTGCCGAAACTGTTTCAAATCTTCCAAGGTGACATCGTAGCCCGTCAAATGCAACAAGCTGTATAATAACATCGATCCGTGGCCCGCCGACAGTACGAATCGGTCCCTGTCCGGCCACCTTGGATTGGCCGGATTGTGCCGCATAAACTTCGTCCATAACACGAACGCCATGGGTGCGGCCCCCATGGGCATTCCCGGATGGCCCGATTTGGCCCGCTCCACGGCGTCGATGGCCAGCGTTCGAATGGTATTGACGGCCAGTTGCTCCATCTCGCCCGAATCTGGGGCATGGACATCTGCGTTCACCGGCAAAACCCTCCCGTTACCGTTTCTTGAAGCATTGTACCACGACCGTCGGCCCAATTCCTCAGGCAGACGGGACACGCGGGAACTGCAGACAATTCGGTCATCGGCGCGCCACCGGAGCGCTCCGGGAACCACCGACAATTCGGTGAAGAGGGATGAAGATCCTTGATTGGAATGGTACCATGAAGACAATGCGATTCTTACGTGAAAAATCATCCATCCCGGCGAAGGCGAGGAGGTTCTCGATATGTCGACCCGCACCAAAGCCGTGGCGGCCCTGATTGTGGTTCTCGCAGTGATCGGAGGCCTGATCTGGGTGGGCGTCACCCGCGCCGCCAGCTACTATTTGACCGTGGACGAGGCTGCGGCCAAAGGCGACGCCCTCGTCGGACGTTCCCTGAAAGTGAGCGGCAATATCGCGCCGGACAGCGTCCAGTGGAATCCTGACACCTTGACGTTAGCTTTTCGCATTCAGGGAATCGATCCGAACCATGTGATGCCTGTCGTTTATCACGGGGTCAAGCCTGCGGATTTCTCGAACGGCTGGCCCGTGGTCGCCGACGGCAAGCTGGAAGCGGACGGCGTCCTGCACGCGAATCAGCTTCTGGTGAAATGTCCGTCCAAGTATGAAGCGCAAAAGCCGGACCAGTCCTCCGGAGTTCCGGGGTCCGAGGCGTCCGGGTCACAGCCCGCCGGAATGAATCCCGCAGCCCGGACGCCGGCGGCGACCCCGTGAGAGGCGGCGTTCACCATGGGCGATCTCGGTCGATGGTCTCTGATCCTGTCCGCCTTTGTCCTGCTGTACATGGTCGTCGCCAGCGCCTGCGGAGCGTGGAAGGGCAAACGCCGGTGGGTCGTCAGCGGGCGCTGGGCCGCCATCGCGGCGGCCGGACTGGCAAGCCTGGCTTCCTTGTCCCTGATCGGGCTTCTGGTCACCGGGGATTTTCGTTATGAATACGTGGCCGATTACACCAGTCGCGACCTGGGGCTCCTCTACCGCATCGCGGCGTTCTGGGGAGGCAACCAGGGATCGCTGCTTCTCTGGTTGTGGATGTTGACACTGTACACTGCGGTCGTCACCTTCGCCCGGTCCGAAGGGCGGGACCGGTTTCAACCGTATGTCACTGCCACCTTGGGCGTCGTGGCCTTGTTTTTCAGCCTGGTGCTCAACACCGTGGCACAACCGTTTCAATTGCTCCCCGCTGCGGGGATGGACGGGGCGGGTCTCAACCCGCTGTTACAGAATCCGGGCATGACCATTCACCCGCTGACCCTGTACCTGGGGTATATCGGCTTTTCCGTCCCTTTTGCGTACGGAATCGCCGCCCTGTTCACCGGTCGGGCGGATGCGACCTGGCTGAGGGTGACCCGGCGCTGGAGCTTGGTGGCTTGGCTCTTTCTCAGCATGGGTATCCTGTACGGGGCTCGGTGGGCTTATGAAGTTCTCGGCTGGGGAGGCTATTGGAGCTGGGATCCGGTGGAAAATGCATCGCTGATGCCCTGGCTGACGGCAACGGCCTTCATCCACTCGAGCATTGTCCAGGAGCGCAAGGGGACGCTGAAAATCTGGAACGTGGCACTGGTCATTCTCACTTTCACGTTGACCATTTTCGGCACGTTTCTGACCCGGAGCGGAATTTTTTGGTCCGTTCACGCCTTCTCGAACGGACCGCTCGGGGCCATTTTCCTCACGTTTGTGGGAATCGTGCTGGTGGGGGCGTTCGGCCTTCTGGCGTGGCGCTGGCCCCTGCTCAAATCGACGGCGCAGCCGGTGGCCCCGGTCTCAAAAGAGAGCAGTTTCGTGCTCAACAATGTGCTGTTCGTGTCCATGGCTTTCACCGTTCTGTGGGGCACCGTGTTTCCGGTGATCACCCGGGGAATTACCGGACGCCAGATGGTGGTGGGGCCACCCTTTTTTAACACGGTGACGGCTCCACTGGCCGTGGCCTTGGTCCTGCTGATGGGGATCGGCACCGTGGCGGCCTGGCGTCATTCCACCGTGCGCCGGGTGGCGGCGAGCCTCATGACGCCGTTCTTCCTCACCCTGCCCGCGGTGGCGATCTTCATCGGCGTGGGCATCCGGGACGGCGCCGTCCTCGCCGCTTTGGGCAGCATCGTCTTTGTCGGAGCAGTGACGGTGCGTGAATTTGGGATGGGCACCGCGGCCCGGATGCGGTTGACCGGAGAAAGCGCCCCGGTCGCCCTGGTGCGGTTGGTTGGACAGCAGAGGCGGCGATACGGCGGATATCTCGTTCATATCGCCGTGCTGCTCATCGTGCTGGGCATCACCATGTCCGGAGTCTACGGTCAGCAGAAGCAGGTGGTCATGAAACCGGGGGACGTGGTGGCCATGGGTCCCTACCAACTGGTGCTGCTCGGCTCCGCCACCCGGGACGAACCAGGCCGGGCGGTGGTTTACAGCCAACTTCTGGTGCGGAAAAACGACCGGTCCATCGGCATCCTGCAGCCGGAAGACTGGTATTTTCTCAACGGCGCCCAACCCGCTCCCCAGGTGGCCATCCGCAGCACGCCGGTGGACGATTTGTACGTGGTCATGGCGGGAATGGATGCCACCCAGGGCAAAGTGCTCTTTGAGATTCACCTCAATCCGATGTTAAGTTGGATCTGGTACGGCGGGTACCTTTTGGTGGCGGGAACATTGATCAGCCTTTGGCCGGCCCGCAGCGCGTTGCGCGAGGTGGAACGTGTGGAGACGCCCGGTGCGGAGGTACACCCGTGACACGCGCATGTTCGCAGCGGAGACTCGGATTCCCGGGGCACTCCAACCGGTCGGTTCTGTTTCGAATCATGTTCTGGATCGTTTTTCTGGCCGCGAGCCTCGGTGCCGACCTTGTTTGGGCGGCCGGGCGATCGGTCTCATGGCAGGAAGTGCTCGACTTGGCGTCGGAGTACCATCCGCCGGGTTGTCCGCCGACCCTCACCGCCGCCACCTGTCAGGAGAAGCAGGCGTATGACCTCCGTTTGGAGATCCTGCGACTGCTGGAGGATGGAAAGTCCCGTCCGGAGATTCGCCAAATCCTGGTTTCCGAATACGGCAACGACATTCTCTCCGCTCCGCCGCCGACGGGTATCGGCATCCTGGTTTGGGCGGTTCCCGCCGCCGCCGTGGCAGCGGGACTTGTGGTCTTTGTCTTGATCGTTCGCGGGCGCCGCCCGCCCTCCGGAGGGTGATCACATGGCTGTTCTCATTCCCACAGTCCTGGTTTTGGCAATCCTGGCGCTGATTCTCGGACCGTTTCTCAGGGGAGCCCCGGACGGCGGGAGCCCCCCCCCAATCGCCGACGACCTCCTTGAGCGCGAGGAAATGTTGTTGGCCGAACGGCTCGACATCGAATACGATTATCAAATGGGAAAATTAACCTATGACGAATACAGGCGGCTCACGGAGTTGTGGGAGGCGGACATTCGAACACTCGGCGAAGGGGCAGAAGGAGCCGGATTCCTCCGCCGCTTGGAGCAAGAACTCCAAGACCGCCTGGAGCGTCTCGACAGCCGTGTGGAGCGCAGCCCCGGGCACATTGTCGGTCAACAATCCCGCCACGCCGCGGAGCAGCCTTGGCCGGGTGCGGGGCAGCCGCCCGCCCACGCCGCGGATCAAAAGGAGGGAACCGAGGTTGAACGGTCGGCAAATCCCGGATCATCCGGAACATCCCGGACGGGGACACCTTAAGGGGCGGGGGAATCGCCGCCTCCGTGGGGCGGGCGTTGTCGCCCTGGCGGCGGCGCTGATCACCGCGATGACGGCGCCGGCCCGTGCGGAGGACGGCCCGGTGCACATTCGCGGGGAAGAGGTGATCGCCGTTCCGGTTGACAACGAGCTGAGGGTATTCGATTCTTTCGACGTCGAGAGCCCCGCGGGGACCCCGGTTTCTCTCCACCTCCCCCAAGGGCGCCGGAACGTTCAGGTGGTGACCGACATGCCGGCATCGTTCACCCGGACGCCGGACGGCATATCCTGGCCCAGCGGCTTGCCGGCCGGGGTGCATTCGGTGGCGATCACCTATTCCTTGCCTTTCGAGAACGGCCGGAGCGACGTCGAGTTCACCCAGACGTACGATGTCGATGCCGTGGTCCTTCTCATCCCCGAAGGCAAGGCGGCGTTGATCGCCCAAGGACTGTTTCCGGCCACCCAAGTGGTGGAGTTGCAGGGGATGAAGTTCCGGCGGTTCGTGAAGCCCGACCTCTTTGCCGGGGTGCCCTGGACCGTGACGATCCAGGCCATTCCCCGGGCGGGACAGGCCGTCTCCGGCGGTATCCCCGTGCCGCCGGGCCTGCCGGTCATCGGGGCCGGTTACAAATATACGGAACTGAAGGCGCTGATCAATCTTCTGCTGGTGATCTTCGTGGTGACCCTTGGGGTGATCGGTCTGCGCCGGCGAAGAGAACGGTTGGTCGGGCGCCTGTCCGACATGCACGATCGGTTAATCGATCAGTGGGCGCACCTCGAAGTGGACCGCAGGCGCGGCGCGGTGCCCGAGGAGGAATACAGACGGCGCCGGGGAACGCTGTTGCGCCGGCTCTTGGCCGTGGAGCGCCAGAAGCGAGGAATGGGCTATCGTGATTGAACTGCGGCGGGCATCCCTGATCCGGAACGGGCGGATCCTCCTTCACCCGGTGAGTCTCTGTCTCGGTCCCGGCCTTGTGACGGCGGTAACGGGGCCGAACGGGGCCGGGAAAACCACCCTTCTTCGCGTGATGGCCGGATTGTGGCGGCCGAGTGAAGGGGAAGTCCTCCTCGACGGGAAAATACCCGGGGCGGCGGACCGCGCGCAGATCGGCCTGGTTCTTCAGGAATCGATGCTCTACGGTGGATTGACCGTTCGCGAGAATCTCCGGTTTTTTGGACGGTTGTACCGGGTGCCCGATCTCGGGGGACGAATCGCGGCGCTGGCTGAAGAGTTCGCTTTTGAACGCCGCCTGGACGATCCGGTGGCCCGGCTGTCCAAGGGGTACACCCAGCGGGTGGCGCTGGCCCGGGCGTTTCTTCCTGCACCCAGGCTCCTGTTATTGGACGAGCCGTTTGACGGGCTGGATCCGGGTATGCATGAACTCGTGACCGAGGGTCTGACCCGCCGGGTGCAGAATGGAGCAACGGCGGTGGTGGTGACCCATGATCTCGATTTTGCCGGGAGGGCCGACGTCCGGGTGGCCGTGAACCGGGGGCGGGTGAATGCGTCCTTCTCGGCGCTCGGGGCGGGTTCGGCAAATGAGCGGCGTCCAACCCAGGGGCCCGGCCATGCCTGAAGCCCGTCCGCGGGCTCCGGGGATCCAGCGGTCACAGACCGGACCGCCCGCCCGACTCCTCACGAGCCGCACGTTCGAGCCGAGATCCATACGCAAGGAGGGGCGGCCGCCTGTGTGGACAGCGATTTGGGCCATCGTACAAAAAGACGTCACCCTGGAATATCGCAGGCGGTGGCTTCTGGCCTCCGCCGTGCTGTTCGGTTTTCTCTTCGTGGTGGTTCTGGGCATCGCATACAACGGAAAGCCGCTGCCCGCCGACGCGGCGGCCGGCGCATTGTGGATGGTGATCCTGTTTTCCTGCGTGACCATCCTGTTGCGCACCAGTTCGTTCGAAGAGGAGCAAAAGGCGTGGTATGGGCTGCTCATGGCGCCGGTCGACCGCAGCGCCATTTTCTATGGTAAACTGGTGGCAAACACCTTGTTCCTGTTTTTGGTCGAGCTGGCCGTCACCCCGTCTTTTTGGGTGATTCTCGGCGTTCCCGGCCCCGCCTCGTGGCTGCCGCTCGTGGTCGGCCTGGCGGCCGGCGCCGTCGGATTGGCCGCGGTGGGAACGTTCCTGCTTTTCCTGACGTCCGCCAGTGAAGGCCGGGAGATCCTGTTTCCCGTCTCGTTGATTCCGCTGACCATCCCTCTCCTGTTGGCGGTCATTCGCCTCACGGCGGCGTCCTGGACCCGGTCGGACGACCTGTTCGTGTGGTATGCCGTGGCCGGGGGATACTTGGTCTTGTTCGGCCTTGTGCCGTGGTTGTTATTCGAACTGTTGGTGGAGGTGTGACGGGTGCGAGCGAGAGGGCTCACCGTACTGGGCGGCGTCACGTTTGCGGCCGTTTTGGCCGCCTTGTATATGGCGCTGATTGATGCGCCTCCGGAACGATTTATGGGCGATCTCCAGCGATTGATGTATTTTCACGTCGGAAGCGCCTGGGCGGCGATGCTGGCTTTTTTTATGGTGTTCGTTTATGGAGCCGCCTACCTGTTTACCCGTCGGTCGGCCTTTGATCGAGCGGCCTTGGCCTCGGCGGAAGTGGGGGTCTTTTTCACCACCCTGGTGTTGATCACCGGGCCGATTTGGGCACGACCGGTGTGGAATGCGTGGTGGACCTGGGATCCGCGCCTGACCACGACCCTGATCCTGTGGTTCATCTATGTTGCATATCTGCTTTTGCGCGGCAGTATCGCTGACGACGCGCGGCGGCGGGTGGCGGCGTCGATCTTCGGCATCGTCGGCTTTTTGGACGTGCCCATCGTGCATTTTTCCGTGACGTGGTGGCGGTCCATCCACCCCAATCTGATTTCCGGCGGCACCATCAACATGGATCCGGCCATGACCCGGGCCCTGATGGTCAACGGCGTGGCGTTTGTCCTGCTGTACGCGCTCTTGACTTGGCTTCGCACCCGGCTGGAAGCGGCCCGGGAAGAAGCGGCGCAGTTGCGTCACCGGGTCTACGAACGCATCGCCGACCGTCCCGATGAGCGGGAACGGGCCGGTCGGAACTCCGAATCCGATATCTCCTAGTGCACCCCGAACACGAAAGGAGGGAGCGCGGATGACGAACATGCAGTATCTCCTGTTGGGGACAGCGGTGGTCTGGATCGGCACTTTCCTGTATGTTGTGTCTCTAATCCGCAGGCAGAATCAAACGCTCGACATGATCAAACAATTGAAGCAAAGTCTGGAGGACGGCCGCTGATGGCCCGTTCAAGCCGTCTTTCCCCGACCCCGTCCACCGGCCCGGGCCGCCGGGTGAGGTGGGGGCTGCTCATCCCGGTGGCCGTACTCGGAGCCGCCCTGTTTTACGCGGCCTGGCACCTGGCCGGCGGCACCGGGCCGAAAGCCGAGGTGGGCAAGCCGGCTCCGGAGATGTCCCTGACGGATCTGAACGGCCGACCGTTTCATCTCTCCGAGTACCGGGGCCGGGTCATAGTGCTGAACTTTTTTACCTCTTGGTGTCCCCCCTGTCAACAGGAGGCTCCGGAATTGGCGCGATTTGCCCGTTCAGCGGGGACTGGAACCGTTTTGATCATGCTCGATCGCGGGGAAGCCCCGGCACCGGTCCGGCGCTTTATTGAACAGTTCGGCATCGACGCCCGCGTGGTGATGGATCCTGACAATCGCGGCTCCCGGACGTTCGGTGTGACCGGCCAGCCGGAAACGTTCATCATCGATCGCCAGGGTCTCGTCCGCCAACACCTCACCGGGCCGACCACGTTTCACGGCTTGGAGACCCTGGTGGCGCCGTGGCAGTGAGGGCGCGGAATGGACCGCATTCCCGACCCCAATGCTCTCGCTCTGACCCGCAATTCCCGCCGCCATCCCCGCCCACCTCGCATCTTGTGTATGCTATACTAGTAGCGTCATCGTTTTGCGGTGATCATAGAAGATACCGGGGCCGGGCCGGATCGTAAGGCCCTGCGCCGGCGTCGCCGCCGCCGAAACCGAGACGAGGTGGATCGGAGCATATGCGCAAGGAATATCCCTTCACCCATCGATATGCCGCCGTGCTGGTTTTTTGCACTCTTCTTCTTTTGATCAGCCCCGTGGCCGCCGCGGTCTTTCGCCAGCATGAACGCTCCCTGTCGATGCCGCCCTCTCTTTCCACGGCGCAACCGGTGGAACAAACGACCGCGACCCCTTCGTCGCCGGTCGCCCCGCGCCACTATCGGGATCGGGTCCTGGTTTTGATGTACCATCACATCGACCCCCGCGAAGACCCCATGACCATCTCACCCTCTCGTTTCTCCGATCAGATGGACGCTCTGCAGCGCGGGGGCTATCACGTCATCGGCATGGACAAGCTTCTCGACTTTGCGGTGGACGGCGAGCCGGTTCCGGACAACGCGGTGGTCATCACGTTCGATGACGGATACGAGAGTTTCTATCGTTATGCGTATCCTATTTTGAAAAATCACCATTTTTCCGCCACCAATTTTATCATTGTCAAAGCCACCGATTCGCCGGATCCAAATGCCCTTCCTCACCTGACCTGGGCCGAAATGCGACAGATGAGAGAAGACGGGATGCGTTTTGGCAGTCATACCTATGATCTGCATCATATGGCGGCGGTGAATGCCTCCGGCCTTCTGCAGCCGGCTCTCGCCCACCCGATATTCCTGCGCGGCAAAGGCAGGGTCGAAACCGAACGCGAATATGAGGAGCGGGTGCGCAACGACCTGGCCCTGGCCCAAGAACGATTGGATGCCGAATTGGGCAAACAGCCCAGGGTCCTGGCATTTCCATACGGTGCATACAACGACACAGTGGTGGAGATCGGCAGATCTCTGGGCATCCAACTGTTTTTCACCGTGAAAGAAGGGTTCAATCGTCCGAAACACACCGTCCTCGACCGGATCAATGCGGGAACCCCGACGTTGACGGGAGACGGACTGCTGGATCTGCTGCACCGTTACGATGAACCCTCTCCGGGTGTGCCGGCATCCGCAGGATCCGATTTCGTCCGCGCCGGTCCGCCCATGTGATGCGCGCCACCTACTCATCCACTTTCCCGTTCGCCTCTTCGCGCGGTTCATTCATCCGCTCGTTTCTCGGGTCTGCCCGGGCCATTCGGCACCCGGCCGGCCCGGCGGGCGGCACAAGGCATCGCCCGCCGGAACCCCGTCCGCTTCACCGGGACGCAAGGGAAAGGCCGGCACCCGGCCCGCAGCGACGATCTAGGGCTCCAGCACCCGTTCGATCACCAACTGATAGGCTTGGCTCAGATCAATCTTCTGACTCAGGGGACGGCGCTTGTCATCCATGATGACCTCCACGACCGGCCTCCCGGGAGGTTGATCGGCGACCTGTTTCACAACCCCGACCCACCCGTTGTTTAACTGGACCACGGTCCCTACGGTGTACAAAGAGACCACCTTGACCAAGGCGGTGATGACGCTGGGGTCGAACAAGTGGCCGCCGGCCCCGTAGATATACTCGATCGCTTCATGAGGATCATAGTTGGGCCGGTAAACCCGACAACTGATCAGGGAGATGAACACATCGGCAAGTGAGATAATTCGCGAAAAAGGATGCATGCGCTCGTTGGTCAGCCCGTACGGGTAACCGCTGCCGTCGTACCGTTCATGGTGTTCCAACGCCACCCGTGCCACAGCATGGTCAAAATGCTCCTTCAGGGCCGCATAACCCAGATGAACGTGTTCCCGCATCACCGCATGCTCTTCGGGCGTCAGCGGTCCCCGTTTCATGATGATCGACCGATCGACGAAGCATTTCCCGATATCGAACACGAGGGCCGCCGTGCCAAGCTGATGCATGGAAACCGGATCCATTTTCATATACATCGCTATGGCCAAGCCGAGAACCATCACCTGAACACAGTGGTGCAAGCTCCCGTCGCCAACCGCCCGAAGTTTCGTCAACTGTTCAAGAATCTTCGGTTCATGAATCAGTTGGCGGCCGATTTCTCTGATCTTGTGTCTGTAAACGGCTCTGTTTTTGTCCAGGTGTACCAGTTTTTCCAGGGCAAGATCCAAGTAGTTGAGTGCATCTTTCCGAACGCTCGCCCGATATGCGTCCCGGCCATTTTCTGACAGGACGTCCGCTTCGACAAAACATTCTCGATCATCTTCATCTGCGGGCTCGTCCATGGGGCCGTCGGGTGGCGGATCGCCGACATGGATCTCCCGGATCTTATGACGGCGCAAAGAATCGAGATGTCTTCGTGTCAGTTGGGTTCCCCGTTTGATTAACTTGAGCCCGTCCGCCGAAAATACATCCTGTGACAACCACATTCCCGGAGTCGCGTCGAGGACAGATATGACCCGCATGTTGGTTCTCCCTTTCACCTTGAAGAATGCGCGCACTCCGCATGACCCCGCCGGTCACCGGGAGATCCGGTCGAGTTGTGCGGATTGGTCACATTCCTCATCAAAAAAACGCACCCAGTCAAAACCCAACACCGACGCAATGCGTTTCGCAGTCTTTACCCGCAGTGGCGCACCGTTTTCGGCTTTGGTGTAGGTGGATCGCTCAATTCGTGCCAGCCGCGCCACTTGCTCGTGGGTCAATCCTCGGGAAACCCGTAGCTCCATCAGCCAACGGCGTTGTCTCAACGTCACCACCCTCTCAAAACGGCACACCACGCGCAGGCCGCCGACGGCGCACCAAGATCTGCAACGTGTATCTTCCTCGAATGCGCGGGGATCCGAGACTGACAGGGACACCCCTTTTCGGTGAAGCACTGGCGCGACGTGCTTGTCCTTTTTTCTGCTACAGATTATATTGTGCCATATCCGCACAGTCAAGAATGAATGTGCTCGTTTGTACCATACCAACCATGTGATGTGAAGCCATCCGGTTTGACACCCTCGCCAAAGAATGAGTCTATATCGGCTAAACAAGTGGCAAACTTGGGATTGAATGTGATAATTCGTCACATATAATGGATGTACACGAGCCGTAAGGGGAGGCTGGTTGTATGACACTTGCCCGGCGGTTGAAGGCTCTGCGCAAATCAAAACGGTTGACGCAACAACAGTTGGCGGATCAATTGCAGCTTAATCGGGCCACTTATGCCAAGTACGAGACCGGCAGTCATCAACCCGACTATGAAATCCTGCTAAGATTGGCAGACTTCTTTCAGGTGTCCGTCGATTATCTCCTTGGGCGAACCGATGACCCGCGGGCTCCCCGAAATACGTTTGGCACCTCTCTCCGGCGGCAGGCCGAATTCCCTCGCCGCTTGCGTGAGGCTCGGGAGAAAAAGGGTCTGGGTATTGAGGATCTCGCTGCAGCCGTGGGGCTCAGCCCGGTGGACATCGCAAATCTGGAGCAGTCTCCCTCCAATCTGCCGGGCATCGGAATGCTCAACCGCCTGGCCAACTGTCTGGGCGTGACCGTCGCGTATTTGGTAGCGGACGTGGATGATCCCCGGAATCCCGGCCCTCCTGAGGCCTGGTATCAGCCCAAGGAGCTCCTTCGCATTCTTGAAGATTCGGAGATCACGTTCGATGGTGTGCCCCTGACTGAAGCAGACAAACAGAGGATTAAGGACATTCTGACAGGTCTGTTCTGGGAAACCAAGCAGATAAGCCGGAGACGTGGAAACCGTTGTCTGTTCCACCCTCATCCCCCCGAAAACGAGATGTGAGGCCGCGGGGACGGGCGGTGTGCGTCGGCGCCAGGTGCATGCGGCAACCCGGGTCCACCTGCTCGTGGACATGGAATTCGAACGTGAACCGGACGGGTTTTGCTTCTCCGTTGACGCTTGGTCAGCACCTCCTGTAAGATCATTAGGTAAAGTCATGACGGTCGCACCTGGTCGCCGGCGACTCTCGCCAGGAAAGAAGCTTTGGAAAGAAACATACGGACAAAGAAGGGACACCCGCAATGCATCCGGGTATCGAACAGTTTCGCCGGGCCCTGGAAAACCTGGGGCACACAGTCGAGATCATCGAACTGGACCAGAGTACCCGCACGGCCCGGGAGGCGGCTCGGGCTCTGGGCGTCGAAGCGGCCCAGATCGCCAAGAGCATCCTGTTTCTCGCCGGGGAAGAGCCGGTGCTCGTTATCGCTTCCGGGGCGCACCGCATTGACGCCGGCAAACTGACGGTCATCCTCGGCCGGCCGGTCAAACTCGCCGATCCCGCCACCGTTCGCGATGTCACCGGCTACGAGGTGGGCGGTGTGGCGCCGCTGGGCCATCGGATGGCGGTGAAAACGATCATCGATGAGTTCCTGTTCAACTATGATACCGTCTATGCCGCCGCCGGAAGTCCCCAGGCCGTGTTTCCATGCCGCCCCGGAGCCTTGGTCAACTGGACGGACGGCTTGGTCGCCAAGATCAAGTCCGACACCTGAGTCACGGTGCCGGTCCATCGGCCGGACCTCTGCGGATCCATGAGTCGATTCGGGTCGGGCCATCGGGGTCGTGCCGCAAGTTTCCTTCATAGACTCGGATCGGCATCCACCTCAGACAGAATCCGCCCATTTTTTCATGGCCGAGTCCACTTTGGCGCGAACCGCCTCCATCAGTTCCTCGGGGGTTCCGGCCATGACGATCTCGCCGTCGACAAAGGCGTAGGCATGGTCGGCACAGAGTTCGCATTGACTTAAACAGGGATGCAAAAGCACGGAAACCCCGGGGCATGCACGCTCCAGCTCCTCCCAATCCATCTCCGCCGCGGGGTTCAGGTCACACACTTCCACCACGATCAGCACGGGCCATCTCCTCTTGCACTCTGGATTGTTTCGATCAGCCCGTCTCCGGGCCTTTCACGGTCCTCCGCTTCCTGCCCCATCTCCCAACCGCCCTTCCCGGAGAGCCAGCCAGAGATATTGCGACACATAACTCCGCCAGCCTCGAAACGACTCTCCGAACGCTCGGAGTTCCATTTCGGTGGCGTTGCGGCCCAGGCCCAACAACCGGCCCAAAGCCCTGCGCAGCCCAATATCCGCCGCTGGGAGCACATCCGGATGCCTGAACACAAAAAGCAGAAAGCATTCCGCCGACCACCGGCCGACGCCGCGCAATTCCATCAACTTCGCGATGGCCTCCTCGGAATCGAGATGTTCATACGGTGTCAAATCCCACCCGTCGACCAACCGCCGAGCCAACTCAATGAGGTACTCCGCCTTCTGCCTACTGAATTGAAATGGGCGCAGATCCTCGGGCCGAAGCCCCGCGATGCGCTCGGGAGAAGGGAAAACCCGGAAGATCCGGCCTCCGGCCTGCAAGACATCCCCGAAATGCTCCATCAGGGCCCGCTTCAGCTTGGCCGCGAAGGTCACATTGACCTGTTGGCCCACGATCACCCAACTCATCCCCTGGAAGGGGTCCGGCATGCCCACCGGTTTAAACCCCCGATACGCCTCGTGAAGCGGTTCCAGCGGCGAGCCCGCCGCCAATCGATCAAACCCGGACATGTCCGCGTCAAACCGAAACATGCGATTGGCCAGTTCCACGGGTCCCTCTACCCAAACACCGGCTGCCAAAGGGTCTTTGACCGGCTCGGCATGTCCGTGGCCCGGCTCCCGCCCGTCCCTCGAAAGGTCGCCCGAACCATCGACGGACACACCGGATGTCTCTCGGCCCGCATGCTTTCGTACCGCTTCCCGTCCCTCGTCAGGTCGTGAAAGCCGCACCTCCATATAGGTGGGCCGGTTTTTCCACCGGATCGCAGAGGCGCAGCCCCCGGGATCGACCACTTCCACAAATGCGCCGGGATGGGTGGAGAGATAGAGCAACTGGAGATCAAACCGGTGCCGACCGAACGGCTTCACGAACTTCCATCCGTCGTCCCGGGCCCCTTCCGTTTGCCCAAACCGATCTGCTGCCGCTTCCACCCACATGCCATCTCCATT
>JASBVV010000089.1 GCA_029960885.1 Kyrpidia sp. | reverse complement strand
TACGCCACCTTGACCCGCTTCAGCCGCAGCGCATTGAGCACCACCGACACCGAGCTGAAAGCCATGGCCGCTCCTGCCACCCAAGGTGCGAGCAGCCCTGCCGCCGCCACGGGGATCCCCAGGGAATTGTAGGCCAGCGCCCAAAACAGGTTCTGCCGGAAATTGCGCATGGTTTTCCGGCTGAGTTCCACGGCCCGGGCCACACCGGCCACATCGCCGCCCACCAGGGTGATGTCCGCCGTCTCAATGGCCACATCCGCGCCCGTACCCATGGCGATCCCGATGTTGGCCGCCGCCAGAGCCGGAGCGTCATTGATGCCGTCCCCGACCATGGCCACCACCCGGCCGTCGCCCCGCAGCATCCGGACTCGTTCCGCCTTGCCTTCCGGCAGGACCTCCGCCCACACCTCATCGATGCCCACCTGCTTGGCCACCGCCTCGGCGGTTCGCCTGTTGTCGCCGGTGACCATGACCACCTGCACGCCCATGTCTTTAAGGCGCCGAACAGCCGAAGCGGCTCCCTCTTTCACCGTGTCCGCCACCGCGATCACACCCGCGGCCCGGCCGTCCACCGCCACCAGCATTGCCGTCTTGCCCTGCATTTCCAGTTTCTCCGCCACGGACCCGGCAACCGAAATGTCGACCCCTTCCCGGGCCAAAAGCGCACGGGTGCCAACCAAAACCGGACGGCCCGCAACCACGGCCCGAACACCGTACCCGGGTACGGCTTCAAAAACGTCCGCTTTGTTCTCCGCAATGCCCCTCTCTCCAGCTCCTCGAACCACGGCCTGAGCCAGCGGATGCTCCGAGGGCCCTTCCGCAGCCGCCGCAAGACGCAGCAGCGTCTCTTCATCGCCGTCGAGCACCGCCACATCGGTCAGCGCCGGCTTCCCTTTGGTCAGGGTACCCGTTTTATCCAAGATCACCGCATGGATCCGCCCGGCCCGCTCCAGGTGTTCACCGCCCTTGAAGAGGATACCGACTTCCGCCCCCTTTCCCGTTCCGACCATGATGGACGTCGGTGTGGCCAGCCCCAAGGCACAAGGGCAGGCGATCACCAGCACGGAGATGGCGTTCTCCAGCCCCCGGGTAAAATTCCCGGGATCGAGGAGCCCGTACCATATAAAGAAAACCACCGCAGCAATTCCGACCACCACGGGCACAAAGATCCCGGAAATTACATCAGCCAACCGTTGAATCGGCGCCTTGCTCCCCTGTGCCTCTTCCACCGCCCGGATGATCTGGGCCAGGGCACTATCTCTTCCCACCTTGGTCGCCTCAATCACCAGCGTCCCGTTTCCGTTCACCGTGGCCCCGATGACCGCATCACCCGGTTTCTTGTCCACCGGCACGCTCTCCCCGGTCAACATGGACTCGTCCACTGCGGAGACACCTTCCAACACGCGCCCGTCCACCGGAATTTTTTCCCCGGGGCGAACCCGAAGCCGATCGCCCGGCACGACCTCGTCCACCGGCAACTCCTGCTCTTTGCCGTCACGGATGACCGTGGCCGTCTTCGCCCGCATCCCCATCAGATGGCCGATGGCCTCGGACGTCCGGCCCCTGGCCGCCGCCTCCAGCCATTTACCCACAAGGATCAACGTGATCAATACCGCGCTGGTCTCATAGTACAGTGCCGGAGGATGCCCCGCCGACCCCGCGGCGACCCAACGCAGCGTCCCCCATAAACTGTAAAAATACGCGGCCGACGTCCCCAGTGCAACCAGGACATCCATGTTCGCGCTCCCATTGCGCAACGCCCGGTACGCCCCTCGATAAAACGGCCATCCAATGGCAAACTGCACCGGCGTCGCCAGGGCAAACTGAAACCACGGATTCATGAAAATCCCCGGTACGGGTACCCCGTGCAGCCATGGGACGTGCCCCAGCATGGTGTACAGAAGCGGCAGAGACAGAAGCGCGGAGATCAACAGCCGGGTCCGCTTTTCGACCGCTTCCCGCCGTCGAAAATCCACCGCGGACTCG
Organism: Kyrpidia sp.; assembly: GCA_029960885.1. Classification (GTDB taxonomy): domain Bacteria; phylum Bacillota; class Bacilli; order Kyrpidiales; family Kyrpidiaceae; genus Kyrpidia. The sequence goes on along the minus strand of JASBVV010000089.1, from coordinate 8,242 downwards.
CTGTCCTCTCCGTGCACCTCGGCCCCGTACCCCAACTCCCGAACCTTGTTCAGCACCTCATCGAGATCGACCATCCCGGGATAGTAGGTTACCGCCGCGCGTTCCAAAGCCAAATTCACCGTCGCCTCAACCCCGGGCAGCTTGTTCAGACCTTTCTCAATGCGATTGGCGCACGCCGCGCACGTCATCCCGGACACATCCAACTCCACTCGCCGTCTGGTTACCCGGTATCCCAAGTCATTGACTTTTTTCTCGATATCTTTTACGGTCACACGCTCCGGATCGAAGGCCACCGTGGCTTTCTCCAGGGCCAGGTTGACGTGGGCTTCTTCAATTCCGGGCAATTCGTTCAGCCCCTTCTCGATCCGGCCCGCACAAGCCGCACAGGTCATGCCTTGAATCCCCAAAGCGACTCTCATCCGGTCCGTCTTCCCGCCTGTGGAAACACGGTCCACTTCCGGACGTTCTTCTATGCCTGTGGCCATTGCCACTCGCCCCCCCCCGACTCTGCGCCAGGATGAACCATACCCCTGTATCGTATATTTACTATAGCGAGCCTTGTCCGTCAACCGACGCGTTCGCCCCGATTCCGCGGTTCAGGGCCCATTTTCCGTGAACCGTCCGGCTTTTCCTCCCGAAGGGCCGTCTTTTTCCTGCTATTCGTCCTCACAATGGCATACTCAACTGGACGGCTTGGGTCCCCGGCTCCACATTCGACCCGTTCCCCGCCTTCTCGGCATTCCCGACCGCCCGGGTCATCTCACCGCCGACCGGCCGGGGTTCCGGCACGCTGTCCGCATCCGCCGACTCGCGGTAAAAAGGAATGCCCAAGCGCCTCATCCACCTGCGGACCCGCACCAGGACCTCCTCCGCATACACCGCCGGCGGGTTGGTCCGGCGATACAGCCGTTCATACAATGGCACCAACTCCGGATAGTATGTCCGCAATGTCCGCATGTACCACTCCTTCACATCCGGAGCCAAGCGCAGCATCGAAGCCACCGCAAACCGGGTATGGTGTCCTCTGGCCGCCTCCAGCACCGCTCGCACGGCCCCATCGCCATCCGTGAGTCCAGGCAGTATGGGAGCCAGGAAAATCCCGGCATTCAGTCCCCGCTCCACCAGGGTCTGCACCGCTTCCAGTCGCTTGCGCGGGGACGGGCTCTCCGGCTCCATCCGCCGCCACAACACGGAATCCAGCGTATTCACGCTGATGTGGATTCCCCGAACGTTTGCTTCACTGAGCACGTCCATGTCCCGCAAAATCAACGGCGATCGGGTGGTGATCGTCAAGGGAATCCGGTATTTGGCCAGGACCTTGAGACACTCCCGGGTGAGCTTCATTCTGGCTTCGATGGGCTGATACGGGTCCGTGGCCGTGCCCACGGCCACTAGCCCCCACTTCTCCAGAGCCTCTTGTCCTCCTCTTCGAAACGCCCGAGCCAATTGGCTCTCCAACGCCTCCGCGGCGTTTTCCTTCACGAAGATGTGATTCTGAAACGTGTCATCCGCCTGCATGCCCAGATACGCATGGGTGGTGCGGGCATAGCAGAAGGAACATCCGTGGGCGCACCCGCGATACGGATTGATCGACCAGGAAAACGGCATGCACGGGGTCTGCACACGATTCATCGTCCGCTTCGTCGTGATTCGTTCATACGTTCGCCGCGCCATCCCCGCACCCGCTTTCAAACATATGTTTGCATACAGTGTAGCACAGATCTCTAAGACACACAAGTGCGGATCGCCGCGTTCACCCCGAGCCAAGCAGCGCCTCTGTGTGATTCGCGACTTTCCTTCCAGACCGAGATCGACGCGCCGGAGCGGGTTCATCCGTCCGGATCGACCGTCGGCATTGACCGAGGGATCGTGCATTTTGCCGCGCTGTCGGACGGCACGATTGTCGATGCGCCGGGATGGTTCCGGCGGTACGATGCGAAACTGGCGCGGAAAATGCGGCGGGAGTCGGCGCTCCCGGCAAAGCGACCGATCTAAGGTGCTGCCTTTGCCCCCGGTGGCAGGAACGAGTCTCCCGCCAAAAGGGGAGGGAGGTCGGTCTCCACCCACCGGCCGTATTTCTTGCCCGCACGGCATCCGCGACAGCGGACACCCGATTCCCAGGTTGATCCGGTCTTTGACCGATTGATCGGAGGGCGGCGGAGAGGTATAATGGGGACAGGGTTGAAAACGTTACCACTGATTCGATGGTAGCTAATATATTTCCTGGTTTCAACGAAATGAAAACGATTTCCGGGTGATGCTGCCGATGGCCACCATTCGAGATGTCGCAAAGCTCGCCGGAGTCTCCGTATCCACGGTGTCCCGGGTGCTCAACGGCGGTGTCGTGAGCCCGGATACCGAAGCCCGGGTGAACGCCGCCATGAAAACTTTAAACTACCGGCCCAACCGGCTGGCCCAGGGATTGGTGCGACAGAAGACGATGATCATCGGGCTGATCATCCCCGACATCACCAATCCGTTTTTCCCGGCCGTCGCCCGCGGAGTCGAGGATGCCGCCGGAGCGCGAGAATACGGAGTGCTGTTGTGCAATGCCGATTGGGATGAGGCGAAGGAGCGGTTCTACCTCCGCCGTCTGGAAGAACAGAGAGTGGACGGCCTTGTGTTTGCCGGTCCGAAATTGAGCACGTCGGTATTGGCGGAGTTGCCGGTCCCGGTGGTCCTCATCGACCGCTCTTACGAAGGAATGGACACCGTGTGGACGGACAACTTCGACGGAGCCCGGCAAGCCGTTTCCCACCTCGTTTCGCAGGGGTGCTCCCGCATTGCCCACATCGCCGGCCCCGACAGTTCTCCCTCCGCCCGGGAGCGATTGAAAGGGTATCAGCATGCGCTCAGGGAGTGCGGCCGTGAAGAGGACTGGGTGTACATCCAGGAAGGGGATTTTCGGGAACAAAGCGGGTACAGGGCCATGAAAACCCTGTTGGCTCTCAGGCGCCCTCCAGACGGCGTGTTCGCCGCCAACGACCTGATGGCGGTCGGAGCCCTGCGCGCCCTGGAAGAAGCGGGGGTGCGGGTGCCGGGGGAGGTGGCCCTGATCGGATTCGACGGCATCGCGTTGACCGAGGCGACGCGTCCGCGCCTGTCCACCGTCGTTCAGCCGGCATATGAGCTCGGCCGCCGCGCGGCGGAACTCCTGTTCCGCCGGCTGGAAGGCGACGCCTCTCCTCCCGAGGAAGTCCTGCTGGCCGCCGAATTGGCGGTGCGAGAGTCCTCGCGGCGGAGGTGATCCCCCGGAACCGCCCGTACACAGGCAATCCGGAAGGAAACATCGGTTTGGAGGAGTTGCACATGGCGCCTGAGATTGTGGTTGTGGGCAGTTTGAACATGGATATGGTCGCCAGGACCGCCCGCCTCCCGCACAGCGGCGAAACCGTCCTGGGGACCGATTTTGCACAGATCCCCGGGGGAAAGGGGGCGAACCAAGCGGTGGCGGCGGCCCGCCTCGGGGCGGAAGTGACGATGATCGGCGCGGTGGGAGACGACGAGTACGGCAAAACCCTGTTGAACACCTTGAAGCGGGAGAAGATCCGGGTGGAAGCTGTGGAAATCGTTCCGGCGCCCACCGGGGTGGCGGTGATTTATGTCGATGAGCAGGGTCGCAACACGATCGTCGTCATACCGGGTGCCAACGGCGCCCTCACCCGGGCCGGAATCCGGCGCCGGGCGGAGGCCATCGCCGGGGCGCGCGTGCTGGTGGTGCAACTGGAGTCTCCGCTGGACGCTGTCGAGGAAGCCCTGAACATCGCGCGCGAGGCGGGCGTCACCACGCTTCTCAATCCGGCTCCCGCCCGGCCCCTCCCCGGCCACTGGTGGTCCTATCTGGACATCGTGACGCCGAACGAACACGAACTGCCCTTGCTGCTCGGCGAGGAAGGCGGCGCCGGCGTGCTGCCGCTGGACGAGGTGAAACGTCTCGCCCGCCGTTTGATCGATCTGGGCGCCGGGGCGGCGGTGGTCACCCTGGGCGAGCGGGGGGCCGTCTGGACGGACGGCCGGGCCGGCGGCCACCGGCCCGCCGATCCGGTGACGCCGGTCGACACCACGGCCGCCGGGGACGCCTTCACAGGGGCCCTCGCCGTCGCCGTCGCGGAAGGGGCCTCCCTGGCCGAAGCGGTATCCTTCGGGTGCCGGGCGGCGGGCCTGTCCGTCACCCGGCTCGGCGCGCAGCCGTCCCTGCCCTACCGGTGGGAATTGCCTCCGCAGAGAGGTGTCGACAAGGGGGAAACCGTATGAAAAAACGCGGATTGTTGCACCGGGAATTGTCCGCTGTGGTGGCGGGGCTGGGACACGGCGACCTGCTTCTCATCACCGACGCCGGATTCCCGCTGCTGCCCGGGACGCGATTGATCGACCTGGCCGTATGCGCGAACGTCCCGCGCTTTCTCGACGTTCTGCGAGCCGTCCTGGAAGAAATCGTCGTCGAGGGCGGGTACATCGCCGTGGAAACCCGGGGGAAAAGCCCGCATATCTACAGCGAAATCCAATCGGCGCTCCCAGGGGCGCCCCTGGAACTGATTTCTCACACCCGGATGAAAGAACTGGCCCCCCGGGTAAAGGCGGCCGTCCGGACCGGGGAGTTCACCCCCTTCGCCAATGTCGTTCTGCGGTGCGGAGTCGCCTTCTGAGAAACTTTCGAGAAAGGCGCTCCCCCCGAAAGGTTTTGCGAAAGGAGGGAAACACGGTGACCTACGCCGTTGAAATGCGCGGCATCCGCAAATCCTTCGCAGGCGTTCCGGTGCTGCGGGATGTCGATCTTGCCGTCACAGCCGGCGAAGTCCACGCCCTGCTCGGGGAAAACGGCGCGGGAAAATCGACTTTGATGAAGATTCTCTCGGGAGTGTTTCTCCCCGATTCGGGACGCACCGTCATCCACGGTCGGGAGATGGTCATCGACAGCATCCGGACGGCCGAAGCCGCCGGGATTGCCATGATTCATCAGGAGTTGAACGTCATCCCCGATCTGTCCGTGGCGGACAATCTTTTTCTCGGCCGGGAAAACATGTGGGTGCGATGGGGGATTCTGCGAACCGCCCGCCTTCGCGAAGCGGCGCGCAGGGAGCTGGAAGCGGTCGGCCTGAACGTTTCTCCCTCCGTACCGGTCCGGCACCTGGGTGTCGGAGAGAAACAACTGGTCGAGATTGCGAAGGCCCTGTCCAAACAGGCGAACATCCTGATTATGGACGAGCCCACGGCCGCACTGACTGAAACAGAGACCAAGCGATTGTTTACCATGATCAGGAGCCTCAAGGAACGGGGCACAGCCGTCATTTATATCTCCCATCGCATGGAAGAGTTATTGGCCATTTGCGACCGGGTCACCGTCATGCGGGACGGACGTTCGGTCGGGACGTTCGACGTGCGGAAAACCGACCTGAACACCCTCGTCAGGCACATGGTCGGCCGCCCGATGTCCGATCGTTATCCGAAGCGGCAGAGTGAACCCGGCCGCTGTCTCCTGCGGGTCTCCAATCTGAGGACAAAAAAATTGAAAGGGGTCCGCCTCGAAATTCGCGCCGGCGAAGTGGTCGGCCTCGGCGGATTGATGGGCGCCGGGCGGACAGAGGTGGCAAGAGCCATCATGGGACTGGACCCCTTGGAGGATGGGAACATCGAGGTGGACGGGCGGCCGGTCGTCATCCGCCATCCTGCCGATGCCCTCCATCATGGCCTCGGGTTTGTCACCGAGGACCGGAAGGAACAAGGCCTGCTCCTCGCACAAACCGTCCGGGAGAATCTGGCCCTCCCCACTCTCGGCAGGCGCCAGCGGATGGGATGGATTTTGCGCAAACAAGAAAACGCCATGGCCCGGCGTCATATGGAACGGCTCCGCATCCGGGCGGCCGGCATTGAACAACCCGCCGCCACGCTCAGCGGCGGCAATCAACAGAAGGTCGTATTCGGAAAATGGCTGGAGACAAGTCCGAAAATCCTGATCCTCGACGAACCGACCCGGGGTGTGGACGTGGGAGCGAAAGCGGAAATCTATGAACTCATCAACGAGTTGACCGCTCAAGGAATCGGAATTTTGCTCATATCTTCAGATTTACCGGAACTTTTGGCAATGAGCGATCGGATTCTTGTCATGTACGAAGGATCTGTCACCGGGATTTTTCATCGTCAGGAAGCGGATCAAGAAGCGATCATGGCCTGCGCCACCGGACAACGGCGCCGAGAGGAGGGTAACCGGTGAACTCATCAAAGGCTGGGGAGTCATTCGAAAAAACGGCCGCTTCCCGGTGGTGGAAACGCATCCACTTGGGGCCGCTCCTCGGACTCTTGCTCATTGCCGCCGTCCTGTCTCTGACCAGCGACCGGTTCCTGACCGCCTCCAACCTGATGAACGTGGCCCGGCAGGTGTCGATCAACGCTCTTCTGGCCGTGGGCGCAACCTTCGTCATTCTGACGGGGGGCATCGACCTGTCCGTCGGGTCTGTCCTGGCATTGGCGGGCGCTCTGGCGGCCGGGTGGATGAGCGGGGGCTTCTCCCCCGCCGCGGCGGTGGCGGGTGCCCTGCTCGTCGGCCTGGGAGCCGGATTCGCAAACGGAGCACTGGTCGCCTACGGACGGTTGGCCCCGTTCATCGCAACCCTCGGCACCATGACCCTGTACCGGGGTCTGACCCTGATCTACACCGGGGGGCGGCCGATCTCTTCCATGCCGGATTCGTTTTACGCCCTCGGCGGCGGATACCTGGGGCCCGTCCCGACGCCCGTGTGGATGATGGCGGTCGTGTTTGCCGCCGGATGGCTGATGCTCAACCGCATGACCCCGGGACGGCGGATCCTCGCCATCGGCGGGAACGAAGAAGCGGCGATGCTCAGCGGGATCCGGACGGACCGCTATAAACTTCTCGTGTACGGGATCAGCGGGGGGCTGTCCGCCCTTGCCGGCGTTGTTCTCACGTCGCGCCTTCACTCCGCCCAGCCCACGGCGGGCACGGGATACGAGCTGGACGCGATCGCCGCCGTCGTGCTCGGGGGAACCAGTCTGTCCGGCGGGCGCGGAAGCCTCTGGGGCACCCTCGTCGGAGCCTTCATTATCGGCGTCATCGACAACGGGCTCAATCTGCTCAATGTGTCTTCCTTTTACCAACAAGCCGTCAAAGGCGCCGTCATCCTGGCGGCCGTCTTGATGGACCGCCGGCGATAGCCGCGGACCGTCCGCAACAGATGGTGTTTCAGTAAACATCGCAAAGAGCATCAAAAGGGGGAAACAAACATGAAAAAATGGATGACACTGACCGCGTCGTTCTGCTTGACGGCCGCCGTCCTGGCCGGATGCGGGGCCGAGTCCCAACCCAACGAAGGAACGCAGCCGAACGGGGAAAAACAGCTCACCATCGGCCTGGCTCTGTCGACATTGAACAACCCGTTCTTTGTGGACATGCGGGACGGCGCCCAGGCCGAGGCCGATCAAATCCACGCCAAACTGATCGTCACCGATGCCCAGGACGACTCGTCCAAACAGGTCTCCCAGGTGGAGGACTTGATCCAGCAGAAGGTCGATGTCATTCTGCTCAATCCCGCGGACAGCGCCGCCCTCGTTCCGGCCGTCCAGGAAGCCAACAAAAACCATATTCCCGTCATCACCCTCGACCGGACTGTCGACGGCGGTCAGGCGGTCTCCCACATCGCCTCCGACAACATCGCGGGAGGCATGATGGCCGGACAATTCATCGTCGATCAATTGAAAGGCAAGGGCAAGGTGGTGGAACTTGAGGGAATTCCCGGAACCTCAGCCGCCAGGGAGCGCGGCCAGGGATTCCACAAGGTCATTGATCAACACCCCGAGATCAGGATCGTCGCCAAGCAACCCGCCGATTTCAACCGGGATAAGGGCATGTCGGTGATGGAAAACATCCTGCAGGCCCAACCCGACATTCAGGCGGTCTTCGCTCACAACGACGAGATGGCTCTGGGCGCCCTGCAGGCCATTGCGGCATCCAAACGCGCCAACATCCTGGTGGTGGGATTTGACGGCGGCGCCGACGCGGTGAAGGCGGTCAAAGAGGGCAGAATGGCCGCCACCGTGGCCCAGCAGCCCAAACTCATCGGCAAACTCGGGGTGGACACGGCGCAAAAAGTGGCACAAAAGCAATCTGTCGACGCCAAGATTCCCGTGGAACTGAAGTTGATCACCAAAGACTGAGTCACCGGCCTCGGCGGGGGAGAGGTCATGGGCGAGATGACTACCCGGTACGGGCGATGTGGAACTCGATGTT
>JASBVV010000009.1 GCA_029960885.1 Kyrpidia sp. | reverse complement strand
CGATGGTGGCCGACAGCCCGCGTTTGAGCAACACCGGCGTCCGCACCGCCCCGGCCGCTTTCAGGAGTTCAAAATTCTGCATGTTGCGCGCACCAATTTGAATGATGTCGACATACTGGGTGGCCATTTCGATATCCGCGGGATTGACAATCTCGCTGATGACAACCATGCCGTATTTATCCGCCGTCTCCCGCAGCAACACCAGTCCTTCCCGGCCCAACCCTTGAAAATCATACGGTGAAGTCCGGGGTTTGTACGCCCCGCCCCGCATCAACACGATGCCCTGGGCACGAAGCCCCTGTCCCACCGTTTCCATCTGCTCCCGAGTTTCGACCGAGCAAGGTCCGGCCACCACCACCGGACGTCCGTCGCCGATCCGCACCCCTTTGACTTCCACCACGGTATCCTCAGCCCGGCGCTTGCGACTCACCAGCAGATGCATCTTCTCCTCTTCCTGAAGCTGCAGCGAGGCTTGGAAGATCTGTTTGAACAAGTGCCGGATGGTGCTGTCGTCGAACGGGCCGGGATTGGCCGCCACAATCTTGTCCAGCATCTCTTTCTCCCGCGCCGGGTCGAACCGCTGTACCCCCTGGGCCTGTTTCATTCGCCCGATCCGCTGCACGATATCCGCCCGTTGGCTGAGAAGCCGCAACAGATCCATGTTAATTTCATCCAACTGCGCACGCAGTTGTTCCATTGTTTCTCCTTTCATCGCCATATCCCTCCTCATCATCATCAATCCCTCGAACCCGCTCCGCCCAAGGTGCGGAAGACATCCGCAAGGGCGTCGAGCAACCGGGCGTTTTCTTCACGCGTACCGACGCTGATCCGCAGATGGTCCGGCAGCCCGAACGCGGCGCCGTCCCGCACGATCACCCCGCGCCGCAACAGCTGTTCAAACACCCGGGTGGATGGATAGGGGGTCTGCACCAGGATAAAGTTGGCTTGACTCGGTACACAACGACACCCCAAGGTCTCCAAACCCGTATACAACTGCCGCTTGCCGGTCCGATTCATCTCGAAACTGTTCCTGCGATGCTCACCGTCTTCCAGAGCCGCCACGGCGGCGGCCTGAGCCAAGGCGTTGACGTTGAACGGCTCTCTGACCCGGTTCACCAAGTCGATGATCTCGGGATCGGCAACGGCGTACCCCACCCGAAGTGCCGCCAACGCGTAAAGCTTGCTGAAAGTACGCAGGACAATGACCTTGGCCCCGTCCTTGACAAAGGGCAATCCCTCACCGTAATCTTCGGCCTCGACATAGTCGTGATATGCCTCATCCAGCACCAGCAGCATGTGGTCAGGCGCCCGGCGAACCATCTCCGCCAAAGCATCCGCCGGAATGTAGGTTCCCGTCGGGTTGTTCGGCGTACACAGGTACATCAACTTCGTCCGGGGCGTGACCGCCTGAAGCATCCTTTCCGGATCATACTGAAACCCTTCCCCGAGCGGTACCGCCACCGTGGTGCCGGCCATCACCTGGGTGGCAAACCAATACTCGGAAAATGACGGCGTCGGCACGATCACTTCATCGCCCGGTTCCACAAATGATTCCGCAATCAGTTTAATGAGTTCGTCAGAACCGTTTCCAACGAGGACGGCGTTTTCGGGCACCCCGTGAAAAGCGGCGAGGGCTTGGCGCAGGCGCACCGCACCGCCGTCGGGATAACGGTGCAAGTTCGCGGCCGCCCGCACCAGCACCTCCTGGACTTTCGGAGACGGCCCGAGAGGATTCTCGTTGGATGCCAGCTTCACCACGTCGCGCAGGCCAAACTCCCGCTGGACCTCTTCAATCGGCTTCCCCGGCACGTAAGGTTCAATACCCATAATCGCGGGACGCGCCCGGGACCCGATCGCTCCGGCCATCTCCCTCACTCCCTCCATCCTGCAGGCGCCACCGCGAATCTGATAAAATGAAAAAAGAGCACCCCAAGGGGCGAAGCACGGCTCCGCGGTACCACCCTAGTTGACGGCAAAGGCAACCGTCCACTCCTGCGTCCCTCCATGGACGCCGTTCTGTAACGGGAACGCACCCGGTCCGAACTACTCGACTCCCCGCGGGGGCCTTTCACCCGGACGGCCCAAGAGTGAACTTCGGCGGAGTTTCCCCGGGAACGCTTCCAGTCGCGACGTTCCCTCCCTGTGGGTTCCCACCCGCTTACTCTCTCCTGCATCGCCTTGCCATTCCTACTTGGCGTGCATTATAGCATATACACCCGTGGGCGGCAATAGGTCAAACATCATTTTCTTGTGGGAGGGATACTCATGCTTACCATAACCGATGTAGAAGAAGCGCGGAGAACGGCAACCGGCGTGGCGCGAATCACGCCCCTGCGCCTGACGCACACTTTCAGCAACATGGCCGGCTGTGAGGTCTGGCTGAAATTGGAGAACTTACAAAAGACCGGGTCGTTCAAAATCCGCGGATCCTATAACAAGGTTCGCAAGCTTCCCCCGGAGGCGAAGGATCGAGGGGTGATCGCCGCCTCGGCGGGCAATCACGCCCAGGGCGTCGCCTACGCCGCCGCCCGGGCGGGTATCTCAAGTACCGTCGTCATGCCGGAAAACGCCGCGCTTTCCAAAATGAAAGCCACCGCCGAGTACGGCGCCCGGGTGCTCCTGCACGGAGCCGACTACGATGAAGCCCACCGGTTTGCCGAGGAGTATCAACGGAAACACGGGGCCGTGTTTGTCCATGCCTTCGAGGATCCCGACGTGGTGGCCGGTCAGGGAACGGTGGGTCTGGAAATTCTGGAACAGTGTCCGGACCTCGATGCCGTGGTGGTTCCCATTGGAGGAGGCGGCCTTATCGCCGGCATCGCCCTGGCCGTCAAATCCCTCAAACCGCCGATCCGGGTGTACGGCGTCGAAGCGGCGGGAGCCGCCTCGATGAAAGCCTCCCTTCGGGCGGGAACACCGGTGGGCCTCAAATCGGCGCATACCCTGGCCGACGGCATCGCCGTGAAAAAACCCGGCAGACTGACACTGCAGATGGTTCAACAATACGTCGATGACGTCGTGGCGGTCGACGACGAGGAGATCGCCAGAACCATGTTGTTGTTGCTGGAAAGATACAAACTGCTGGTGGAGGGTTCCGGGGCCGCGGCTCCCGCCGCTCTGCTCTCCCATCGTCTCCCCGTCGAAGGGAAAAAAGTGGCGGCTGTGGTCAGCGGAGGGAATGTGGATGGGACGGTCCTCAGCCGCATCCTCCAATACGGCTTGGCGGAGGCCGGGCGATATGTGCGACTAAAGACCGTGATTTCCGATCAGCCCGGTGCTTTGCACGGGTTGCTCAGCGTCATCGCCGAACTGCGGGCCAACGTCCTAACGGTCTCCCACCGTCGAATGGGCCCTTCCATTCCCCCGGGATTCACCGAGGTGGAGCTGGAATTGGAAACTCGGGATCCCGAACATATGGTCCACGTGGAACGATCTCTCCATCAGAAAGGGTACCGCATCGCCAGCCGGTGAACCTGTTCGCACCGCACGTTCGCGCCGCACGTGCAGCGAGAGAGAGCGCGGGCAGCAGTCACGATCCTGGGACAGCATTGAGGTGGTGAAACAGCGGTCAGGATCTTGGCCTGGGACTTCCTCCGGGCGTGAGACGGGGACGAGCATCCCTTGCAAAACCGGGCAGGGAAACGTGAACCGGCGGACGAAATTGTATCCCGAGTCAAACCGGATAAAGGAGCGATGTGCATGGACCGCCCGTCACTGCCCGGCATCGATTTCCCGGCAACGGCACAGCCTCGGCCGGCAACCCGACCCCATCCGGGATCCGGATCCGTACCCCCGACTGCCTCCGGCACGTCGGATTTTGCCGAACACCTGGGGCGGGCTTTGGCGGAAACGTCGATTTCGAAACCGGCCGCCCGGTCGAATACCGTCGCCTCGCCCCCATCGGCGCCGTCGTATCCGGAACGTCAAACCGGCTCGGATACTGCGCCGTTAAACCGCACCCTGCTCAACCTGTTGCGGATCTGGGCGGCCGAGCACATGGCCGTCTTGCCCGGCGGAGACACGAACACCGTCGCCTCCGGCGGGGACGCCCTCGGTCTGGGACTGTGGCCTTTCCTCCTTCAGGCATGGGGGAGCTTGCAGGCGCCGCCGGGAACCTCGGATTCGGATCGGATCACCGTCCTGTTTGCGCCATCGAACGAAACCCCTTCCTTTGCTCGGCCCGGATCCACCGGAGACGCCGCCTGGGAGTCCCTCATCGACCGGACCGCCGCCAGGCACGGCCTGAACCCGGCTCTTCTCCGGGCCGTGATGATGGCCGAAAGCGGCGGCAATCCCATGGCCCGTTCCCCCGCCGGAGCCCTCGGCCTCATGCAGCTCATGCCCGGAACCGCCCGGGCGCTCGGGGTCGATCCTCTGGATCCCGCCCAAAACCTCGACGGAGGCGCCCGCTACCTGCAAAGCCTCCTCAGCCGCTATCACGGGAACCTGGCCGCGGCCCTTGCAGCGTACAATGCCGGCCCGGCGGCGGTGGACACCTACGGCGGTATCCCCCCGTACCGGGAAACCCAGGCTTACGTCCGACGCGTTCAGGAATTGTACGCCCAGTACCTTTGAACGGGCCCTGGCCGAATTTCGGCCGGGGCCCCAACCGTTGACCGGCCTCCCCGCCCCGCGATCCGTCCCATCCTCACATGAGATAGAACCCCAGTCCCATGATGAAGTACGCACCCAGGGCCATGGCGCCTTCCAGCCAGTTTGATTTTCCGTCTATCGACAACAAGGTGATCAGGGCCACCCCGAGGACCATTGAGGCAATCTCCGGCCAGGAAAACACGAGTGTCATGGGATGACCCGCCGCGAGGCTGGTAAACAGCAAGATCGGAGCCACGAACATAGCGATCTGCAAACTGCTGCCGATGGCGATTTCCAGACTGACATCCATGCGGTTCCGCCAGGCCATCCACACGGCTGAACTATGTTCCGCCGCATTGCCGATGATCGCCACCACGATCACCCCGATAAAGACTTCGGACCATCCGAAAGATCGGGATACATGATCAATCGTCTTCACCAACAGCTCACTCTCGTAGGCCACGGCCACCGTGGAAGCCGCCAGGACCACCAGCGCGCGGATCATCCCCCAGGGGGCCTCTTCATCGGGGAGATTTTCCGTATAATTGAAGACATTGCGGTGGGTGAAAAGGGAAAAGAACAACCCCAACAGATAGAGCAGAAGACTGACGGCCGCCACCCCGATGCTCAATTGAATCCCGATCTCCGGCCGCTGGTAGGTAAAAATCGCCGGAATCACCAGTGCAATCACCACGCCGATCATCATCATCGAGGCGTTGGTACCGGCGGCCAGGCGGTTGAACGTTTGGATCGGATAGCGAATGCCCCCGATCAGAAAACTCAACCCGGCCACCAGGAGGAGATTCCCGAGGATCGACCCGGTCAGGGAAGCTTGGACCACTTGGACGAGACCTTGCCGGATGGCGAAAAACCCGATGATCAATTCCACCGCATTTCCAAACGTGGCGTTGAGCAACCCGCCGATCCGCGGCCCGCTGAGGATGGCGATGCTCTCCGTCGCCTGACCCATGAGTCCGGCCAAAGGAATGATCGCCAAACAGGCCAGCCAAAATAACAATGTCTGGGACCAGTGCAACCATTCACCGATTACCGTCAACGGCAGAGAAACCACCAACATCCATAACATCCACCGGCTCAATGAACAGCCCCCTCACACCAACAAGGTACCACCGTCATGGTATCACGTTCCTCTGTACCCTGCAAAACGGGGAAAGGGCCGTTCGGTATGCCGCGCTAAGCGCGCGCAAAGGCGGGCTCATGCCCCAGCCCGCCCCAAACCAAAGAGGATAAGAGTTGTTTCCCGAAAGACGGATTTATTCCGCACCGATGCCCGTCTGCGAACGGACAAACAGTTCGGCGAATCTTCGATCGGATTCCTTTTCCTCCGGGCTCAGATACGTACCCAGCCAAGCAGCCAGAAAACCCAGCGGAATGCTGACCACCCCGGGGTTTTGCAAGGGAAAGATCGCCGTTTTCGCGTCCATCACCGCCGGGCTGATAAACACCAGGACCAATGAAGAGATCAGTCCCACCGCCATCCCCAACACGGCCCCGGTGGTGTTGAACCGCTTCCAGAAGAGAGAGAACACCAAAACCGGAACATTGGCGCTGGCCGCCACGGCAAACGCCAGGGCCACCATGTAGGCGACATTCCAGTTCCGGGCCAGAATCCCCAAAACGATCGAAGCGAAACCGACCACCAGGGACGTATACCGGGCCACCCGCACCTGCTCATTTTCCTTGGCCTGGCCGCGACGAATCACATTCGCGTAGACATCGTGCGCAAAAGCCGACGAGGCGGCAATGGTGAGTCCGGCCACCACGGCCAGAATCGTGGCGAAGGCCACCGCGGCGATGAATGCCATCATGAAATCGCCGCCGAGATGTTTCGCCAACAGCGGCGCCGCCATGTTGCCGCCCTTATCCAGTTTGAGAATCTCGTCTTTTCCGACCAATGCGGCAGCCCCAAATCCCAAGAACGTCGTCATGATGTAGAAAGCCCCGATGATCACTGTGGCCCACACCACCGACTTTCTCGCCTCTTTGGCGTTGCGAACGGTGTAGAACCGGATCAGAATGTGGGGCAGGCCGGCGGTTCCCAGTACCAGCGCAAGCCCCAGAGAGATCTGGTCGATGGGATTCTTGAATCGAAGCCCGGGCTCCAGATATGAAGGCCCGTACTTATTGACCACCGCTTGAAACATTTCGCCGATGCTGAAGTGAAAATTGAAAAGGACCAAAAAACTGATCATGATTGTCCCGGCCATCAAAAGAACGGCCTTCACAATCTGCACCCAGGTGGTGGCGAGCATTCCTCCGAAAACCACATACAGAACCATCAGCACCCCAACGACCAGGATCGCCGCGGTATAGTCCATGCCGAGGAGGAGATGGATCAGCCCCCCGGCACCCACCATCTGGGCAATCATGTAGAACGTGCTGATGACGAGGGTGCTCAACGCGGCCATGGATCGCACCGGCGCCGGACTCAACCGGAAAGAAACGACGTCGGCCATCGTATATTTCCCCGAATTGCGCAACGGTTCGGCGACGACGAGCAGCACCGTGAGATACGCCACGAGCCAACCGACCGAATACATGAACCCGTCATATCCGCTCAGGGCAATCATGCCGGAAATGCCGAGAAATGAAGCAGCGCTCATATAGTCGCCCGAGATGGCGAGACCGTTTTGCCACCCGGTCAAAGCGCGCCCGGCCGCATAAAACTCCGACGTGGTGCGGGTGCGCCGCGAAGCCCAGTACGTAATACCCAGAGTAATGAGAACAATCAATCCAAACAGCACAAACGCTTGATTCATGTATGTCCCCCTTTCACTTGCCGGGCCACCTGCTCGGCCATGGCGTCAAACCGCAGGGCTTTCCGAACATACAGCCAGCAGATGACCCAAACCATGACGAACTGCGACAACGCGAAGAGGTAGCCAAAATTTACCGGTCCGAAAATTTTAGCCGCCATCAGCAGCTTGGCCCAGCCGGCGAAGACAGGGAGAAGGAAATAATAGACAAGAAAGAAGATGACTGCGGGAACGAGAAACCGCTTCTTTTTGCCGACCAACTGCCGAAACTCCGGGGAGGCATGGATCTCCTCCCATGTCGATGACAGTCCTGCATCCGCCATACAACCCCTCCTCAGAATAAAAATTTTGATTACGCAATCGACTATAATAAAATGATATCTTCCTGTCAAGGAAAATATTTCGCAATATAATATTTAGAAAAATACGCCTTGGACTGCCGCGCCATGGAAGGAGGTTTTGTCGTTTATGACGCCATGCGGTATAATGAATCGGTGAAATGCTCAGAGGAGGATGGATCATGGCCACCGACAACCTGATCGTCGACGCGTTTATCGAGATCCCCACAGGCAGTCAGAACAAGTACGAGTACGACAAGCAAAAGGGCGTGTTCCGCCTGGATCGGGTGCTGTATTCTCCGATGCACTATCCGACCGAGTACGGCTACATCCCCGAAACCCTGGCCGAGGACGGCGATCCTCTGGATATCCTGGTCCTCACCACGTTTCCCACCTTTCCGGGCTGCGTGATCGAATCCCGGGTGGTCGGGGTGCTCCTGATGACGGACGACAAAGGGAAAGATGAAAAGCTGCTCGGAGTGCCCACCGAAGATCCCCGGTGGAAACAGGTTCAATCTTTGAACGACGTCCCTCCGCACATTCTGGATGAGATCGCTCACTTTTTCTCGGTTTACAAACATCTCGAAGGCAAGCAGGTCACCGTGGAGGGCTGGAAAGGAATCGAGGACGCCGGCCGGCTTCTCGAAGAAGCGCGGCGCCGGTACCGGGGCTGAACGAGAGCTCGGGGACCTCCTTCCTCCGCCCGGGGACGGCGGGAGGGACCCGAATGGTTGCGGTCGGCCGCTCCCGGGTCCCCGCGGGCGGGCGACTCAGCCAAACATCCGAAATCCCCGGCGCCTGAGCGAGCGAATCACCAGGCCGCTGGCCACCGCACCCACCGCCCCGATGATCACCAGAGTCCAGTCGAACGCCTTGAGCACTCCGGACGTCCGGATCAGCACATAGACCACAAGTGCCGCATACACCACCGCACTCGTCCACCACGGCGTCAGCATATCGATGATAAAGCCGAGACCGAAGGTGACCACAAGGGTGAGCAATGATAGAATCACCAACATAGCGATCATCCTGGCGCCTTCCTTTCCGGTTCATCTCGTCGATTCCCTCGGCGCCGGAGCGCCCTGAGACGGTTTCAGTGTGCCAAGGATCGCATCGGATGTCAAATCGCCCCCGGCCCCCGGGGCGGTGAAAAAGGAGTGGTTCTGATGGGCGTGCGCGACCAAGAAGTGTGGCTCGGAGTGGCCGGACGACTGGAACGGAACGGCAAGATTCTGGTGGTCAAACGGACGTACGGCCCCACCCGGGGATTGTGGACGTTGCCGGGGGGATTCGTCCACGGCGGAGAAACTCTGGAAGAAGCGGTGAGCCGGGAGATCCGCGAGGAAACCGGCTGTGAAAGCGAAGCGAAAGCCATCATCGCCGTCCGCAGCGGTGTCCTGCGCAACGGCAAGCACGACACCCTCATCGTGTTGGCCGTGGAAGACCTCTCCCCCGCCACCCCACCCAAACCGGACGGACGGGAAATATCGGAAGCGGCCTTTTTGACCCCCGAAGAGATCCTCGCCTCCCCGGACAGTGCGGAATTCCTCATCGCCTCCACGGCTTTGTCGCAAGCCGGCTTGGCGCGGCAACCGTTGAATTTGTTCCGCGACTACGGATATGCCGTCTGCCGGTTCTACGGTTGAACGGAACGAAGTCGAACCGGACGGTCTGCAGGGTATTGCAGGCGGGTCGTCGCCCGCCCGCAGCCTCGACCTTGATTGTCCGCCGAGCCGGAACTGCGGCGGAAAACCCCGATCAGCGATGTTTGAATTGCGGCGTCCGTTTCTCCAGGAAGGCCTGCACCCCTTCCCGCACATCTTCGGTCTGAAACGCTTCGTCAAACAATTGGGCCTCCAGATCCAGCGCTTCCTTCAGCGGCCGTTCCCCGCCTTGATCGACCAGTCGTTTGATGCGAGCCAGAGACATCAGGCTGCGCTGGGCAATGGTTTTTGCCAGTGCTTTGGCAGCATCGAGCACCTGATCATCGGGCACCACCCGGTTGACCAGTCCGATGCGCTCGGCTTCAGCAGCGGAGACGGGGTCCCCCGTGAACATCAGTTCTTTGGCTTTTGCCTCGCCCACCAAGCGCGGCAACCGCTGGGTCCCCCCGGCTCCCGGCAACAATCCCAGCTTGACTTCGGGCAGCCCCAATTGAGCACCTTCTCCGGCGATTCGCATGTCGCACGCCAATGCCAGCTCGCATCCCCCGCCCAACGCGTACCCCCGAATGGCGGCAATCGTCGGTTTGGGCAGATCATCGAGCCGATTTAACACCCGGTGAAGCTCCCGGGACATCTCCCCGGCGGCGCCCGGTTTCATCCGATCCGGAAATTCTTTGATGTCCGCCCCCGCCATGAATGCCCGGGTGCCGGCACCGGTGACGATCACCGCCACCACATCCTCCTGGGCGGCGATTTCGTCCACACATTCGCCCAGTTCCCTGCACACCCGATCACTCATCACATTGAGGGGCGGGTTGTCCACGGTGATGACCGCATAGCCTTCTTCTTTGGTCCAGTTCACCTTGGTCCGCTGACTCATCGGTTCGCCTCCCTGTCGCGTCTCCTTTCTGGCGCCTGCGGGTCATGCCCGCGAATTAAGTATTTCCACACGACCGGACAAATTCCTGCCGTCGCAACTCCTTAGCCGGGTTCGGTAAAAAATCCGTGCAATGCCTCGTTGCAGATGGTACTCTTATAATGGATGCGGCGGGATGCCGCAGGTCACTATGTCAATGGAGGCCCGGGATGCTCGAATTGATTCTCTTTGACGTGGACGGCGTGCTTCTCAGCGAGGAGCGTTATTTTGACGGATCGGCGTTGACGGTATGGGAGCTTTTGCACAGTCCCCGGTACCTCGGCCTTGAGGGTTCGTTCACAGCCGGCCCCTCGGAGGGCGAGATTCGTCAGGTTCGCCGACAGGTCTTTTTGGACGACAGGATTTTGCACCTGTTGAAAAGCAAAGGCGTGAATTCCAACTGGGACATGGTGTATCTGTCCTTTTCGTTTCAGCTTCTCAGGGGTTTGCGGGCGCTTCAGGTCCATGATCCCTCCCAGGTTCAGAAATGGCTGCAAGCACCCATCGATCGGGATGCCCTGCCGATCATCGGCGGGCGATTGCGAGAGATCGGGTTTCAACCGGATTTCGCCGCCTTTTTCGACATTCTGAAGGATACCCCGGCTGTCCAGCACCAGTTGTTGCACACCCTCAACGACTGGGCCCGGGAGTGGACGGGGATCCTCACCGACCGGTTCGGCCGGACCAGTCCCCTGTGGTCGGTCGCCATGCACGCGTTCCAAGAGTGGTATCTGGGCGCGGATCATTACCGAGAACGGTATGGACGCGAGCCGCTGGAGGCCAAGCGCGGTTTCCTTTACGATGAAATCCCGATCCGTCCGGCCGGGGAGATCCGCGAAGTGCTCGACTGGCTCCGGGGCAAGGGGTTATTGCTCGGGATGGGAACCGGGAGGCCGCGGATGGAAACGAGGATCCCCCTTTCGGCGTTGGGACTGTTGGAGCCGTTCGAGTCCCGCCGCATCGTGACGGCGGACGATGTGTTGGAGGCGGAACAGGCGGTACCGGAATACGCACCTCTGGCCAAACCGCATCCCTACACATATCTGCGGGCCATCGACCCCCAAGAACCCGCCGTGCGCCTTCTTCAGCGTCCTCTTCCCTTGGTCGGAGGAGACCGCATCCTGATCGTCGGCGACTCATTGGCGGACTGGATCGCCGCGGGCAGGATCGGTTGCCGGTTCGCCGCCACTCTCACCGGCCTGAGCGGTCAAAAAGCCCGGTCTTCGTTTGAGGAACGGGGGGTCGAGTGGATTGCGGACGATGTGACCCGGTTGCCGGACCTGTTGCACGGCGTGCTGGTGGGTTGACGCCGGCCGGCCCCTGACCCGGGAGACGTGAGGGAGACCCCGACCTTGCGAGAAACGGCGAAACGGCAAAGACCCCGGAGAGGAAAGATCCTCTTCGGGGTCCTTTTTCTCGGGGTTTTCCGCGTTACTGACCTTGACCGGCCCGGGCGGCGGGCTCGGGTTCCTCCGATTCCACCACCTCGGCCAGGGTGAGGCTCCCCAGGGCTTTGGCGATCCCTTCGCTCAGCTTCACCCACACCTTGCGGGTGTGACAGGTGGGGATGCGCTCGCACCACAGGGCTTCGTCATCGTCCCCGACACAGCCGATCAGTACCAGGGATCCTTCCAGTACCCGGACCACCTCCCCGACCGACACCTGATCCGGCGGGTGGGCGAGGAGAAATCCTCCGTTCACTCCCCGCACGCTTTTCACAATGCCCGCCCGGCGCAGGAGCACCATGATCTGATCGAGAAACGGCTCAGGGATCCCTTCAATCTCGGCGATCTGCCGGGTCGACATCGGAGAGCCGCCGGATCGTTCCGCCAGCGTCACCAGCGCCCGCAATCCATACTCGGTGCGGTTGGATAACTTCACGGGCGATACCTCCCGTTCTTCTGCCCTCTTCGGGCTTATCCCTTCGATCGGCCATCTCACAACTCGTCACCGTCAATCCAGACGCCGCCGTCCCGGACGACCACCCCATAGGTCCTCACCGGAGTGAACGCGGGCAGATGTACCGCAGCTCCGGTGCGCACGTCGAATCGTCCGCCGTGTTTCGGACATTGAACCACGTGCCCATCCAACGTTCCCTCGCTGAGCGAGGCTGTGGCGTGGGTGCACAGATCGGAGGTCACATAGTACTCTCCATCCACATTATACAGAGCGAGATCCGTATCCCCGACCTGAACCCGCTTCATCTGTCCGGGCTGCAACTCTTCCGAAGAAGCGATCTTCACCAGCGCCATCTTGTCGACTCCTTTGCTTCGCTTCACATGCGGGGCGCCGGTTCCCGGGCGTGAACCCTTCCCGCCGTCATCCCCGCGACCCGGTACCGGCGGCGGTACCGGAAAGTCGGGGAATTACCCGATGGAGCCCTCCATCTCAAACTTGATCAACCGGTTCATCTCCACAGCGTACTCCATGGGCAGCTCTCGGGTGAAAGGCTCGATAAAGCCCATCACGATCATCCGGGTGGCTTCCTCTTCGGTCAAACCGCGGCTCATCAAATAGAACAACTGCTCCTCGCTCACCCGGGAGACGGTGGCTTCGTGCTCCAATGTGACTTCATCGTTCAGAATCTCGTTGACCGGAACTGTATCCGAGGTGGAATTCTCGTCCAGAATGAGCGTGTCGCATTTGATGTTCGCCTTGGCACCTCTCGCCTGGGGCGCAAAGTGAGCCATGCCGCGGTAGGTGGTCTTGCCCCCCTGTTTGCTGATCGACTTCGATATGATCGTCGATGTCGTATCCGGAGCTGCATGAATCACCTTCGCACCGGCGTCCTGGTGCTGCCCCTTGCCCGCCACGGCGATGGAGAGCACAGTGGCCTTGGCCCGGGGCCCCATCATGTACACCGCCGGATACTTCATCGTCAACTTCGACCCGATGTTGCCGTCCACCCACTCCATGGTGGCATCGGCATAGGCCACCGCCCGCTTGGTCACGAGATTGTAGATGTTCGGCGCCCAGTTCTGGATGGTGGTGTACCGGCACCGGGCCCGGTCCTTCACGATGATCTCCACCACGGCGCTGTGCAGCGAATCGGTGCTGTAGATCGGCGCCGTGCAGCCTTCGACATAATGAACAAAGCTGTCCTCGTCGGCGATGATCAGCGTCCGCTCAAACTGGCCCATGTTCTCGGAGTTGATGCGGAAATACGCCTGCAGGGGGACATCGCATTTCACCCCCTTGGGCACGTAGATAAAGCTGCCGCCGCTCCACACCGCCGAGTTCAGCGCTGCGAACTTGTTGTCCTCGGGCGGGACCACCGTCGCAAAGTATTCTTTGAACAGCTCGGGGTATTCACGCAGGGCGGTGTCGGTGTCCGTAAAGATGACCCCCTGCTCTTCCAAGCCCTTTTGGATGCTGTGGTACACCACTTCCGACTCGTACTGGGCCGACACCCCGGCCAGGAATTTCCGCTCCGCTTCGGGAATTCCCAAGCGGTCAAACGTCGTTTTGATCTCCTCGGGCACTTCCTCCCAAGTCTTCCCCTGGCGCTCGGTGGGTTTCACATAATAGGTGATGTCGTCAAAATTCAACTCGGACAGATCCCCGCCCCAGGCCGGCAAAGGTTTCGACAAAAAAATGTCCAATGCCCGCAGGCGGAAGTCGGTCATCCAGCCCGGCTCATTTTTCATGGCGGACAACTCTTCGACCACCTTGCGGTTCAAGCCCTTCTGGAACTTGACCACGGCGATGTCCGGATCGCGAAATCCATACCGGTACTCTTCGAGCTCGGGTATCACCTTCGCCATATGGATCCCCCCTCAATGGTTCGTTTCGTCCTGTCGTTCCCCGTCGGCTCGGGTCGCCCGTTCCAAGGCGTTCCAGGCAAGCAGGGCGCATTTCACCCGGGCGGGAAATTTCGAAACCCCCCGGAGCGCTTCGAGGTCGCCGAGATCTTCCTCGTCCTCCTCCTCGCCCCGGATCAACCGGTGAAACGACTCCGCCAACGACAACGCGTCTTTCACCGACTTTCCCTTGACGGCTTCGGTCATCATGGACGCCGACGCAATGCTGATGGAACACCCGATCCCCTCAAAGCGAATATCCCTCACCACATCCCCTTCCACAGCCAGTTGCAGGGTGATTTCATCCCCGCAGGTGGGATTGTGCAGGTGCACACTCACCGCGCCGTCCCCCAGGGTACCCCGGTTCCTGGGATGCTGGTAATGGTCCATAATCACCTGGCGATACAAATCATCCAATGGCATGCGTGAAATACTCCTTTGCTTTGGCCAGGGCGGCGACCAAGGCGTCAACGTCTTCTTCGGTGTTGTAGAGGTACACGCTCGCCCGGGCGGTGGCCGCGGCACCCAGCCAGCGCATCAACGGTTGGGCGCAATGATGGCCCGCGCGGATGGCCACCCCCTCGGCGTCCAGTACCGTGGCGACATCGTGGGGATGTACCCCTTTCAGATTGAACGTCACCAACCCCGCCCGTCGATCCGCCGCAGGACCGTAGATCTCCAGATCCGGCAGTTCCGCCAGACGCTCCATGGCATATTCGATCAATTCCCGCTCCCGGCGGTGGATAACTTCCATGCCGATGTCCATCAGATAATCCACCGCCGCTCCCAGTCCCACCGCACCGGCGATGTTCGGCGTGCCTCCCTCAAACCGCCACGGTGTCTCTTTCCATGTGGATCGGTACAGCTCCACCACTTCGATCATCTCACCGCCGTAGTAGACCGGCTCCATCTCGGACAGCCAGCGACGCTTGCCGTACAGGACGCCGATTCCCGTCGGACCGCACATTTTATGCCCCGAAAACGCGAGGAAATCACAATCCAATTCCGACACGTTCACGGGCTGATGCGGTACACTTTGCGCGGCGTCCACCACGATCACGGCACCGTGCCGGTGGGCGACAGCGGCGATCTCTTTTACCGGATTGACCGTCCCCAACACGTTCGACACGTGGGCGACGGCGACGATCTTGGTGCGGTCCGTCACCTCCCGTTCGACGTCCGCCATGTCCAAGGTGCCGTCCGCCCGGAGAGGAATGTATTTCAACACCGCCCCTTTGGCGATGGCCAACTGTTGCCACGGAATCAAGTTGCTGTGATGCTCCATCGGCGTGATGACGATCTCATCGCCTTCCTCGACCAACCGCCGGCCGAGGCTGGACGCCACGAGGTTGAGCGCTTCGGTGGTTCCCCGGGTGAAGACGACTTCGGCGGCCGATCCGGCCCCGATGAATCGCGCCACTTTCTCCCGGGCCCCCTCATAAGCATCGGTGGCTTTCGCGGCCAAGGCGTACACCCCCCGGTGCACATTCGCATTCTCCTCCCGATAATAACGGGCGATTCGTTCGATCACCGCAAGCGGCTTTTGGGAGGTGGCCGCGCTGTCCAGATACACCAAGCGCCTTCCGTTCATCGGACGGGCCAGAATGGGAAAATCGTTACGGATTTCCCGGAGGTTCATCGGGACATCTTCCTCTCCACCAGGCGTTCCATCTGTTCTTTCACGCCGACCAGGGGAATCCGGTCGATGACCGGATCAAGGAATCCTCGGACGATCAACCGCTTTGCTTCCTCCTCCGCAATGCCCCGGGACATCAGATAATAAATCTGCTCGGGATTGATCTTCCCCACGCTGGCCGCGTGATCCGCTTTGACGTCGTTTTCGTCGATGAGCAGCATCGGGATGGCATTGGCCCGGGCACCGGGGCTCAGCATCAACAGTCCTTCCGCCTGGTGGCCGTCGGTGCCCACCGCCCCTTTCTCAATGACCGTCACCGCCCGGAACACCAAGTCCGACCGGTCCAGGGCCACTCCCCGGGCCAGAATGTCGCTTTGGGTGAACCGACCCCGGTGCACCATCCGCAGGGTCAAATCAAAATGCGCCCGTCCGGTGCCCAGCGCGACGACCTTCGCATCCGAGCCGCTCCCGGGGCCGGCGAGCTCCGTCCCGTATTCGGCGACCAAGCGGGCTTCCCCCATCTCCCCGATGGCCCAATCCACCCGGGCATCCTGGTCGGCCCGGGCTCGGCGGATCACAAACCCGGTCGCGGTTCCCGGAAGATCCTGGAGGGTTGCCACACGCACTTCACCGCCGGCGCCCACCAGGCACTCGGCGATGCCCGCCGCCGTCACGCCCGGAGAGCCTTCGACGTCCGAACCCGACCAGGTTTCCACCAGGGTCAGGGATGCCCCATCCTCCACCACGACAAGCAGTCTCGGAAACACGGGCATCTCCGGCTCATCCATCCGATATGCCGCCAAAAACGGCATCTTGACCCGCACACCCGCGGGAACGTGGATAAACAGACCGGCGTTCCACAATGCGCTCTGAAGGGCCGTCCACTTGTTCTCCCCCGGGGAGACCACGCTCCCGAGAGCTTGCCGAACCACGTTTTCCCGCTCCCGAGCGGCGGTGGACAGATCGGCCACATACACCCCCCGGTTTGTAAACGACCCTTGAAGTTCCAGAGCCGGAGCGCCCGCCCCGGAAAACACCGCGGCACTCTGGCCATTGGCGCCGCCGGCGACCTCCGGCCCCTTTCGATCCCCGCCGTCCGGGCCGGCCGCCGCTGCCGCCGAGGACGGCAGCCGCACCTCTCCGAACCCGCGCTTCACGAGATCGCTCCGTTCCAACTTGGGTGCGGGCAGACGCTCATAGGCTTCCCAAGAGGCCAGGCGCCATTCCCGAAGCCACCGGGGCTCTTTGCGCTCCTGGGCCCACCGCTCCACCGCCGCCCGATCCACCCGCATCGCCTGTCCCACCGTCATCGCGCCATCTCCCTCCCCCGTCACGACTGAGACGCCACCGTGTGGTCCTCGATGCCGAGTTCTTGTTTCAGCCAGTCATATCCCCTGGCCTCCAACTCCTCGGCCAATTCGCGGCCGCCCGAACGGACAATCCGCCCTTGCATCATGACGTGAACCCGGTCGGGGATGATGTATTGCAACAGTCGCTGATAGTGGGTAATGATCAACACGCCCAGTTCGGGACCGCGCAGATCGTTGACCCCCTTGGCCACAACCTTGAGCGCGTCGATATCCAGCCCGGAGTCGATCTCGTCCAGGATGGCGATCCGCGGTTTCAGCATGGCCATCTGCAGGATTTCGTTGCGCTTCTTTTCTCCTCCGGAAAAGCCCTCATTCAGATACCGCTCGGCGAAGGACGGGTCCATGTCGAGGGCCGCCATCTGCTTTTGCAATTGCCGGTGAAATTGCAGCACCGGGATCTCGTTCCCCTCGCCGCGCCGGGCGTTGAGGGCCAAGCGGAGAAAATTCGCGTTGCTGACCCCCGGCACCTCGCTGGGATACTGCATGGCGAGAAACAGCCCCTTGCGGGCCCGTTCATCCACCTTCATGGCCAACAGGTCCTCTCCGTCCAGCCAGGCCCGGCCCTCGGTCACCTCATACTTGGGATGACCCATGAGCGCCGAGGCCAAGGTGCTTTTCCCGGTGCCGTTGGGCCCCATGATGGCGTGAACCTCTCCGCCCCGCACCTCCAAGTCGACGCCCTTCAAGATATCCGTGCCCTCCACGGAGACGTGCAGTTGTTCCACCTTCAACCAAGGCCGATTTGCCATGCGCCGTCCTCCTGTCTACAACGAAGGATGTCCGAAACCTCTTCCAGGTTCCGGAACAACCGGAATCATGACTGAAACAGTCATCTTTTCCACTACAGCATATCACACCGAGGCAAAAATGCAACAGCCGCGGCGCCGAATTTTCCACCGTTCCCCCCGTCGATCAGAACATATAACGCATGGCCAGCCTCGCTTCCTCGGACATCTTGTCCGGAGACCAGGGCGGATCAAAGGTCAGCTCGACATCGACCGACCGCACGCCGTCCAGGGCGGATACCTTTTCTTGGATCTGCCGCTTCAACAGATCAAAAATCGGACAACCCATCGCCGTCAGGGTCATGGTGATGCGGACCTCTTCTCCTTCAACCCGGATATCGTATACCATCCCCAAGTTGACGATATCGATCTGCAACTCGGGGTCCAGAACTTCGGTCAAGACCTCTTGCACCTGCTCCACGGTGGCCATGGTCGCCGCTCCCTTCCTGATTGAATCCGCCGAGAATGCGTCGGCCCCGGCCGGGCGTTCAACCGGACGATGCCCCCATATCCGCATCTGTTCAACGGCATCCGTTCACCTGCCGGGCAACGTTCCCACTTCGGCGATATCTGTATTATGCGCCACCGCACGCCCGGCCGTAAAGCGGTCCGGCCATCGACCGTGAGACAATGACGGCAGGGATTAAGCCGGTCAACCGCCCCGGCACATGCCGTTTCTCCCGACAACCGTGAAAAAGGCGCCGCGACGGCGCCTTTTTCACGCGTCCCCCCGCGCGACTGTATCCCACTCCCGGGCACGAAGGGACCGCTCACAGCCAAGATACGCACCCGGACTTCCAAATGCCATCGGCGACACCCGATCGGGCGATTGCCCGGAACCGCGGTCGCGCGTCCCGGCATAGGCTAAAGCGAATCCTGCGAAGGAGGGAACGCCATGACCGATCAGCCCCAATCCCCGTCCTTTTACTACATGGGCCCGCCCGTCCCCGGTGCCGCCCAGCCCGGATTCCGCAATGAGATCCGCGATGCAGTAACCGGTCCCGAAACCCCGGGGTATCCGACAGCGCCTTCCGAAACCCGGCAATTCCCCGTCCCCGGGCCATGGATCGGAGCCGGTATCTTCCTGCCGCCGATCGTCGTGCCGCCCTTTGCCCCGGTCCCCTTCCTTTGGATTTGATCCCCGGACCGATCCCCGCCTCCACAGAGGGGACCGAGGGAAAGCCGCATCCGGCGGCGCTCGGTCCCCCCGGTCTCTGCCGAGCCCTTTACGAATACCCCCGCCTTCTCCGGCGCACAATCGGTATACGATGAGACGCGGGAACGAAAAAAGGGGGATTCTTGGGATGTGGACCGATTTACGCGGACTGCCCCATCGCGAAATTGACGGTTTGCCGTACACTGTCCACCAGGCGGCTCCGGGGCGCTGGCATATCGTCATCCAAAACTGCCCGCGGCACCCCACCGGCCATTTTCTGCCTCTTGCCTACCCGAGCCGGGAAGCGGCCATGGCGGCCCTTGAGGAAGGCCCGCCGTGGAAAGCCTGATCCCATAGCGGGTGTGTTACTATGATCCCGGTTCTTCTTCCCGCGGCGCTCTCAACCGATATCCGACGCCCGGTTCGGTGAGAATCCACCGGGGACGCGCCGGATCTCGCTCGATCTTGCGCCGCAACTGGGCGATGTACACCCTCAATGAATGGATGTCCTGCTCAAACGCGGATCCCCAAACGGCCCGCAGCAATTGGCGGTGCGTCATGACCCGACCGGGATGTGACGCCAGGGCTTTGAGAAGCTCGTACTCGGTGGGGGTCAATTTGATCGCCCGGCCCTCGACGGATACCTGCCTCGCTCCCAGATCGATCACCAGCGGCCCCAGGGCGATCACCGGATCCCCGGCGCCCCCGGCCGCATGGCGCAAAGCCACCCGAATGCGCGCCAACAGTTCGCCCATCCCGAAGGGTTTGGTCACGTAATCGTCCGCTCCCGCATCCAGGGCGCGGATTTTGTCCTCCTCCTGCTCTTGAACGGACAGCACGATCACCGGCACCGACGACCACTCCCGGATGGCACGGAGCACCTCCACTCCGCTCATGTCCGGCAGCCCCAAGTCCAAAATGACCAAATCGGGTTTCCCGGCGGTGACCTGCCGAAGCCCCTCCGCCCCGTTTTCCGCCTCAATGGTTTCATGGCCGTGCGCGCGAAGGGACACCCGAAGAAACTTCCGAATCTGCGGCTCGTCGTCCACAATCACAATCCGGGCTCCGTTCGGCATCCCTCACGCCCCCTTCGGCTCAACCTCGCTGCCCGGCGGCCGGTCGACGGGGAGGGCAAATGCAAACCGCGTTCCTTCCGGAACATTGGCGGCCCAAATCCGTCCCCCGTGCGCCTCGATGATCGCTTTGGATATGGCCAGCCCCAATCCGGTCCCGGTCACGGATTCCGTCCCGGGAGAGCGATAAAACTTTTCAAATACCCGGTCCAGGTCTTCCGGCGGGATACCGGGCCCCCGGTTGGTCACCGACACCTCGACCACCGTTTCTTCCACGGTCACCCCCACGCCGACGGGGCTCCCCGCGGGCGAAAATTTGGCCGCATTGCCGAGCAGGTTCACCAAGACCTGCTCAAGCAGCACGTCGTCTGCCCGCACCAACGGGATGTCCGGCGGGAGGTCAAGCCGCACGTCCCGGCCTTTTAACGCCTCCTCGGCCTGGGACAACGCCACCCCGATCACATCTTCCAGATCGCACCATTTTTTATTCAATCGCATCATCCCGCTTTCAATGCGGGCCATGTCCAGGAGATTGGCAATCAAACGGTTCATGCGCAGGGCGCTGTGATAAATCGTCGTCAACAATTCCCGGCGATCTTTTGCGGTAAAGATCTCGTCGCCTTCGAGCAGGCTCGTCACCGACCCGATCATCGAGGCCAACGGCGTTCGCAGATCGTGGGTGATGGAGTTGAGCAGGGCCGTTCGCAGCCGTTCCGACTCAGCCGCCACCTCGGCCATTTTCGCCTGTTCACCCAGGCGCACCCGGGCCACCGCCGCCGCGGCGAGACCCGTGAAGGCATGGAGCAACTCCCGACGATCCTGGGGAATTTCCCCGGATTCTTCCGATTCACTTCTGAAGCGGACGCCCAAGACGCCGAGGGTCTGCCGCTCAAAGCGGACGGGCAGGTAGAAGGCCTGGGCTTCCCGTAAGGTTTGAGTCCCCCGACCCGCCGGCTCCCCGTGATGATACACCCATTCGGCCACGGCCGCCTCTTCGGAGTGAGACAACCACGAGTCGGATCCGGACGAGGCGCGGATGGCCAATTTTCCCGTTTCGTCGGGCAAAAACAGGGCCACTTCGCAGTCAGCGGATTCCGCCACCTGGCCGGCGATGCTGCGGGCAATCTCATCCAGATCGGTCACCGCCGTCATCTGCCGGCTCAAGGCATACAGTGCGGCGGTTTGGGTTTCTCTCCGTTTCACGGTCTCCACTTGCCTCCTCAGGCGATCGGCCAACCGGCCGGTCAGAACGGCCACCGCGAGAAAGACCGCAAAGGTCAACGCATACCGCAGATCGGCCACCGTAAAACTGTACACGGGCGGGACAAAGAAAAAGTCGAATGCCAAAACTCCCGCCACCGCCGCAGCCGCCGCAGGCCCGACAGACCAGCGCACAGCGCTGAACAACACGGGAAACAAATACACCAAGGCGATATTGACCAGTCCCAGGGCCTGCGCCACCCCGTGAAGCAGCGCGGTGAACGCCGCCACGATCCCCAGCGCCGCCCCGTATTCATCCCATGAAAACGACCGGCGTGCAGCTCTCGGCCGGTCTCCCCGATGGGCCGCCCCGTTTGCCGGTTTTTCCGATTTGCCGGGGATGACGTGAATGCGGATACCTTCGCTGCTGCGAATCACCCGGTCCACCAAAGAGCCGCGCATCCAATCCCCGAAGCGAGAATGAAGCGGCTTTCCGATGATGATTTGGGTCACATTGCGCCGTTTGGCCAATCGCACGAGTTCTTCGGCCACCCGGTCGGCGGTCATCACCACCGTCTCCGCACCCAACTCCTCGGCAAGTCTCAGATATTTGGAAATGCGAAGCCTCTCCTCCTCGCCGGGAGCCTTTCCCGGCTGTTCCACATAGGCCACCAGCCAGGGGGCCTTCAGCCCCGCCGCCATCCGCCGGCCGACCCGGATCAACTGAGCGGAAAACGGACTCGGACTGACGCAAACCATCACTCGCTCCCCCGCGGGCCAGGGACCGTCGATGGCATGGGAGCGCATGTACGCTTCCACCTGACGGTCCACCTTCTGGGCCGTGTACCGCAGGGCCAATTCCCGCAGCGCATGGAGGTTCCCGGGACGGAAAAACTCCCGGACGGCGCGCTCGGCCACCTCCGGCAGGTACACCTTTCCCTCCCGCAGACGCTGCAGCAGTTCATCGGGAGGGACGTCGACCAAGTGCACTTGGTACGCTGTTTCGAGCAGCCGGTCCGGCACCGTCTCGCGCACGGCCACCCCGGTGATCTTGGCCACCACGTCATTGAGACTTTCTAGGTGCTGGATGTTCAGCGTGGTGTAGACGTCGATCCCCTCGGCGAGAATTTCTTCGACATCGAGATACCGTTTGGCGTGCCGAGACCCCGGAACGTTGGTGTGGGCCAGTTCGTCCACCAGGACCAACTGCGGGCGCCGGGCCAGGATTCCTTCCAGATCCATCTCCCGGAACGCTCGGCCTTTATACGTCAACGTTCTGGGAGGCACGGCCGGGAGGCCCTGCAGCAAAGCTTCCGTTTCCGGCCTCCCGTGGGTCTCCACCCATCCGGCGACGACGTCCACCCCCTGACGGCGCCGCTCATGGGCCGTCTCCAGCATGGTGTACGTCTTGCCCACTCCCGCCGTGGCCCCGAGAAACACGGTCAGTTTGCCTCGACGCGCCTCCTCCTGGAGGACGGCCAGAAGGGCATCCGGATCACGCCTTTGGGAGGACACACGATCCACGGCCATGCCCACCCCTTTTCAACCCGTCATCCGATCCAAAGCCAAGTTTAACTCCAGGACATTCACTCGCGGGTCTCCGCCGAACAGGCCCCATTGCAACCCGCGGACATGCTCCTGAACAAGCCGGCGCACTTCTTCTTCCGGGAGGTGCCGGGCGGCGGCCACCCGGGAAATCTGTACCTCGGCGGCCGCCAGGGTGATGTCCGGATCCAGGCCGCTGCCCGAAGCGGTCACCAGGTCCGACGGCACCGGCGCCTGGGGAGGCAGCCCATTTTCCTGCCGGACCTGGTCCACCCTTTGCCGAACCGTTTTCAAATAATCGGGATTGGTCGGGCCCGCGTTGGATCCCCCCGACGACGTCGCATCATACCCCTGTCCGGCCGCAGAAGGCCGGCCGTGAAAATACCGCGGGTCTTGAAACGTCTGTCCGATCAAAGCCGAGCCCACCACCCGCCCGCCGGACTCCACCAATGACCCGTTCGCCTGCCACGGGAAGAAAAGCTGCGCCAGCCCCGTCACCACCAGAGGGTACGCCAGGCCGGTCAACACCGTCAAGACCAGAACGCTGCGAACCGCCGTCCACCACAATCCCGCCATGTTTTCTCATCCTTTCACGACAACGTCAGCGAATGCCCAATGCGGAAAACAACACATCCAACAATTTGATCCCAACAAAAGGAACCACCAATCCCCCGAACCCATAAATCAACAGGTTCCGGCGCAACAGGGCGTCCGCGCCGGCCGCTCGGTACCGCACCCCCCGCAGCGCCAGCGGCACCAGGGCGATAATGATCAGGGCATTGAACACCACCGCCGTCAGGATGGCGTTGTGCGGCGTGGACAGGTGCATCACATTCAGCAGGTTCAACTGCGGATAGGTGGTCGAAAACATCGCCGGGATAATCGCAAAATATTTGGCGATGTCGTTGGCGATGCTGAAGGTGGTCAGGGCGCCCCGGGTGATCAGAAGCTGCTTTCCGATTTCCACGACTTCAATGAGCTTCGTGGGATCGCTGTCCAGATCCACCATGTTGCCGGCTTCTTTGGCCGCCTGGGTGCCGCTGTTCATGGCGACTCCCACATCCGCCTGGGCCAGGGCCGGAGCGTCGTTGGTGCCGTCTCCGGTCATGGCCACCAGGTGGCCCCGGGCTTGGTATTCCCGGATTCGGGCCAGTTTTGTCTCCGGCGTGGCCTCGGCGAGGAAATCGTCCACCCCCGCTTCGGCGGCGATGGCCGCGGCCGTCAAGGGATTATCCCCGGTGATCATCACCGTCTTGATGCCCATGGCCCGCAGCGTGGCAAAGCGTTCTCTGATCCCGCCCTTGACGATGTCTTTTAAATGAACGGCGCCCAAGAGCCGGTCGTCCGCGGCCACCAACAGCGGGGTGCCTCCCTGCTTGGCGATCCGTTCCACGACACCCTGAATCTCAGGGGGCACCTCTCCGCCCTGCTCCTTCACCCAAGCGGAAACGGCATCCGGAGCCCCTTTTCGAATCCGCCAATTTCCCACGTCCACCCCGCTCATTCGCGTATGCGCACTGAACGGGACAAAGACAGCACCGAGGGATTGCAGATCCCGATCTTTCAGGTGAAACTGCTCCTGGACCAGACGGACGA
The DNA here is from genome assembly GCA_029960885.1 of Kyrpidia sp. Lineage (GTDB taxonomy): Bacteria > Bacillota > Bacilli > Kyrpidiales > Kyrpidiaceae > Kyrpidia. The sequence continues at coordinate 1,121 of JASBVV010000009.1, read as the reverse complement.
TGCTCCGGCCTTCCGGAGTTTCGTCCGCCTGGGAGCTCATGTGAGCGGCCACCGCCAATTCGTCCGCGGTCACTCCGGGAGCCGGAATCAGTTCCGTGGCCATACGGTTGCCGAGGGTGATGGTCCCGGTCTTATCGAGCAGCAGGACATCCACATCGCCGGCCGCCTCCACCGCACGACCGGACATGGCCAGGACATTCCGCTTCAGCAACCGGTCCATCCCGGCGATGCCGATGGCGCTGAGCAAGCCCCCGATGGTCGTGGGAATGAGGCACACCAACAGCGCCACCAACACCGGAATCGACGGCACGGCTCCCGAATACAGGGCAAAGGGCGCCAGGGTCATCACCGACAGCAACAGGATGATCGTAAGTCCCACCAACAGAATGGTCAGGGCCACTTCATTCGGCGTCTTTTGCCGCTTTGCCCCTTCCACGAGGCCGATCATCCGGTCCAAAAACGTCTCTCCGGGGTCGGCGGCGATGCGGACGCGGATCCAGTCGGAGAGCACCCGCGTCCCTCCGGTGACCGAGCTGCGGTCACTTCCGGACTCGCGAATCACCGGCGCCGACTCCCCGGTCACGGCACTTTCATCCACCGAAGCGAGTCCCTCGATCACTTCGCCGTCCCCGGGAATGATGTCGCCGGCCTCCACCAGCACCACATCCCCTTTGCGCAGATCGGTGGACGGCACCGCTTCAATCCGGTCTCCGACGACCTTTTTCGCCATGGTTTGGGAACGGGTTCGGCGCAGGGCCGCCGCCTGGGCTTTCCCCCGCCCCTCGGCCAGCGATTCCGCAAAATTGGAGAATATCACTGTCAGCCAGAGCCACACCGCCAATTGAAGATCGAACCAAAACGGTCCGCCGGTCAACCCGTCGACCACCACCGCCGCCGTGGTGAGCGCCGCCCCGATCTCCACCACAAACATCACCGGGTTGTGCCACTGAACCCGGGGGTTGAGCTTTCGAAACGATTCTTTTACGGCTTCCCTTAAAACCTCTTTATTGAACGTCGCCCTCGATGATACGGCGCCCAACGTTTCATCCGTGCGTTCCGCCACGGCCGATCCTCCTCCTACGCAGCCATACCTTGCCACATCATGATGTGTTCCACGATCG
>JASBVV010000088.1 GCA_029960885.1 Kyrpidia sp. | reverse complement strand
TGGCGGTGGACACCGTCGGGGCCGGAATCGGGGAAAAAGTGATCTTCGTGACCGGTAGCGTGGCCGCCCGGGTGATGGCCGACCATTTGGCGCCGGTTGACGCCGCCATTGTAGGCATTGTGGACAGCGTCGAAGGGAGGGACCTGCAATGGGACGACGGAGCGGGGGGCGGGAGCTGAAGCAAGCCGTCCAATGGCGCCGTCTGATCGACAGCCTTCTTGATCTGAATCAGTACGCCGACGTCGTACTTCGCGATGGATTCGTCGTGAACGTGATCACACGGGAAATCTATCAGGCGGATGTGGCGCTGAAAGGCGAATACATTCTCTTTGTGGGAGACGCCCGGGACTTGATCGGGCCGTCGACGAACGTGGAGTCGGTGAAGGGCCGTTTTGTGGCGCCCGGCTTCATTGATGCCCACATGCACTTTGAAAGCGCCATGCTCACCTTGACCGAATTTTCCAGACTGTCGATCCCGACGGGAACCACGACTCTGGTGGCCGATCCTCACGAGATTGCCAATGTCCTAGGGCCGGCGGGAATCCGGGCGATGATCGAGGAAGCCAGGACGCTCCCCAATCGCATTTTATTTACCGTGCCGTGCCAAGTCCCGGACGTTCCCGGTCTTGAAACGGCCGGGTACGATATCGGTTTCGATGAGGCGGCGGAGCTCCTTTTGGATCCGGCCGTTCAAGGGATCGGGGAAATCCAAGGATTCAGCAACGTGGGACCCGTGTTCCGCCACGCCCCCCATCTCATTGACGATCTGGTGGCCTCCGCGGCCTATGCCCGGAGCTTGGGCAAGACGGTGGAGGGTAACGCCCCTGGTTTATCCGGAAAAGAACTGGCCGCTCACATTCTTGCAGGAGGCGCGCAAATTTCCTGCCACGAAACGACGACAAAAGAGGAAGCCTTGGAGAAATTGCGAGCGGGAGTCACCGTGTTCATGCGGGAGGGTTCGTCCCAGCGAAACATGGCCGAATGCGTCCGGGCCATCACGGAAGAAGGAGTCGATTCCCGGAAAATGGTCCTCGTTTCGGACGATCTGGTGCCGGCGGACTTGATGCGCCGCGGGCATATGAACGACATTCTTCGGCGCACGGTGGCCCAGGGAATCGACCCGGTGGAAGCCATCCAGATGGCCACCATCAACCCGGCGACGCATTTCGGCTTAGAGGAGTTGGGAGTTCTCGCACCGGGAAAGCGGGCCGATCTCGTCGTCCTAGCGGACTTGAACGAGATGCAGGTGGATCAAGTTTATCTCAACGGGAAAAAGGTGGCCTCTGGCGGCAAACTGATCGTGCCATTGCCTCCGTACCGGTATCCCGATTTTGTTAAATCTTCGATGAAAAGGAATCCGGTTACCCCGGCAGACCTGGAAATCCGGGCGTCGGGGAGCCGGGCCAGGGTCCGGGCCCTGGAAGTGATTCCCGATCAAAATTTGACGGGCGCCGGGGAATATGTTCTGGATGTGCGCGACGGCATCGTACAGCCATCTGTCCAACACGATGTCCTGCCCGTGGTAGTCGTCGAACGCCACGGTCGCACCGGGCGAATCGGGCGGGCATTTGCCCGGGGCATGACCCTACAAGCCGGGGCGATGGCGGAAAGCGTTTCCCACGACACTCACAACATCATTGCGTGCGGCACTTCATACCAGGATTTAGCCGAGGCGGTGAACCGTGTCATCCAAATGGGAGGCGGGCTGGCCCTGGTGCGGGACGGGCGGGTGATCGGCGAACTGCCGCTTCCGGTGGCCGGGCTGATGACGGATTTGCTCGACGGATACGAAGTGGCGGAGCGGCTGGAAACCCTTCACCAGCTGGCGCGAAGTGAGTTGGGATGCAGGCTTCACGTGCCGTTCATGCACCTGTCCTTTTTGTCTCTGGCGACCAGTCCGAAATGGAAGATCACCGATGCCGGACTCGTGGATGTGGAGTGCCTTGAGGTGTTGAGTCCGATTGTGGGGGAAGGGGATTGACTGTGGGTGTGAGATTGGTGGATCTCACTCAGGAAATTTACCAGGGGATGCCGGTGTTTCCGCTTCACCAACCGACTTTTATTTTCCCGAACATCACCCACGAGGAGAGTGAACGGAGGATCGGATTTCCTTTTGCCACCAATAACCTGTTGATCAACGAACACGGGCCCACTCACAGCGACGCTCCCTACGAATACGATCCCCAAGGCAAGACCATTGACGAGATGCCGTTGGAGTATTTCTGCGGGCCGTGCATCTGTTTGGATGTCTCCCATGTTTCTCCGGACGCCTTTATCACGAGGCGCGACTTGGAGGAGGCAGTGGCCCGGACGGGGCTTCCTCTGCAAAAAGGAGATATCGTCTTGTTGCATACCGGGCATTTCCGCCGGGCTTACGGTACCGAGGAATGGTTGACCCGTTATACGGGTTTGGACGAAGAAGCGGCTGGGTGGTTGGCGGAAAACGGCGTCGTGAATATAGGGGTAGACGCCCCTTCCATTGATAAACCCGATGATCCACGATTTTCCGGTCACCGGATCTGCCGGAAATTCGGGATCACCAATACGGAGAATCTGTGCAATTTGGATCAAGTGGTGAACCGGAGGTTTCTCTATGTGGGCTTGCCGCTGAAAATCCGCAAGGGAACGGGTTCCCCGATTCGCGCGGTGGCGGTGTTGGTCGAATGACCCCGGAATCCGTCGGAAGAAAGCCCAGCGGTAATATGTCAAGGGGGTGACCGAAGAAAATTGGAAATGGATATGGGAAATAGTGACAAATTCACGGGTTAAAGGGTGACCTTAAGTAAACCCATGATGTTCACCGAATTTTCAATCGATGACCATGGGTGGA
>JASBVV010000087.1 GCA_029960885.1 Kyrpidia sp. | reverse complement strand
AGTTGAGATGAGGAGGGTCTCCCATGGTGTTGATGATCGACAACTATGATTCGTTTACGTATAATCTGGTCCAGTATCTTGAAATCCTGGGCATGCCTGTTCACGTCGTGCGAAACGACGCCGTGGCTGTGGAGGATTTGGATGTCGGAGGATACAGCCATGTGGTGATTTCCCCGGGGCCTGGGACGCCGGCGGGTGCGGGTATTTCCATGCGGGTGATCGAACGGTTCGCCGGCCGGGTTCCGGTGCTCGGTGTCTGCCTTGGCCATCAGGCGATTGCCGAAGTATTCGGGGGAAAGGTGGTTCACGCCCGGCGGCTGATGCACGGCAAAACCTCGCCGATCTTTCACGATGGAACGTTTCCGTTTTCCCGTCTCCCCAACCCTTTCCGCGCCACTCGCTATCATTCGCTCATCGTCGATCCGGAAAGTCTCCCTTCTGAATTGGTGGTCACCGCGTGGACCGAGGAGCGGGAAGTGATGGCCCTCCGCCACCGGGACCTATCCGTGATCGGCGTGCAGTTTCACCCCGAATCGATCATGACGGAAGGCGGCATGAAGATCCTGGCGGATTTTCTCGGGGTCAGCGATCCCGAGCCGGTGCCCGTCGTTGCGGGGGGTGGCTCAAGGTGAGCGTCGCCGGGGGGATTCGGGTTCCCGTGACGACTCGTCGGCGGTTTTTCCCCCGCACTGCCGGGCAGGATGCGTTTGCGTTGTTCAGAGTGATGGCACAGGAATGGGGAGTTCGGCGGGTATTTCTGCTGGATTCGGTTTCAGATCCCCGGGCCCGGCATCGATCGGCGATCGTGGCTGCCGACCCCGTTTTGGAACTGCGGCTGAAAGGGAATCGGATCGACATCGCCGGCGACGGTTCGCTGGTGGATGCGGTCAGGCGGCGCTTGGCCCGGGAGCGATGGGTGGACGGCGTGAAGATGACCGGAGATCCGGCGGACGTTCTGGCGGCGGTGTCGGACGTGTTTGCGCCGGATCCGGGGCTGCCGGCGTTTTCCGGTGGATTTCTCGGATATGTGGGTTATGATGCCGTTCGCTATTTTGAGCGGCTTCCTCACACCACCGAAGACGACCGCCGGCTGGACGACATTCGGTTGCAGGTGCATCGCTGGGTGATTCACGTGAACGACAAAGGATTTGAAGTATTTGCCCACGGATTCGGGGAATCGGTGGAGGATCCGGACCGGGCGGAGGCGTGGATCGTCCGAGCGGGCGAGCTCCCGGGTTTGCCGGCCGAAGTGGCTCCCGTCCTGTCGGTGGGACAGGACGTGACCGAAGAGGAGTTTATCCGGAGGGTGGAACGGGCCAAGGCCTATATTACGGAAGGGGATATTTTTCAAATCGTGCCGTCCATGCGGATGCGGGTAAAAAGCGCCGCCGACCCGCTGGTGGTCTACGACCGGCTGCGCCGGGTCAATCCGTCTCCGTTCATGTTTTACGTGGATTACGGAGATTCGCGGATTTTCGGGGCCAGTCCCGAAGTTCAACTGCGGGTGCAGGACGGGGTGGCGCAGATGCGACCGATTGCCGGCACATCCAAAGGCAAAGGGAAGACGCCGGAGGAAAATCGCCGGTTGGTGGAGGAGTTGCTTCGGGATGAGAAAGAGCGGGCCGAGCATCTGATGTTGGTGGATCTGTGCCGGAACGACCTCGGGCGGGTGTGCCGGCCGGGGACGGTGCGGGTGGAACAATTGATGACGGTGGAGGAGTACTCCCATGTGTTTCATATCGTGTCCCATGTGCGGGGGGAGTTGCGGCCTGAAGTCAAGCCCCTGCAGGCGATCCTGGCCACGTTTCCGGCGGGGACGCTGACCGGAACGCCGAAGGTCAGAGCCATGGAAATCATCGATGAACTGGAGACGTTCGACCGCGGACCGTACGGCGGGGCGGTGGGTTTCATCGATTGGAAGGGCAATGTGAATCTGGCCATCATGATCCGCAGTGTGGTCCAAATCGGGGAGATCTTTTACCTGCAGGCGGGGGCGGGGATCGTCGCGGATTCGTTGCCGGCGATGGAATGGCAGGAGTGCGGTCACAAGTTGGCCGCCCTGCGCAGCGCCCTTTTTCCTTCGTGAAGAAAAGCGGCTGCCGCGAGCTCCCAAACGTCGGGCTTTCCGGCTCTCGAAAGGCTGGAGGCGGATCTTGGTGAGAGGTTGCGGCTTCCCGGTCCTTGACGGACGTTGTGCATGAGAGCTCGTGCCGATCTTGTGCGGAACGATGCCGTCCCGGGAAAACATGGTATCATCAGGGCAGGGCATGTGCGGGAGGGTTTGTGGGTGGCACAACGGTGGCGGTTTTGGGCGGCCCTGTGGACGGGACGGGCTGTGTCCCGACTCCTGCGGGCTGCGGGGCGAAAGGCGACAACTCTCCCGGGAGTTGTCGCCCTGCGCCTTTTCCCGGCTTTTTTCGCCGCGGTCGGGGAGCGGTTCTCGGGAAAGATCGTACTGATCACCGGGACCAACGGCAAGACGACCACCAGCAACTTGGTCGGCGGTTGGCTGCGGGACAACGGCTGGCGCGTGGTGAGCAATCGCCTGGGGGCGAATCTGGTGCAGGGGCTGGCCACGGCGGTGGTCGAGCAGTTGCCCTTGACGAGGAGAGAGCGCGAGGCGGCGGTGTTTGAAGTGGATGAGGCCACCGTGGAAAAAATCGTGGAGGATTTGGCGCCACGGGTCGTGGTGGTGACGAATTTTTTTCGGGATCAAATGGACCGGTACGGAGAGTTGGACCGGGTGGTGGACCTGGTGGCGGGCGCGCTGGACCGGGTGCCGGAGTCCTGTGTATGTCTGATTAACGGTGACGACCCGTTGGCGGTCCGGGCCGCCCCCAATGGAAAAACGGTGAAATTTTACGGGCTTGAGGCGCCGGAGTGGCTGGAGCCGGCGGCCCGGGAGGTAAGGGAGGGGAAGTTTTGCGGCATCTGCGGCCATCCCTTGAGTTATTCGGGTTTTTTTTACGGTCAGCTCGGGGAATGGGGGTGTCCCGGGTGCGGGATGGAGCGGCCGAAACCGGACCCGGCGGCCCGGCACATTCGGCTTTCGGGCGGCGGGCTCGTGTTTGAGGTGGATGGGCTTCCGGCCGAATTGAATTCTCCGGGGTTGTACAACGTGTACAATGTACTCGCGGCTTACGGGGCGGTCAGAGCCCTGGGATTGTCGGCGGAGCAGGTGCGGTTTGGAATGGCCCATATTCGGACGGGCCTCGGGCGGTTGGAACGGTTCAAGGTCCAGGATCGACCGGTGGTTTTGGCGCTGGTGAAAAACCCGACCGGATTGAATGAGCAATTGAAAGTGGTCGAACGCACGCCGGATGTCACCGATGTGGTGCTGGTGCTTAACGATCTGTACGCCGACGGGACCGACGTTTCGTGGATTTGGGATGCGGACCTCGAGCGGTTGAAAGAGAAAGGGTTTGAGCGGGTGTGGTGCGCCGGAACCCGGGCCGAGGACATGGCGATCCGGGTGAGGTACGCCGAGTGGCCGGGGGAGATCCGAGTCATCCGGGATCCGGCGGCCTGCGTCGGAGCCGCTCTCGATGCCGGGAGGGCCGACCGCCCGGGCGGGACTGTGTACATTCTGACGACGTATACGTCGCTTTATGCGTTGAGGGATTGGCTGTTGCACCGAGGAGGCGTAGAAGACGATGACCCTCAAACTGACGATTGGACACCTCTACCCGGATCTGCTCGATCTGTACAGTGACCGGGGCAACGTGATGATTCTGGAGAAACGCGCCCGTTGGCGGGGAATCGAAGTAGACGTGGTGCGGGTGGATGCGGCGGATGCCGTAGACCTGAGGTCCTGCGATGTGGTGGTGATGGGGGGTGGAATGGACCGGGAGCAGAGTTTGGTGGCCCGTGATCTGCAGGTTCGCCGGACGAACGTGGAGCAGGCGGTGGCCAGCGGCACGGTGGTTCTGGCCATCTGCGGGGGATATCAACTGCTTGGGGAATATTTTGAGACCGGGTCCGGAGAGCGCATTCCGGGAATCGGGGTTCTGGATGTCTACACCGTGGCCGGGGAACGGCGGATGGTGGGGAATGTCATGGCGGAGTGCGACCTTGACGGGCAAACCGAGACGGTTTTCGGCTACGAGAACCACTCGGGGCGCACCTACCTGCGGCCGGGGACGGAGCCGTGGATGCGCGTGGTCCGCGGGGATGGAAACAATGGTGGCGACGGCACCGAGGGGGCGAGAAAGGGGCGGGTGTTCGGCACGTACCTTCACGGGCCGCTCTTGGCGAAAAATCCAAGGTTGGCGGACTGGCTGATCCGGCTTGCCTTGGAGCGGCAGGGTGTGCAAGAGCGGTTGGACGGGTTGGGCGATCGGTGGGAGGAGGCGGCCCGGGAACATTTGGCCCGGCGGATGGCGGAGTTGGATGGAATGGAATCCCCGCATGTCGGGACGGGGAAAAAATAGGTCGGGGTCTTGCAATCTGTCCGCTGTCGTGGTAAGATAAGCTTCGCGTCGGGGATGGAGTGCAGATGTTCCTCCGTAGCTCAGTGGTAGAGCGTCCGGCTGTTAACCGGGTGGTCGCAGGTTCGAATTCTGCCCGGGAAGCCTGTGAATCGTGCGCCTATAGCTCAGAGGATAGAGCGCCGGTCTCCGGAACCGGGTGCCCAGGT
>JASBVV010000086.1 GCA_029960885.1 Kyrpidia sp. | reverse complement strand
GGACGGCGGTTTCTTCCGAAGGGGGGACCGGGGTGGGAAAGGTGGGAGTGACCGGTGCCACGGGTTTCATCGGCCGGGCGCTGATTCGGGATCTGGTGAATGCCGGTTATGAGGTTGTGGCGGTGACCCGGGAACCGGACCAATACCGGACGGCCACGGGCCCGGCCGTGGCGGCCTGCGAGTGGAGCGACGTGGTCGAGGTCGCGGATCGGGACGGAATTGAGACGTGGGTTCATTTGGCCGGCGAACCCATCGGCGCCAGGCGCTGGACCCATCGGCGGAAACAGGAGATTATGCACAGCCGGGTCGAGACGACCCGGCGGGTGGTGGAAGCGATCGCCGCCGGGGCGGCGCGGTCCGGGCGGCAGCCGGTGCTGGTGTCCGCTTCGGCGGTGGGTTTCTATGGGACTTCGGAGACGGCCCGGTTCACCGAGGACGACCCGGGAGGAGACGATTTTCTCGCCTCGGTGGTGAAGGCTTGGGAGGCCGAGGCGCGCCGTGCCGAGGACTTCGGCGCCCGGGTGGCGAGGGTGAGGCTCGGGGTGGTCCTTGGCCGGGACGGCGGGGCCCTCCCCCGGATGGCGCTCCCGTATCGGTGGTGGGTCGGTGGGCCCATCGGCGCGGGAACACAGTGGGTGTCCTGGGTGCATCGGGCCGATGCGGTGGGGTTGTTGCGCTTTGCCATGGAAAATCCGGTGCGGGGCGTCCTGAACGCCACCAGTCCCAATCCGGTGACCATGGATGCGTTCGGGCGGACCTTGGGGAAGGTGCTCCGCCGGCCGCACTGGTTTCGGGTTCCCGAGCCGGCTCTTCGGCTGGCATTTGGGGAAGGGGCCGATGTGTTGCTCGGCGGTCAGCGGGTGATTCCGAAGCGGGCGATGAAGATGGGGTATGCGTTTCAATATGCGGATTTGGAATCGGCTCTGCGGGAGATTTTCACGTCGAATAAAGGCGGTGCGGGCGCGGTGGCAAGATAGGGGGGCGATCGGGTGATTCGGGTGCGAACGGACGGGGCGGCGGAGTGGATATCCCAGCCGGAGCTGGAGCGGATGGCGGATCAGCTGGACGCCGCCCATCGGCGGTTGTGGGATCCCGGGGCGGACGCGGGGAAGAAGGGCTGGTTGTTCTGGCCGGCGGAGAACCACGAAGAGTTGTGGCGGGCCGTGGAGGAGACGGCCGGGCGGATTCGAGCGGCGGCCGATGCAGTGGTGGTGGTGGGGATCGGCGGGTCGTATCTCGGTGCCCGGGCGGCCCTCACGATGCTGCGGCCCTCTTCGGAGTGGTCCGGACCTCGGGACTTTGGGGTGGTTTTTGCCGGGCACCAGTTGAGCGAGGGGTATTTGGAACGACTGCTGGAAGATCTCGAGGCTCGAGAACCGGCGTTGGTGATGATCTCAAAATCCGGTTCCACCCTGGAACCTGGAGCGGCGTTTCATGTGTTGAGGCGGTATTTGGAACGGCGGTACGGGCCCGGGGCGAAGCGGCGCATCTATGTGGTGACCGATCCCGAGCGGGGAGCGCTTCGGGAATATGCCCGGGAAAAGGGATACGGTCATCTTCCGGTGCCTCCGGACATCGGAGGACGCTATTCGGTGCTGACGGCGGTGGGCATGCTCCCCATGGCCCTGGCCGGGATCGACATTCGGGCGGTCATGGAGGGAGCCAGGCGAGAATGGGCGTTGTGCCGGAACCCGGGGTTGTGGGAAAACCCTGCTTATTTGTATGCGGCCTGCCGGCATCTGTTGTACTTGGGGGGCCGGCCGGTGGAGGCGCTGGTGACGTATGAACCCCGTCTTGGAGATGTGGCCCGGTGGTGGCAGCAGTTGTTCGGAGAGAGCCAGGGAAAAGGCGGCCGGGGGCTGTTTCCCGCGCTGTTGCACTATACCACGGATCTGCACTCGCTGGGGCAATTGGTCCAGGAGGGACCGCGGCTGTTGTTTGAGACGGTTCTTCATCTGGTTGAACGGCGGGACGGCACCGGCGTTACAATCCCCGGGGATGTGGACGAGGCGTCCCGGCGTCTGGCCGGAAAACGGCTGGCCGATCTGCAGGAGGCGGCGATTGTTGCGGTGATGGAGGCTCACCGGGAAGGCGGGGTGCCGAATCTGCTCATCGAGGCGGCGGGACCGGAGCCCGAGGTCTTCGGGGAGTTGGTGTTCTTTTTCGAGGTGGCCTGTGCGGTGGGCGGATATCTTCTGGCGGTGGACCCCTTCGATCAGCCGGGGGTGGAAGCGTACAAGCGAAAGCTGAAGGAGCGACTGGATCGCCGCGGATAGGCCGGGGCGCGAAGACGACGGGACGGCAAGTTGCGGCAAGACAGGCCATGGCGGCATCCCGCCTTCCATAAAAACCTTTTGCGCGCATGAAGCAGTTGGTCATAACCGACAAAAACATTCTCCATAACCGGGTCCATGAGGCGGGCGTGACATACCCTCACTTGCTTCGAGCCGCTCCATTCACCAAAATTGGGCCCTGGCAGAACCCTCTTGCGCAGCCGCTGCGTCTGTGTTATTCTTCTCCACGTGACGGGGAATGACTCCGGCGATGCGGAGAGATGTCCGAGTGGTCGAAGGAGCACGATTGGAAATCGTGTAGGCGGCA
>JASBVV010000085.1 GCA_029960885.1 Kyrpidia sp. | reverse complement strand
CACGAATACACAACGTTTCGATTGGATTTGTACTCCATGAGAATATGATACCGCATTGCCGCAACAGTTGAACGATCTCCCAAGGACAGTCCCTATCTTGTGCAGGACGACGCCATTTTTTGACAAGATTATGTCCAATCCGTCAACCGTGCATAGGTCGTGAAATGTTCACTAAAGATAACAAAAGATAACAACAACTGATTGCGCGGAAGGAAGGTGAGCCATGTCGCACCTCGTCTGGGCTAGGGTCCTGATGGCCGTGTCTCTCGGGTTTCATATCGTTTTCGCGACCTTCGGCGTGGGGGTTCCCTTGATGATCGCCTTGGCGGAAGGGGCAGCCCTGTTTCGCCGGGATCGGGCGTACGCGCTCCTGGCTCAGCGCTGGACCCGGGGATTCGTGGTGCTTTTGGCCGCCGGGGTGGTTTCCGGGACCATCGTCGCCGTACAACTGACCCTCCTCTGGCCCCGGTTTATGGAACTGGTGGGCCAAGTCATTTCCACCCCGTTTCTTATCGAAGTGTTCGCCTTCTTCTTAGAGGCGATCTTTACCGCCGTCTACGTCTACGCCGGAGAGCGAATTTCCGCGCGGGGGCGGCTCGTCGCCGCGCTTTTAGTCACCGTGGTTGCCGGCGCTTCAGCGGTCCTCATCACCGATGTGAACGCATTTATGAACACACCGGCGGGGTACGACTTGGCCGGAAACCGCCTCATCCATGTGCGCCCCTGGGAAGCCATGTTGAATCCATCGTTCCCGACGATGGTCTTTCACGTGTTGGTCACCGCGTACATGACGGTGGCGTTCGTTTTTGCTTCCATTGCCGCTTGGAACCTCTTGAGCGTCCGAATTCCGTCCGGGGCGGCGGCCTATCACCGCAAAGCGATGATGTTGTGTTTGTCCGTCGGAGGTGTGATGACGGTATTGACGGCGATTTCGGGTGATTTGGCCGGAAAATTTTTAGCCGCTCACCAGCCGATCAAATTGGCGGCGGCCGAAGGGTTGTTCTACACGCAAACCCACGCTCCCCTCGTCATCGGGGGATGGCCGGATCCCTCCGGCAGGCACATAGTGGGAGGTCTAGCTTTGCCGGGATGGCTCAGTTGGTTGGCCACCGGTCGGTTCGGCGGGACCGTGCAGGGATTGCTGGACTTCCCTCCGGACCAATGGCCTCCTCTCTACGTGCATTTTTTGTTCGACGCCATGGTGGCGGTGGGAGTATGGACGCTGATCGTGACTGTGGCCGCCGGGGTGGCCGCACTGCGGCGGAGAAAGCGGCCGTCCGGCCTTCCGGGGTGGCTGCTCGGCCTGGTCGTGAGTTGCGGGCCGCTCTCGGTTCTTGGGATTGAACTCGGATGGGTGTTCGACGAGATCGGCAGACAGCCTTGGACCGTGACGGGACTTCTTCGCACGGCGGATGCCGTGACCCCGACACCGGGCGTCCCGTGGATCGCGGCTCTGTTTATCGCCTTGTATGCCGTCCTGGCCTGGGGGACCGTAGCGGTACTGCGGGCGTATTTTCGCCGCCATCCCCTCGTGTTGGATAGAGAAAACTCAGGCGTCCCGGCGCGACGCCCGGATGAGGAGCTGTGGTTGCCATGACGGAACCGGTGTGGGCGGCAACATTGTTATGGGCGGCCATTCTCGTCTATGCCGTCGGGGCCTCTTTTGATTTTGGATCCGGGTTTTGGGGTTGGTGGGAATCACGCCGGGGACACCGCCAGGGACAGTGGGTGGCTGAGCGCTATGTGTCCCCCCTGTGGGAGGTGACCAATGTTTTTCTGGTTCTCATCCCTGTGGCCTTGATCGGCTTTTTCCCGGCAGCGGCATACGCCTACGGCGTCCTCCTGTTGGTCCCGGGATCGCTCATCTTGATCCTGCTCGCCATTCGGGGCACCTTCTTGGTCTACGGACATACCTCCCAAGCGCAACGCCGGCGAACCGAGGTGATCGCCGCCTGGACCGGTCTTTTGATCCCGGCCTTGCTGGTGCTGGTTTTGCCTGTCTCCCAAGGGCTCGGCGTTCGCGGAGCGCCCGACCGGTGGCGGCTCGATCTGGCCGGCCTTCTGTTCGAGCCGGCTACCTATGGATTTTTGGGTTTTGGCTTGACCAGTGAGTTGTTCCTTTCCGCTCTCCTGCTGGCCGATTTCGCCCGGGTGACCGGCGCATCTTCGGCGTACCGAAGGTATCGCCGGCGGGCCCTGATCCTCGGCCCGATTATGTTCGCCCTGGCAGCCGGGGTATGGGCTCTTTTGCCTCCCTCTCAAATATGGATGCAAACCCGTCTGCTGCAGAATTGGCCCTGGTTCGCCGCCTCCTTTGCGTGCTTTCTCGGCGTCGGCCTCTGCCTCCGCGCGAATTCCGCGGCACCGCCCGCTCCGCCCGGGCCGCAGCAGCCGGTGGCCGGTGGCGTTTCCACGAAAAGCCCGCAAAAATCCCCCGGCCCGACACCTTCCGGTGCCATCCAGGGGCCCTTGGCATCGTGGAAGAACCCGACCCGATGGGCCGTAATCCTGGCCGTTTTCCAATATGCCTTTGCCCACTGGGGCTACGGCCGAGCCCACCTACCTTATCTGTTGGCACCCTTTCTCAGCGTCGATAGCGCATTCACGGACCCGGCCATGTTCCGGACGCTTCTGGTGGTACTCCTGATAGGACTTGCGGTGTTTTTCCCGGTTTTTGTGTGGTTCTGGCGTTTTTTTATGGAAGATCGCAACCCCGCCACACCACCGGCCGGTGACGGCCAAGCCGCCCTCGATTCCCCGCAGGATTGAACCCATCCGTTATCGGGCATGGAACTCCCATCATCGGCGGTGTGTTCGAGACATCCCATTTGGCCATCCACCGATTGTGCGGAGGATTGTTCAAAAGACGGGACGGCGCCGGGCGGTTCATCCGATGGTTCGGGAGGGGCGGAAATAGCCAGATTGGGTCATATTTTTCGAGCGTCGACCTCGCTAA
>JASBVV010000084.1 GCA_029960885.1 Kyrpidia sp. | reverse complement strand
TCACCGCCGCCGTGGCCCGGGCCTGACGACCATTGCCGTTGTCCGCATAGAGAGCCCCTTGGTTGGCCAGGTACTGTTCAAAAAACCAACCGTAGATCGCCAGGGCCATACCGTATCGGGTCGGCTTCCCGTCCGGCCCAGTCTTCGCCAGCTTCCGGGCATCGGCTTCGAGTTCGTCCCAGGTGGTCGGCGGCCTGTCCGGGTCGAGGCCCGCTTCCTTGAAAGCCGTTTTATTATAGTACAGAATCGGGTTGGACGAGTTGAACGGCATGGAGTGCAGTTTGCCGTCCAGAGTATAGTAAGCGACAATATTCGGTTCAAAATCCGACATGTCGTAATGGTCCTGGTCGATGAAGCCCTGAACCGGCACCGCCGCGCCGGAGTCGATCATGTACCGGGTCCCGATGTCATAGACCTGCATCACCGACGGTGCATTGTCGCTGCCCTGTACCGTCTTGAACTTGTTGAACTCGTCATCGTAACTTCCCTGGTACACGGCGGTTACCTGAATGTTCGGACGGGAAGCGTTGAACCGGTTGACCAGTTCGTCGATACCCTTACCCGCGGCCCCTCCCATGGCATGCCACAATGTGATATGTACAGGACCTGCGGAGGCTCCGCCCGTCTGACCGGCCCCGGACGAACAACCCGCCAAGGCCACCGAGGTGCCCAGTGCCAACCCCAGCACACCGCTCATGATGTTTCTCCTCATCGGACGAATCCCCCTTCGCATTCGCGTGATTGAGTCCGCATCCCGGCATTGTCTCCCATCTTCGTCGGCTCAGCCCTTGAGGGCGCCGGACGTAATTCCTCGAACCAACTGACGCTGTCCCGCCACCAAAAGCAGAATCGTCGGAAGAAGCACAAGGATCACTCCGGCCATGACGAGATTCCATGACAATGCCTCCTCAAACTGCAACATGCCGATCCCGACCTGCACCGTGCGCATCGCCGTCTTATCAGTGACGAGAAGCGGCCACAAGTACATGTTCCAAGCCTGGAGAAAAGCGTAAACGCCAAGAGTACCCAAAGCGGGGCGGGATAAAGGGATGACGACAGTCCAGAAAAATCTCCAATGTCCGCAGCCGTCCATCACCGCAGCCTCGTACAGCTCTTTGGGAATCTGCAGATAAAATTGGTGAAGCAGAAACGTCCCGAAAGCCGAAGCCAAAAACGGAACGGCCAGTCCCTGATACGTACTCAGCCACCCCAAGGCCTTAATGGTGAAATAATTGGGGATCATCGTCACCTCCCACGGGATCATCAGGGTGGACAGGAACACATAGAACAGGGTGTTTCGTCCAGGAAATCGGAGAAACACAAAGGCGTACGCACTCAAGCTGGATGTGGCCAACTGCCCGACGACAATCAACCCGGAAACGATGAAACTGTTCGTGATGTATCGAAGCAACGGCACAGTGCCCAAGGCATCCCGGTAGCTCTCCACATTCCAGTGGATCGGGATCAGCCGGGGCGGGTACGCCGCAGCTTCAGAGGGAGTCATGAGGCTGACCGCCAAGGCAAACAAGATGGGAAACAGGATGATCAAGGAAACCGCAATCAACAACACATAATGAACACCGAGGAACAACCGTCGTTTCCATCTCATTGATAGTGCACCTTTTTTTCAAACACGAAAAAATGAATCGCCGTAAGGATCCCGATCATGGCGAATAACACCACCGCCTCAGCCGAAGCATAGCCGTAGCGGAAATTGAAAAAGGCATCCCGGTAAATCGAATACACGATCAGTTGCGTCGCACCGGCCGGCCCTCCCTGGGTCAAAATGTTCACCTGGCCGAAAGACTGAAACGCCCCGATGACGGACACGATCAGAACGAAAAACAACGCCGGGGACAATTGAGGAATGACCACGTGCCGCAATCGCCGCCAAAATCCGGCCCCATCGATCCTGGCGCTGTCGAGAATCTCCCCGGGAATGGCCTGAAGGGCGCTCAGCAGCACCAAGGTGTTGAACCCCAGCCCCAGCCAAATGGTCACCAGGGAGACGGCAACCAACGCCCACAAAGGATCGGTCAGCCAGCGGGGGTCGGGCAGACCGGCCTGCTTCATGGCCCAACTCAAGATGCTGACGCTGGGGTGAAACAACAGCAAACCGATTGTGGAAGCCACGGCTGCGGAAACCGTCACGGGAGAGATGATCAATGTGCGAAAGACAGTCACCCCGCGGACCGGCTTCTCCACCAAAAGGGCGAGAAACAGGGCCGCCAACACCCCCGGAACCACCGTCATGCCCACAAAGGCGAGGGTCACTAGCAAACTGTGGTGAAACTCCGCAGAAGTAAACAGGTCCTGATATTGAGTCCATCCCTCCCACCTGCGCGGCACCCCTCGGGCATCGGTCAAAAAGAAACTCAAGTACACCGTCTTGCCCAATGGATAAAAAAAGAACACCAGAAACAGCAACAGGGACGGCAACACGAACGGAACGGCCTTCATATCTCCACCCCCGAAACACCCCCGACAGCCTGTCCAACCCCTGTCTACTATAAATGAGCAATGTAAGGTTTCGGAGTCAGTCATTTTAAGATTCCGTTAATATTGACGCGAACCTGCGCACGATCCCCCTGCCGACGGACCGCACAGGCGCGACAACGGTTTTTGAGCCGCCGCCCGCCCGGACCGGCCCTTTCACCGATTTCCCGATCCGGCGCCGAAGATCCCCGACCCGGCCGCCGATAATGGCCGCCACTGCCGTCCCGTGCCGACACCTCCGCGGATTCAGGAATTCCGGTCGGCAAACACCGGAGGATCACTCCGGGTCCACACCAACGCAGTCATTTGCAGACCATGAGCAGCCCCTCCGTCAATGCCGACTCACCAACTGTTTGATGACGTCAAGCACCGGACGGACGATTTGTTGCAATCTTCCCGACTGCTCTGCGGGACTTCCAAGACCTCAGACCGCACACGGGCTTCTCATTGATCGGTCCTTTGGACAACCTTGACCTTCGAGGAATCCATTGGGTGATTGTGGGGGGCGAGTCGGGACCAGGAGCACGCCCGATAAGAAAAGAGTGGGCCGAAAGCATCCGAGATCAATGTATCAGGCAACGTGTCGCATTCTTTTTCAAACAATG
>JASBVV010000083.1 GCA_029960885.1 Kyrpidia sp. | reverse complement strand
TTGGTATCCGGTGATCCATAACTGGGAGCCGGACATCGAAGCGTTCTATCGCGAGTGGTTGAAGATTCCGCTGCCGACAGAAAAGTGAGCTAAGGGTGTGCAGCGCAATGGCCTCGTTCCATTGCGCTGCACCAACTTTTTTGTGGCGGATGGCTCATGGGCCAAATCGCATCGCGATGGGGGGATGGAAAGTGTCGGATGGACGCGGAACAGGCCGCCAAGACCCGGCTATTTGGAAGCCGGAAGAAGCGGAGCGAAAAAGAACTCGGCTTTGGTTCTTTATGCGGCGGGTCGGGGTGTCGTCCCTCAATGAATTGAGGGAAGGGGCGGCACGGGATCCGGCTTGGTTTTGGAAGGAGGTGGCCGACGATCTTCGATGGCCGTGGTTTGAGCCGTATGGGCAAGTGCTCGACGTGTCCCGGGGGGTCGCTTGGGCCAAATGGTTTGTTGGCGGGAAAACCAACGCGGCGGCTGCCTGTGTGGACCGACACGTGGGGACGGAGAAGGATCGGGAAAAAGCCCTGATTTGGGAAGGGGAAGACGGTTCTTCGCTTCAATGGACGTACGATGAACTGGCCGATCGCGTCGGGCGTTGGGCGGCTGTGTTCCATCGCCTGGGGGTCGGCAAGGGGGATGTGGTGGGCGTCTATCTTCCCATGCTGCCGGATACGGCGGCGGTTCTTCTCGCCTGTGCCAAGGTCGGCGCGATTTTCACCCCCGTTTTCAGCGGGTACGGGGCAGAGGCGGTGCGGGCGAGGCTGGCCGACAGCGGGGCCAAGATTCTGGTCACGGCGGACGGCTTTTACCGGCGGGGCAAGGTGGTGGCCATGTTGTCCGAGGCCGTCCGGGCTGTGGAGGGATTGGATCACCTTCGCCACGTGGTGGTGGTTTCCCGGGTGGGAGTGGGACCGGCTGCGGACGGGGGAGAAGGGGAGGAACCCGGCCGCGCGCGTCTTTTGGCGGCGGACCGGTTGTTGAGGGAGGCCCCGGCGGAGGTCGCCACCGAGGCGCTGGACAGTGAAACTCCCCTGATGATCCTCTACACTTCCGGGACGACCGGCAAGCCGAAGGGGGCGGTGCACACGCATGTCGGATTCTGCCTGAAAGCGGCGCAGGATTTGGCCCATTGCTTTGATTTGCGGGATACGGATACCCTGTTTTGGTTCACCGACATGGGGTGGATGATGGGGCCGTGGGCGGTCTTCGGCGGGTTTGCGCTGGGGGCGGCCGTTCTGCTCTACGAGGGGGCACCCGACTATCCTTCGCCGGACCGGCTGTGGCGATTGGTGGAACGGCACCGGATCACCCATTTGGGCCTATCTCCCACCGTGATCCGTTCCCTCATGAACCAAGGAGACCATTGGGTCGAACGGGTGGACCGCTCGTCGCTCCGGGTGTTGGGATCGACGGGTGAGCCGTGGAACCCGGATCCCTATATGTGGTTTTTTGATAAAGTCGGGGAAAAGCGCTGTCCGATCATCAATTATTCGGGGGGAACGGAAATCTCCGGCGGCATCCTCGGCTGTTTTGTGGGTGAACCCATCGCTCCCTGTTCCTTTGCGGGGCCGATTCCCGGAATGCATGCCGCCGTTCTCGATGAAGAGGGGAGGCCGGTGGAGCGGGGACAGGTGGGAGAACTGTGCATCCTGGGGCCGTGGGTCGGGATGACGCGGGGGTTCTGGAACGATCCGGAGCGGTACGAACAGACTTACTGGTCCCGGGTCCCGGGGATCTGGTTCCACGGAGACTGGGTGCGGATCGATGAACATGGGTACTGGTACATTGAAGGGCGTTCCGACGACACCCTGAAAGTGGCCGGTAAACGGATCGGTCCGGCGGAAATCGAATCGGTTCTGGTCGCTCATCCGGCGGTGGCGGAAGCGGCTGCGATCGGCGTCCCCCATGCGGTGAAGGGGGAAGGGATTGTCGGTTTGGTCCGGTTGGCGCCCGGCGCCGTTCCTTCGGAAGATTTGCGGAAGGAATTAAAGGACTGGGTCGCCGGGTTGCTCGGGAAGGCGCTGAGGCCGGAAGAGATTCGGTTTGTCCGGGACTTGCCGAAGACTCGGAGTGGAAAAATCGTCCGCCGCGTGATCAAAGCGAAACTTCTCGGCCTGAATCCCGGGGATCTCAGCAGCCTGGAGAATCCGGAAGCACTGGATGCCCTGACGGAGTGAGCGTGCCGCTCTTCCCGTCCGACCTCCCATCCCGGTGGTTCCATCCCCTCGCTTTCTCGTCTAGAATGAAAGGAACAAGGACGAGATGGGGAAAGGGGTGGCGCGCCGATGCCACTGGTTTACGATGAGCTGGATTCGCCCGTCGGCGTCATCCGCGTGGTTGTGGACGGGGGCGGCGTGTGCAGGGTGGCGCTGACGCCGGAGGACTGGGAGGAGTGCCGGCGGGAGTGGGGGGACGTGCCGCGGGACGCCGCCTTGTGCCGGGAAGCCGTGCGGCAATTGGAGGAGTATTTTGCGGGGCGACGGCGGACCTTTAATCTGCCTCTCTCCCTTCGGGAAGGGAGTGAATTTCAACGCCGGGTCTGGCAGGCGCTTCTCGACATTCCGTACGGCGAGGTGCGGACGTACGGACAGATTGCGGCGGCCGTCGGCAACCCCCGGGGCGTGCGCGCGGTGGGCCGGGCCAACCGGGCCAATCCGCTGCCGATCCTCATCCCCTGCCACCGGGTGATTGGAAAGAACGGGGATCTGGTGGGATATGCCGGGGCGCGAACGGACTTGAAAGCGGTATTGTTGCGGTTGGAAGGAGCGTGGCCGGGATGATGCTCGTGTCTGCGTGTCTCGCGGGTTGCCGGTGCCGGTACGACGGCTCCTCCCGGCCGGACCACCGGCTGGAAGAACTGGTGGCAAAAGGAGAGGCGCTTCCCGTCTGTCCCGAGCAGTTGGGCGGCCTCCCCACCCCCCGGTCCCCCGCCCAGATCGTGGGGGGAGACGGCGATGACGTGCTGGAGGGTAGGGCCAGGGTGTTGACGGAGGAAGGCGTCGATGTCACGGCGGCTTTCCTCAAGGGAGCGGAGGAGACGCTGCGGATGGCCCGGTTGGTGGGGGCGACGGTGGCCATTCTCAAAGAACGCAGCCCCTCCTGCGGATCCGCGGTGATCTACGACGGCACCTTTTCCGGGGCTACCCGGAAGGGGCGGGGGGTCACGGCGGCCCTGCTCGAAAGACACGGCGTCCGCGTGTGGTCGGAAGAGACGTTTTCCGCGG
>JASBVV010000082.1 GCA_029960885.1 Kyrpidia sp. | reverse complement strand
CTGCGCGGGGTCGGCGTGCAAATCTGGAATGAACCGATCATCGGGGCTTTTCTCGGGGCGGCCGGCGGTTTCGTCCTCTACGTGTTCACCAGTCCTGTCGTTTGGAGGTTTTTTCAGGAACTCCAACGCGCAGACCGGATAGGGGCGGGTTTGTACGCCTTTGGCGGGATGCTCACCATTGGCGCCCAAACCTGCGTCATTGCCGCGATGCGCCACATGCCCATCTCCGTCGCCAATTTGATCACGTTGTCCACGCCGGTGGTCGTGACGCCCGTCAGTTATTTTTTGTTCAGGAACCGAGAGCGGATCATGGTCCGGACAGTGCTCGGCCTCACGTTGGTGATGGCCGGCATCGTGTTTTTGGCCCTGAGATAAAAAGGGCGCCATCCGCCCTGACAGCTGTGAACCGCTCGGCGGATGGCGTTTGGAAAGGGGGCGAGGCGCGCCCGGCCGGCATCTATCAATAACCCAGTCGTGAAGAGATTTCTTTTGCCGCTTCGACGGCCAATTTTGCATACGTTCCCACGGTTCGGGAGTTAATGCGTTGCTTGGGGCCGACGATGCTCACGGCCGCCACCACAGATCCGTTGTAGTCTCGAATGGGAGCCGCCACAGAGCACACTCCTTCAAATAATTCTTCCATACTCGCGGCATATCCGTGTTTCGACACTTCATCCAGGGTGGTCAGAAACGTTTTTTCATTCGTAATGGTGCGGGGCGTGTACGGCTTCAGGCCCCTCTGGATCACGGCCCGGATCAGTTCGCCCTTTCGATACGCCAGCAGGACCTTGCCCGAGCTGGTACAGTACATGGGATTGCGGGCTCCCACCTGGGCATAGAGACGTTCTGGATATTTGCGTTCATAAGTGTCCAGATAAAAGACGTCCGTCCGGTCGGTGGTCACCAAATGGACATTTTCCCCCGCTCTTTCGACCAGTCTGCGGATGGTCGCCCGGGCTTCCCGGCGGATTTCCAAGGAGTGGTCGACAGCATTGAACAGGGAGAGCACCGGTAAACCCAGACGGTATTTCCGGGTTTTTTGGTTTTGGACCACGAACCCCTCTTCGGCCAATGTCGACATCAAACGGCTGACGGTGCTCTTGCTGATCCCCAGATATTTCGCGATATCCGTCACTCTTTTTTCAGGTTCTTCCGAAGAAAAGCTGCTCAAGATCCGAAGCGCGTTTTTCACGGAAGACAGCGTATAAGGATCCTTTTGAGCCCGACTTTTTTTGGTGTTCAACACCATCACTTCCCCGCGAAACTCATACTTGTGTACTTATTTTTAAACTTTATTATAATATTTTCGCGGGGCTTTATCAATACTTATGTTTCGCTATCTGCAACATGACAATGAAAGAAATTCTCGATCCGCATCACCTCCCCAACAAACCTCTTGCCCCCTTGTCCAAATCGGCCTCGGGCGGCCAAGTGCTCAGGTCAAAGGGGAAGTCCGATCCCGGGACGATCCGATCCCTGCCCGCGGTCTCGATCAACAGGGACAATGAGGAACGGTTCCACAACACGCTGTCATACCAAAACCGGCGAAGGGACACCTCCGGAGGTTCCGGCAAGTCGGCCGACACGTCCCGCCATTGTTCGTATCCCTTATGGATACGGCCGATCTGGTAGGGCAGGAACCCGCCGCCGTGGGCGAGCAGAATCCGCACGTTCGGGTACCGGTGAACGGTGCCGCTGAGTATCAGATCCGTGGCACAGACCGTCGTTTCCCAGGGAACACCGATGAGATTGGCCATTTTTCTCGGCCCGAGCCGCGGATCGACGCTCAGGAGCGGGTGCAGGAACAGGATGGCATGTTCGTGTTCCGCTTCTTCCCATAACGGTTGAAACCGCTCGTCGCTGAGCAGTCGGCCATTGACCGCAGTGGCGACAGTGGCTCCTTTTAATCCCAGGGCCATGGCTTCCCGCAGGACGAGCGCCGCCTCGGCGGGCTCCTGAAGCGGCACTGTACCGAGAGCGGAGAGCCGATCCGGGTTTGTCCGAATCCAATCTGCCAAGGCGCGGTTGTACCGGCGTGCCAGCTCCGCGGCTGTCTGCGGGGGCGATTCGTACAAAAAAAGTTGGGGGACCGGGGACACCAACGAGTGTTCTACCCCGGCTTTCCGCTGTTCATCCAGGTACGCCTCCGGGTCATAAAAGGCGCGTTTCAGTTCGAATCCCCAGGTCTCGTTGATCACGAGGAAAGGATGCACTTTTCCGGGGGTTCGACGGAATTCTGTCTTTACGTCGGTTTGTTCTTGCAGCCAGTTGAGAACCGTTTCCGGAATAAAATGGGTGTGAAGGTCGTACAAAAATTCACTCCCCCTCAATCAACGGCGGGAGAAGGTCATAACCGGATTCCCGCTGCCGGATGATTGAGCATATCCAAGCAATTCTGCGTTGTACGGGCCGTACTGGCTCAACACGCCGAGAAGGACCGCGACATGGCGCCCGCCGGATTCCACTTTGGCGGCCTGGGCAAAGGGAGGAAGCATTTGCCGGGCATCCTCGAGTTTTTCTTGCTTAAGCAGATCGATGAACGTCTGATCCAGTGCCATCTCCATGGTGGTCGGCCATTGTTCCGGTCCCCGGACCAGATTGTGCGACAGGGCGCCGCTTGCCGCAAAGGCGGCCCGGCGACCGCTGCGCTGCAACGTCTGTCCGATGGCTTGCCCCCATCGATAGCTCTCATCCAAATCCGCCGACCAACAGACGGAGAGGGAGATCACGGAGATCTGCTCCCGGGGGTCAAGGTACCGGAGAGGTACCACCGTGCCGTAGTCCCACACATAGGCGGGATCATCGAAAGGCTTTACGGGAATCCCCGAGGCGCGGCCGGCCTCCGCCAACGATTCCCCGAGTTCCTTATCGCCGCGGTACCGGTACGGCACTTGGGAAATCATATCGGGGCATTCTTCGGCGGTGAGCACGGCCTGGTGCACAGGGGTGGCGTCGACGTAGTGGTCGAAGGTGCTCATCCAATGACAGGAAATCAACACCACGACATCGGGGTTCACTCGGTGCAATTGTTCCGATGCCGTGTCCATAGCTTTGACAAGAGGCTGCTGAAAAGGAGCGACACGGTCACGATGGCACATCCGGGGCGTATGGGTGCACAACAGGGCTAAATCCAAGCTCATTGTCCTTCCCTCCGCGGTGGGTTTAGTCGATTTGCAACTCAACTATAGCACCCGGAAGGCCTCTTTTCCTCTGGATGTTTCATAAAGAGAAACGAAGGGGAATTTTTTTATTTTTAAACGGCACAAAGCAAAACCCCGGACAGCAGCGTGGCCGGGGTCACTGCAATCTGGAGATTTTTTCCGATA
>JASBVV010000081.1 GCA_029960885.1 Kyrpidia sp. | reverse complement strand
CGGATTTGCGGAGTACAGCTGGGTCATCGTGGGTCTTGCCGCCGTGCCGTCGACGATCGTGTGGTCCTGGTGTGCAGAGCGGATGGGGCACATCCAAGCGTTGATGATCGCCTTCCTTCTGCAGGCCATCGGAGTGGTTCTTCCGGTTTGGTCTCCGAATGTGCTTGGCATCACGCTCGGTGCCATCCTTTTCGGCGGCACTTTCTTGGGTATTACGGCACTGTCGATGACAGCAGCCCGTCTTATGCGTTCCGCTAAATCCGGCGAGGCCATCGGTCTCATGACCGGGTTTTTCGGGATTGGACAAATCCTGGGTCCGATCGGAGCCGGGATTGCCGCAAAGTGGACTAACAGCTACAGCCTTTCTTTGATCCTTGCCGCCTTCATCATTGGAGGTGCCGTAGGGTTGCTTTTGATTGGCTGGGCGATTAATCGAAGTGTCTCCACGGGCCGGCCGTAATGTTCTGCGCAGACTCATTCATTCTTTTTCTCCGGCGAAAGCCTTCACGGCGGACAGAGCCCGGCGCCACTCCATCCTTTTTTGTTGGCGCCGCTCCTCCGGCAACGCCGGAGCGTATGTCCGGGCAATCTGTTGCTTGGAGCGCAGGTCTCCGGCATCTTTCCACCACCCCAACTCCAAGCCGGCCAGGTAGGCGACGCCCATCGCCGTGGCTTCGGTAAGACTCGGTACCGATACCTCTATTCCGAGGAGATCCGCCAGACATTGCATAAAAAATCCGTTATGCACCATCCCGCCGTCCACCCGCAGGGAGGACCGGGAGGCCCCCGAGACCGCCTCCATCGCGTCGATTACATCCGCCACCCGGTGGGCGATCCCTTCCAGCACCGCCCGGACCAAGTGGGCCCGTCCCGCCTTCGGATTCAGCCCGAGGAACGCTCCCCGGGCGTTGCTGTCCCAATGAGGAGCCGCCAGTCCCGTCAGCGCCGGCACATAGTAGACTCCCGCCGAATCTTCCACCGAACGGGCCAGGGCTTCCGTTTCGGCCGGAGAGGAGGCCAGGCCCAAGTCCTGGACCGCCCAATCCACGGAGGAGCCCGCCGAGTAGATGCCCCCGTCCAGCGCGTAGGTCACCCGGCCGTCCTGCTCCCAAGCGATGGATGTCAGGACCGGACCGGAGGGAAGCGGCGGTTGACTTCCCGCGTTCATCAAGACGAATCCCCCCGTCCCGAATGTGCACTTCATCATGCCGTATTCTGTGCACAGATGGCCGAACAGGGCGGCCGGCTGATCCACGATGTTCGCGACAATGGGCGCGGAGATTCCGAGAAACGCCCGGGGATCCGTATCGCCGAAATGGGAAACCGTCGGCTGCACGGGAGCGAGAACTTCGGGTGGAATCCGCAGATAATCCAGGGCCTCCTGCCAGTACTCCCGCCGCACGATATCGAACAGCAGAGTTCGGGACGCGGTGGACACGTCGGTGGCATACCGGCGGCCGCCCGTCAACCGGTAAAGCAACCAGGCATCCAAAGTGGTGCACCGCACCGTTGTAACCGGTTGGTCGATTCGGTCCAGCAGCCACCGGATTTTGGTGGCCGAGAAATACGGGTCGATGGTCAAGCCGGTGACGGATCGCGCCCGCTCTTCCCAATCCCCGTCTTCCGCCCACCTCCGGGCCTCTTCCGAAGTACGCCGGCAGGACCACACGACGGCCGGGTGCAGGGGGGTTCCGGTGCGGGCATCCCAACACACCACCGTTTCCCCCTGGTTGTCCAGCCCGACGGCCGCGATGTCCTCCGGTCCGGCGCCGGCTGCGGCAAGGGCCGATTCGGTCGCCGCCTGCACGCATCGCCAGATTTCTTCCGGATCGTGTTCCACCCACCCCGGCTTCGGGTAATATTGGGTGTGCCGGGCGTAGCCCTCTCCCGCGATGTTTCCTTCCCGGTCGACGACCAGCACCCGCGTTCCCGTTGTACCCTGATCGATTGCGAGGATATAGCCGTGGTTCATGTCGTTCCCTCTTTCCTCAGCCATGTAGACCGCCGTACCGGACGGGTCCGTTACTGCTCCACGGGATGGACGCCCGCCTTTCCTTCCGCTATGCGACGGCGGAATATCCCGACATAGAAGAGAGCTCCGACCGCCAACAGTATTCCCGCCACCAGCGTCACTTGATGAAACTCGGCGGGAACCGTCAGAATACCGATCTCGGCCACCAGCCACAGCATGGCCAACCAGGCGACGAGGCGCCCCCAGCGTCCCAGGGAGAATCCATGGGTGACATCCGGCAGGCGGTGTCTGCCCCAGGTGTACGAGGCCACGGTGATCAGGTACAGGATGGCCGGCAACACCGATGTCGCGCCGACCAACAGGGTCAGCGAATTCGAGAAGAGCGTCGCCAGAATCCCGATGACCAGCAACAGCACCGTCGCCGGTACGGGCACTCCCGTCGTCGGAGAAATTTTCTTGAAGAAGGAACTGAAGAAAAACACGTTATCCCGGGCCATGGCGTAAATGAGCCGCGAGCCCGATGTCATGATGACCAATCCGCAGGCGAAAATGGAGATGATCACGAGCACCAAAAACGCCGTCCCGATCCACGTGCCCAGATTGGATTCGATGACAGCCGGCAAGGGATTGGGCGAATTCGTGATGAGGGCCACGTCGGGAATGGACAGAGTCGCCGCCGTTAAGAACAAGGTTCCAAATACGCCGCTGAGAACCAGAGAGGTGAGAATTGCTTTCGGTACGGTTTTGGACGCATGTACCGTTTCTTCCGACAGATTGGCCGCGGCTTCAAATCCCACCAGGGTAAAGGCGCCGATCAAGGAAGCCTTGATGAAGTTCGCCAACTGGTAGCCCTGCTGTTCTGTGCCGGGATGGAACAACAGCTGAACGGGAGCGTGGTGGACAACGGCCAGGATCCCCAACACCACCGTCAAGCCGATCACGCCGGCGGTCTCGGTGAACACGGCGATATTGTTAATCGAAGAGGCCAGTCGAACGCCGTAAATGTTCAGCAGGGCCTGTAGCAGCAAAATTCCGATGACGATCGTGTTCAAATGTCCTTGGGTCGGTTCGATTCCGAGCACACCGGCGAGAATCGGCGCCAATCCCGAATCCACGGCCGGCACGACCAGGACGAGAAAACAGATGCCCACCCACCCGACGAACCATCCCCATCCGGGACCGGCCATCCGGCTTACCCATTGATAAGAATACCCGGTGAGAGGAATTTTCCCCGCCAGCTCGGCAAACACCAGGGCGACCAGCAATTGTCCCAGACTGACGATGGGCCAGGTCCAGATCCCCAGTGGTCCCGCCGTGTTCAGGACAAAGCCGTAGTTGGTAAAAATGCCGGTGGTAATGGAGATGAAGGAGAAGGCCACGGCAAAGGACGCGAACAGTTTCAGGGTACGCTTCAGTTCCTGGGAATAGT
>JASBVV010000080.1 GCA_029960885.1 Kyrpidia sp. | reverse complement strand
CGGCCGAGGCTTGCCCTTTTTCTGCCGGTCCGCCATGTGCACCGGCAAATGTTCGATCCGGATTTCGCCGCCCTCAGCGAAAAATGCAGCCTGGCGCAGCACCGCATACAGTTCCCGCACGTTTCCCGGCCAAGGATATTCTTCCATCATTCGTTTGACGGCCGGGGACAATTTGAGGTCGGGGATTCCCTGCTCTTTTCCGATTCGTTCAAGAAAATGTTCCGCCAATCCAATGCGATCCTGCCGCGCCCGCAGGGGTGGAAGACGCAGTTCAACGCCGAGAAGTCGAAAATACAGATCCTCGCGGAAATCTCCCTGTTGCACGCGTGCCCACAGGTCTTCATTCGAGGCGGCAATGATGCGCACATCGACGGGAACCGGCTCTGTGCCCCCGATGCGGGTGAGAACACCTTCCTGCAGTACCCTCAGCAACGCCACCTGCATCTCGATCGGCATGTCCGCCACTTCGTCCAGGAACAGGGTGCCCCCTTGCGCCAGCTCGAACTTCCCCAGCCGCCTGGCTCGGTCCGCACCGGTAAAGGCTCCGGGCTCGTATCCGAACAATTCGCTGTGCAGGAGCGTGGGAGGGATGGCTCCACAGTTGATGGCGACAAAGGGACCGCTCCGCCTGGGGCTTGCGGCGTGAATCGCCTGACTGACCATCTCTTTGCCTGTTCCGCTTTCCCCGATGACGAGCACCGGATACTCCGTCCCGGCGACCCGCCGCGCCACATCTAGGATGCGGGAAAACGCCGGATCCCGGCAGTAAATGTCGGAAAAGATGTAGTGAAGCTCCGGGGACGTCATCCGGGAAGCGGTATCGGCCCCTCCCCGCTTTCCCTTGGAGACCGGGCCGGCCGACACTTGGATCGGCCGGTTGTCCGCCAGGACCGAGATCTTGTACCATTGCGGTCTGCGTTCTGGAAATTCTAATTGAATACGTTGTGAATGAAAACTCCTGAAAGAAACACCAAGAAGTGCATGATTTAGATTTTTTAATTCAACAGGCAACTCATGCGGCGATTCGATCTCAGAAAGGTTCAACATGCGACGGCCTTCCCGGTTGGCGCCCACCACCCTCCCCTCTTCATTGAGAGCGATGAGAGCCCGCACCGCCCGGTCCTCTTCGGGGCGCAGCTCAAACACGATCCCCCGCCCCGGATTTCGCAGGAGAAGCTCGTCTTCCACCTGGCGCGAAACAAAATCGACGAGATGCACCGTCGACGGATGGTATTCATTACAGTAGCCGCTGACATCGATGATGGCCTCGAGTCTTCCGAATGTGTCGAAAACGGGAGCGGCCGCACAGTATAAAAATCGGTTGACCGTGCAGTAATGTTCGCCGCCGACCACCGAAACGGGCTCGCGAACCGCGGCGGCCGTGCCGATCGCGTTGGTTCCCCGGGATCTCTCCGACCAGCCGGCCCCTTCTTTTAAATGGATCTTTTGGGCATCGCTCATAAACTTCGGATCGCCGACACTGTAGAGGATATAGCCGTTCACGTGAGAAACCATGACGGTCGAGTGCTGGGAGTACACCCATCCGTGAAGCCGCTCCATCGCCGGGGTGACGACTTGCAGCAGTTGCTCTTTTTCTTCTTTGAGAATTTTTAACTGCGGGGGCTCAAGGATGTCTTCCACCAGGACGTCGGTCTGGACGCCGTATTCCCGGCTTCGCCACCAAGAGTCCCGAAGGATCAAATTCCGTGCGCACACCGCGACCACCTCCACAGGGGTTCGATCATAATTATAACAGAATTCATATACGTCTATACGTCGATCGCCCGGATCCGGGGACGTCGACCGGGATTCATGTGTGTGAGATGGACCCGTTCTCCGCTGCGCCAACGTGGAACAAGTGCGCCGGATTGGCGCGGGAGGTGCCGCCGTGCCGTCGCTCTCCATCCCGAAAAGACCGGGATCGTTCGTCTTCCGTCCCTGGCAAGAATCTTGCTTGGTAAGAAGACGACACTCGACGGAGGAGGTATGAGACCGTGATTTACGAACAACCCGGGCGTCCCGGCAGCAAGGTCAGTTTCAAGAGCCGATACGACAACTGGATTGGCGGCAAATGGACCCCGCCGGTGAAGGGAAACTATTTTTCCAATGTCTCTCCGGTCAACGGCAAGCCGTTCTGCGAGGTGGCGCGATCCACGGCGGAAGACATTGAGTTGGCCCTGGACGCCGCCCACGCAGCCAAAGAGACGTGGAGCCGCACACCGGTGGCCCGGCGGTCCGAGATCCTGAACAAGATCGCCGACCGCATGGAAGCCAACCTGGAGACCTTGGCGGTCGCGGAGACCTGGGACAACGGCAAACCCATTCGCGAGGCATTGGCGGCCGACATCCCTCTGGCCATCGACCATTTCCGGTATTTTGCAGGGGTGATTCGCGCCCAGGAAGGGGGGATCAGTGAGATCGATCACGACACGGTGGCCTATCATTTTCATGAGCCCCTCGGCGTGGTGGGCCAGATCATCCCGTGGAATTTTCCCATTCTCATGGCGGCGTGGAAACTCGCTCCCGCTCTGGCCACCGGCAATTGCATTGTCCTGAAACCGGCGGAACAGACACCCGCCAGCATCATGGTGGTCATGGAACTCATCGCCGACCTTCTCCCTCCTGGAGTCGTCAACATCGTCAACGGATTCGGGGTGGAGGCCGGGAAGCCGCTCGCCCAGAATCCGCGGATCAACAAAGTGGCGTTCACCGGGGAGACGACCACCGGACGGCTAATCATGCAGTACGCCTCCGAAAACATCATCCCCGTCACCCTGGAACTGGGCGGCAAGTCGCCGAACATTTTCTTCGAAGATGTCCTCGACCGGGAAGACGAATTTGTCGACAAGGCACTGGAAGGTTTCGCACTGTTCGCCCTCAACCAGGGAGAGGTGTGTACCTGCCCGTCCCGGGCTCTCATCCAGGAGAGCATCTACCATCCGTTTCTCGAGCGGGCGATCGAACGCACCAAGGCGATCAAGCAGGGCAATCCCTTGGATACGGAAACGATGATCGGCGCCCAGGCCTCGACGGATCAACTCGAAAAGATTCTGTCGTACATCGACCTCGGCAAACAGGAGGGGGCGGAACTCCTGCTGGGAGGCGAACGCAACGAGTTGCCCGGAGATTTGGCCGGCGGTTATTATGTCAAGCCGACGATTTTTGCCGGCCACAACAAAATGCGTATCTTTCAAGAGGAGATTTTTGGACCCGTTCTGTCGGTGACTTCGTTCAAAGATGCGAACCACGCCTTGGAAATCGCGAACGATACGCTGTACGGGCTGGGTGCGGGCGTATGGACGAGGAACATCAACACGGCGTACCGGATGGGCCGCGGCATTCAGGCCGGCCGGGTGTGGGTGAACGCCTACCATCTGTATCCGGCTCATGCGGCGTTCGGCGGATACAAGCACTCCGGTATCGGCCGCGAGAACCACAAGATGATGCTGGAGCATTATCAGCAGACGAAAAATCTGTTGATCAGCTACAGTACACGCGGTTTGGGCCTGTTCTAGACCCGGTCGCGGGTTTTCGGAAAGGAGGGCGAGCGTAGCCATGGATACCCGGAAGGTCGTGGCGACAGAGGCCGCCCTAACGCTGATCGAAA
>JASBVV010000079.1 GCA_029960885.1 Kyrpidia sp. | reverse complement strand
ACTCCAATTCCAGATCTCCATACGCGTACCCCTCCCGCCGCATCATTTCCACAAAGAGATCGTCCAAGGCCGGCTGAACCGCCTCCCAGTAGACGGGCTCCAGAGACCGAATCCTTTCGATCACGCGATCCGCCGATCCCCCGACCCACAGGACATTCAGCCGGCCTTCCCGCTCCACCCGCCAAAGTTCAGACCAGGTCGACAGATCGGGCTCGGCCTCGGGGCGGAAAACCACCATAATTTTTCTGGCCTCATCCCACAAATCCTCAAGAGCCGCGGAGAGCAACAGTCGGCCCTGAAACAGGACACCGATGTGATCGGCCACCCGCTGCAAATCTTCCAGGAGATGGGTTGAAAACAGCATGGTGGTCTCGTCTTCGGCGGCCTGGCGAACGAGCAGCTGCAAAAACTCCCGTCGCGCCACCGGGTCCAGCCCGTTGGTCGGCTCATCCAGAACCAGAAGCCGCGGCCGGGTCGCCAAAACGCAGGAGAGGGACACCTGCATTTTTTGGCCTTTGGACAAATGGGCGAACAGAGCCTTCCTGCGGATCCGGAACAATTCCAGGAGAGCCGCGGCGCGGTGCTCGTCCCAATCCCGGTACACCCGCCGGTGCCACTCGACCACGTCATTCACGCGAAAATGGTTGGGCCACACGGGGATATCCGGAACGTAACCGACCCCCTCCCTGGCCTTGCCGGTGGGATCGGAGGCCGATCGCCCGAACAACAGAACCTGGCCGGCAGTCGGTTGCCACACCCCGAGCATCAGTCGAATCAATGTGCTTTTCCCCGCTCCGTTCGGGCCGATCAGCCCGTACACCGCCCCGGGCGGGATGCGCAAGGATACGTCCCGCACCGCCTGAACACCCTCGATGTTTTTCGATACCCCGACCGTTTCCACAGCCCAGTTCATGAAGATCCCCCTTCCGGTTCACGCCACCGGGCCACCACCCGCCCGGCGAGTTCCAGCCATGTTTCCGGCTCCAACCCCAGGTGGTGGGCGGCGATGAGCAACTGCCGGATCTGCTGTTCTATCCAGGCAAGGTCTTCGGGGGAGGCCGTTCGCGGTTTTCGTTCCGCCACAAACGTGCCTCTTCCCCGCAACGTCTCAATGAGCCCCTCCCGCTCCAGTTCCTGGTAGGCTTTGGCCACGGTGTTATGGTTCAGCGCCAACTTGATCGCCAGTTCCCTGACCGATGGAAGCCGGTCACCCGGCTGCAGCCACCGGCGGGCCACCGCCTCTCTCACTTGATCCACCACCTGCTGGTACAGAGGCACTTCGGATCTGGGATCAATATGTAACCACATTCCGATCCCCCCCTTCTGCGATCCGCTTCTTCGGAAAACACATTTTGTGCGTCCGATATGTACTGTTTGTACAATATGTACCGTATAACATGGTACACATAGCATGCACAAAGCCTGCGAACCTGTCAACCACACGGCGCGAAAAGAGAACAAATGGTCCGTCAGTGAATCTTTTTCTTCCGGAAGTACCCGCCCATCGTCTCGTGAATGTCCGCCACCGACACAAACGCCTGAGGATCCACCTCGCGGATAATCCCGCGCAACTTCGGAAGTTCCAACCGCGTGACCACGGTGTAGATCATCTGTTTCGGCTCTTCGGAATAGCCCCCTTTGGCCTCGAGGTAGGTGACACCCCGCCCCAGGCGGGCAAGAATCACGATCCCCAACTCATCCGATCGGTTGGAAACAATCCAAATTCCCTTGGACTCATTCAGGCCGTCCACCACCACATCAATGGTCTTATACGCCACAAAATAAGCTATCAGAGAATACATGGCCCGGTCCCATCCAAACACAAAACCTGCGCTGCCGAGGATGAACACGTTGAAAAACATGATGATCTCGCCCACGGAAAACGGCCATTTTTCACTGAGGACAACGGCGATAATTTCCGTTCCATCCATGGATCCCCCGTTCCGGATAACCAGACCCACCCCCAGGCCGACGATCACACCGCCAAATACGGCTGCTAGGAGCAAGTCCTGGGTGGACGTGGGCACTCCTTGCAAGGCCCACGTCCCCGCCGACAATTCTGCGACTCCGAGAAACGTCAGGAGAGTAAAGGTCTTTCCGATTTCCTTATACCCCAGGATGAGAAAAGGAAGATTCAGCCCCAAAAGGAACCAGCCGATGTTCCAGCCTGTGATCGATGACAGCAGAATGGAGATCCCGGTAATGCCTCCATCAATAATATGATTCGGCACAAGAAAGCCCTTCAACCCATATGCCACCAACGCACTCCCCAAAGACAGAAACACCAGTCGATACGCCATCGCCCGCCAATTCGACGCCGTTCGCCTCTCATCCATGGACAGTCCGGCCTTGCCCCCTCTCCGAATATGACCTCCATGAAAAACAACAATGGCCACAGGATTCCTGTGACCGAATGCCTGGCCTCCAATTCCCTCGGGGACATCCCTCCGGGTGCAATCCCGGGCGGACTCGGAGTCACCGAGGACGTCCTTCTCGGACGGGCGGCACCGTTCATGGCCGTGAACGCCGGCCGGGGCACCGAACATGATCAGTTTGCCGGACGCGCTTTCTCTTTCATCCGCTCTTCGATCCACACCACCGGTACCGCGTGGGACGTCAGTTTGCCCGACGGAGTGGGTACTTGCCGAAGAACCAGCTCTCCGGTCACCGAGATATGATCGCCCAAAGAATCCAAAGCCGCGGCGTCCGCAAGGATGACGGGGATCATGACGTAACTCTGGCCCTCGATGGTCACGGGCCGATCCGCCTCCACAAACACAAGCCCTCGCTCCACAAAATCGTCGCCGTCGAGAAACACCCGGGACCGGATCACTTTGCCCTGGACCGTCACTTCCATCTTCTCGTCCCTTTCCTTGCCGAAATGAAGTCCGTAAAACAAAGACCCCTCACTATAAATGGGAACTTTCAGACAGGGTGGAGACGAGGACGCTCCCCGCTGTCGCGGGGTGCACCCCTTCATCGGTTCACGCACACCGCGGGACCCACCCGCATCGCCCGAAAGATTGATTCTATAGCACAAAGTATAGCAGAGCCACCAGTCCGATGACCAGACAGTAAATCGCAAACGGTCGAAACGCCCTGACCTCCTGTTGTTGGAAATAACGGGTCAAAATCCACACGCTCAAAAACGCGGCGATACCGGCCGCCACCCCGCCCATCAGAGACGGCCCCAGCAAATCCCGGTGTTGGTCATGCAGCAGTTTCGGAACCTCCAAGATTCCCGCTCCGAAGATCACCGGAGTCGCCAGCAAAAACGCAAACCGCGCCGCCGCTTCATACCCCAGTCCGGCGTACAGTCCGGCGATCATTGTCATTCCGGATCGCGAAAATCCGGGGATCAGGGCCAAGCACTGGGCGAACCCGATCAAAAAACTCTGTCCCAACCCAAGCCGTGAAATCTCTTCATCCTCCCGCCCGGCCAAACGAAACATTCCGGAACGGGCCGCCGCCCGGCGCCGCTGTCGATCCCCGATCCACAGGATCACTCCGTTCACCATCAGGAAAAATGCGGCACTCGCCGCAGAGGGAAAGTGTGCACGGAGAGATTTTTCAAACAATCCCCCGATCACCGCCGCCGGAATGGTGGCCACCACCAGCAGGATGAACACCCGGCGCTTCTCCGGCGCCCGGCTGTGGAACAGCGAACCGATGAGGGACAGCCATTCGCGCCAATAAAATAACAACAAAGCCAACGCCGTTCCGAGGTGGAGCATCACCGTGAACGGCAACAAGCCCTCCGGGTCCACCGGCCAGTGAAGCACCGCCGGCAACATCACGGCGTGCGCCACACTGCTCACCGGAAACAACTCGGTGATGCCCTGTACCGCCGCAAACCACAACGCCTGCACCCACGTCATCCGCGTATCCTCCCGTCCTCCCGCACGTCGTCAGCCGGGGCGGACCTTGTCACCGCCTCCGCTTTTTTCAATATCTATGACAGCCCCATACGGGTTCTAGCCTACCACTGGATCACCGTCCGGACAAGCCTTGGCTGCAGACGAGGGTCACAGGTCACAAAGTGATATCGCCCGCCGACCGGCTGTGTGACCGGATGCTTGCTGTAAACCCGCTTGGCCTCTTCCGAATACCACAGGACAAAATCGGCCGCGTACTGGGCCTCGCCCCGGGCCTCGCCCAAGGGTTTGCCCTGTTCGGTGGTCATGATCACAGCCAATTCATC
>JASBVV010000008.1 GCA_029960885.1 Kyrpidia sp. | reverse complement strand
GCCCGTGGCGCCCGACAGGAAGTTCTGCACCGTGAGGCCGGCCATCTGGGTGAGGTAGCTCATGGTGGATTCCCCGCCGTAGGACTGCCAGTTCGTGTTCGTGACAAAACTGGCCGCCGTATTCAGTGCGGTATCCCACCGAACGGCGGGAAATTGTTGCGGATTGAACGGAAGCCGTCCCTGGATCAATTGGAGCAGGAACAGGACAACCAACCCCACGGCGTTGAACGCCAGCACCGCCAGGGCATAGGCCTTCCAGGACATGTCCCGGCTTTCATCCACGCCGACCAGCCGGTAAAAACCGCGCTCCAGCG
This sequence comes from Kyrpidia sp., assembly GCA_029960885.1. Lineage (GTDB taxonomy): Bacteria > Bacillota > Bacilli > Kyrpidiales > Kyrpidiaceae > Kyrpidia. The sequence continues at coordinate 51,283 of JASBVV010000008.1, read as the reverse complement.
GCCGCAGGACCGGGTCGAGAAAGGTTCTCTGCCCCTGAAACACCCGGGCCATATACCGTCCCAAGGGCCAGGCGGCCAACAGCACCGCCGCCAGGAGCAACACCATCTGCAGCACGTCGGACGCGACTCCGGACATGATTACAGATCCTCCGCCTTGGCCAGCGCGTACAGGAGATAGAACAGCATACCCATGGAAATCAACCCACCGACCGCCCACCATAACACACATCTCACCTCATTTGTCCGTTTTGTTTCAATCGAGTCCGTGCGACAGGTGCGCCAAGTATTCCCCGGACGCAAGGTGATTATACGGCGGGTCGCCGTCAAAAGCGGGTCAAAAAGAGGGAAGGGGAGATAAGAAAAGCATAAAAAAAATCGCCCGATCCTTCGCGCGTCGAAACGTCACATCCGCGTCGCAGAGAAAAAGAGCGCCGCGATCGTCGACGCTGAAGCCCGGGCTTGCGGCGGTCGGTCTTCGTTCAAGGCGTTTATGGTACAATGAGAGACATCAAGGACACCAACCAAGAAAGAGAGGCTAACGGTCTTTAGAACCGTTCTCTGGAGGGCGAGAAAAAAACTTGGGGTTTTCCTTCTGCAAGAGGTGACTACGCAATCTTGCCGACATCCATGCCGAAAACCACGTCGGATGTCAAAGTCAATCCGGTGAAAATGCCTGACGGATGGAAAGATCGCGAGGGACAACCAAGACCTGATCAACGCCTTGACCAGGCATGCCGATCAGTTGTTCGGGCCCAGAGCGGGCGGCCGAGAGTCAGGACACCGGCCGTAGTCCCGGCCGGCCCCCACCCGTGCCCGACAGTTTCCCGGATGCACCGATACACACGGAAACTCGACTGCACACCTCGTGAACCGAACCTTGCCCCTTTGAGTCATGACTGAGGCGGCGACGGAGTACGGGTCGCCGGTCCGAACCGGCTGTAGGTTTGTTCGATATACGTTCGAATCTGTTGAAGGCTCTTGCCGTCTTTCTGCATGGCCACGGCATCCCGGGCAATGTTCAGACAGATGCCGCATCCTTGGCCCATGGGATCCCAACGAACGGATCCGTCCGCATTGATCCCCCGGACAAAACAGTCCAGATCGCTTTGATGTCCCTCGTTCACACAGCCGCAATAACAGGGCATGTACCGCAACGCGTCCGGATGGGCGTACGCCAGGCGGTACAGATCCTGGACTTCGGCGGGTCGACTCGTGACATAATCCGGCAGGGGCACGCGGATCGTCTTGGCCTCTTCCGCCGCGGCCTCCAGCGCCTTCCGGGAGGGGCCGCCCGCTTGGGCCGTCGTACCGCAGCCCGTCGCGAGCAGCGCGAACGCCAACGAGAATGCCGACGCGACCCACAGGCCGGTCCCGAAGAAACGCCTCATGAACATCCCTCCCTTCTTCTTGAGGCGCAGTGTGCATCCCGGACTCCCTTTGCCCGCCCCGGGCCCATTCCCGCAGGTCCCGGAGGCGGACCGCCGGAGCGCACCGTTCGGCTTTCTAAAATCCAAACCACGCCCGAAACATGTTCGTCGTCGGTCCCGGCTCGTAGATGATGTACAGCAACAAGAAGACCATCAACCCGGTCGCGGCGGTGATCAACCAGATGGTCACCGTCCACGGGCCGATCTTCTTATGGGGGCGAAATCGGCTTTTGAGCGCAAATCGCAAAGTGATGATGCCGAGCACCGCGGCCACCGTGGCGAGCACCGAATGGGCTTGCAGAAAAATTTGATACGGTTCTCGCCACGGCTCGGGTCCCCCGAAGGTGGTATCCCCGAGAAAGACCGTCTTGAGCACGTAACTCACAAAAAAAGCGGCCCCCAAAAGTACGCTGAGAAGCATGGCCCTGCGGTGGGCCGCCGTTCGTTTCCGCCGGATGAGATACCAGCCGATGGCCGCCGACGCCGCACTGGCCAGCATAAACGCTTCATTGAGATAGGCCACGATACGAATGATCAATGTCTCTTCACATCCTCGTCTGGGCGTGTCATCTTCATTATTCTTGCCGGAAAGAGAGCCGTTGGTCAAGCCGCTCCTTAGGCCCGGCCAGAGTTCCTGCCCAAACGAGGTGCATTGCCGGGCCTTGGCCGAACCGTCGCCATCCCGGCCGCCAAGCATGCTGCCCGGATGACCGCAGCCGGAATCGGCCCGGCCGAACCCTCCGCTTGGATCACCTCCGCCGAAGGGCGGCGGTGAGTGAGAGGATCAGCGAAACCGCAGAGAGGCCGAGAGCCGTCCACAGCACCCATCCGGGTGCGGTCGAAGTGCCGCCGGCGGTCGCGGCGGAAGCAGACTGAGAAGCCGGTGCCCCTGCCGACGGCTCCGCGCTCCCTCCCGCGGCGATCACCGTGACGGAAGCCGGCGTCTGGGTGCCCTTGGGACCGGTCCATTCCACCACCGAACCGTCTTGATAATATTGATACGCCTTCCACGACAGATCTGCGGGTTGGGACGGGTTTTTTGCCGTAAAGGAAAATTCCTGAAACTCTCCCGGTTGAATGCCCGGCCCCGTGGCCTGCCAGACCAGAGTCGTCACCCGGCCGTTGGTTTTCTGCATCTGGTGCGACCAGCCGGGCACGGGCTGCAGGTCTTCAACGGCGACTCCATCCGGGACGTTCAAAGCGATCTTGACCGTGGGCACCGCCTTCTCCGTGGGCACCCGAACGGTGTATTTTTCAAACGCCCCGGGGGAACTCTGCTGGGGCCAGACCGTGACGTGCGCGGAGGCCACCCCGGCGACCGCCGTCACCAACGCGGCCGCTGCCGCCGCCGTCCACGGCCGCATCCGGCGCAGGGCACTTTTTAACATAACAAAAGATATATTCATTATAATCACTCCCATTTAATTTTCTTTCTTTTCGATGTCATGGTGCAAACAGGCGCCGCCCGGTGCCGGATCGCCGGATGGGCCTCTTTCACTGCCCGACCGGCACATCGGTTGCCCACTCCAAGTCTTTGTAATCCCGGGTCAGCCCGTGGATCTCCACCCGCCATCTTCCCGCCACGGAAAAGAAGCCTCCGACGGCCTCGTACCGTCCGGGCGCCGTGGAGCGAACCTGTACCTCCGTCTCGCCCATGTCCGGCATGTCGGACATGGACACCGTGACATGAACAGTCTCCAAATTCGCCATGTCGCGTCCTTTTGCATCCTTCAGCTCCAGGATCAAATGATTGATCCCCGCGCGGTTCGGATCGATGCGCACATCTGCCGTACCGGCGCTTTGAGAAACCAACCGGTGGATGGGACCCGGATTGGTATATGCCGGAGCCGAAACGGCCAGTACGGTCGCACAAACCACCGCGCCGATACCGAGGAGCCACTCCGCGCAGGCCGTGCGGCGGACCCACCGAAAAGGCAACAGCCCGGCCAGCGGCAGACCGTGGGCTGCCGCCAACATCCCCATCCCCGCCACCAGGCTCATTTTTACAATCAGGGCCACCCCCCAAGCGGTGTGGGTGAGGCTGTACGGAGTGGGGGTCATCACCAGAAGCGCCCGGATGCCGGTAAGGATCAAGGCCGCCAGAGAGGCGGCGAATCCCCAGCCCGCCACACGAACCAGAGCCGTCCAATCGCCGGAGGGAACGGCATTTGCAGAACCCGCGGCCTCCCTGTGCAGGTTCCGCACGGCCGCCCGCCGGCCGGACAACAGCCACACCGCCACCCCCGTCAATCCGCCCACCCACCACGCCGCGGCCGTCAAATGAACCATGTCGAGGGTCACATCCAGGGCCGGAATCGGGCCGTGTCGGGCATGGCCGGCCAGGGCCATGAGCAGGAGCGCGGCAAACGCGGGCACAAGCCACGCGTCGTTCCGCCAGCCCGAGGCGAGCCAACGGCATCCCGCATCCCGGCGCCAGGCGACCAGGGCCAACAACAGGAGGAGGGGGATCTGCGCGAGCAGCACAGCGCCAAAGGTGCTGTTTTGAATGAGAACCCACCACTGAATCGGACTGAGCGCCCCGCTCCAGAAAGGCTCCTCCGCCTGGATGCGAGTCTCCACCGGCAAACGGAATAACGTGGTGACAAGCCCGGCCGCCGCGGTCCACCCGATGACCTGTCGCACCGTCTCCGGAGGCACCCGCTGCAAAGCCGGCCACCGGGCCAGGATCCGCCAGAATCCGATCAATCCGGGTAAAATGAGCAACGCCGCCCATTGCAAAAACCGGGACACTCCCTCGACCGGGGGCGGACCTTGGCTTTGCGGCTCGGCCACCGACAATGGAACGGAGGCGGCCCCGACGGAAAACGTCAAATGCCCGGCGACGGGATGGCCATCCGCCGAAACAACCCGCCATTCCACCACGTACGTGCCGGCCCCGGTCGAACCATGCACGGGAAGAATCAGGGAAGCGGCATCATGGGGATCTCCCGTGAGCGGACCCGCACCGATCGGTTTGCCGTCGGGGGCCAAGACGGTCACATCCGCAAAACGGACTTCCAGCGGGTCGCTGAACCAAAGTTGAATTTGAGCCGGCATTCTCGGGACCGTGCTTCCCGGGGCGGGCATGGCCCTGACCAAATACGCATGAGCCGACGCTTTGGACGGGACGGCGAGTACCCATGCGACCATCAGGGCCAGTGCGAACACCGTCACCCCGGGGCGCCTCCGCCGTACCCCCATCGCAGTCCCTCCTTAACACTGAGTTTCCCGTTTTGACTATACTCCTTGATAAAAATGACAAACAATAGCCCCTTCGGGCCATTCGGAGAAGACCATGCTTCCCTCACGCAAAGATCGTGCACTCGTCCCCCGGTCTGATCCGTGAATGGTGACATCATCTTCACAAGCCCGACGACCCAGATGTTGATTATATGAACATTCGTCGACAATCCTGGTAAGAAAAGTTGAAGACTCGGCGACGAGTTTATGAATATGAGAACGAGAAGCACGGCAATGTGATATTGTGTCAAACGAACAGTGAAGTTGGGGTGAACGGCGGGGCGCGATACACGCACATATGTCGAGAGGGGGAGCCGCAATTGGATCGGGGGAAATCCCGGCTAAGATCATTTTTGCTCACCTTGGGGGCGGCGTCCGCCCTCTTTCTTTCCGGATGCAGTCCCGATTACATCGTGCTGAACCCGGCCGGGCCGGTGGCGCGAGAAGAAATGTACCTCATGATCTTATCGACCGTTTTGATATTGGCCGTCGTCGTTCCCGTGTTCGCATTGCTCATCTTCATCGTTTGGCGTTATCGCGACCGACCCGGCAATCCTGCCGCATATCGGCCGGAGTGGGCGGAAAGTCGGGTGTTGGAGTTGGTATGGTGGGGGATCCCCATCGCCATTGTCGGAGTGCTCGGTTTCTATACGGCCAAAACCACATTCGCACTGACCGAGCCGCCGGAGAGTAACGTGCAGCCCTTGACGATTCAAGTAACCTCTCTGGACTGGAAGTGGCTGTTTATGTACCCGGACAAAGGGATTGCCACGGTGAATTACTGTGAGATTCCCACGGGGGTACCCGTCCAGTTTGAACTCACGGCGGATGCGCCGATGAACTCATTCTGGGTGCCCCAGTTGGGAGGACAGGAATACACCATGCCGGGCATGGCCATGCGTCTGTGGCTGCAGGCGGACCAACCGGGCACGTACTACGGTCACGGGGCCAATTTCACCGGGGAAGGGTTCGCTCACATGTCCTTCGACGTCGTCGCGAAATCCCCATCGGAGTTTGCTCAATGGGTCAACCAGATCAAAACGAGCTCTTCGGGATTGACATTGGCGGGATATCAAGAACTCAAGAAGCCGGGAGTCATGGGGACCGTCTCCTATTCCTCGTATCCCCCCGGGCTGTTCGAAGACACGGTGTGGGTCAACGGGGGGCGCTATTTTCCGGATATGATGCACATGGACCGTCAGGCCAACGGCGGGGCGGGCGCCGCACCCGGCGATCCCAATGCGATGTGCTCACCGCCGATGCGGTGAAAGCGAGAGGGGGCATAAGCGATGTTGGAAGCGCTGCGCAACTTCGCCGACACGTATTTGATGTGGCACGAGGGGCCCCTCATCTGGGGTTCGGACGCCCTCATCCTTTTGACGGTGATCGGCATTGTTGCCGTTCTGACCTACTTCAAGAAATGGGGCTGGTTGTGGCGGGAGTGGTTGACCACTGTCGATCACAAGAAGATCGGAATCATGTACATGATCGCCGCGCTGCTCATGTTGTTCCGGGGCGGCGTGGACGCGGAATTGATGCGCACTCAACTGGCATTTCCGGGAAACCATTTTTTGGATGCCGAACACTATAACCAGATTTTCACCACGCACGGCACCATTATGATCCTCTTTATGGCGATGCCGTTCATTTTTGCCTTGTTCAACATCGTCGTGCCTCTGCAGATCGGCGCCCGGGATGTGGCATTCCCGTTTTTGAACGCCGTGAGTTTTTGGCTGTTCTTCTTCGGCGCACTGCTGTTCAACATTTCGTTTGTGTTCGGCGGCTCTCCCGACGCAGGATGGGTGAGCTATCCGCCGCTGTCGGAACTGGAGTTCGATCCCGGACCGGGCGAAAATTATTATTTATTGGGGATTCAGATCTCCGGAATCGGCAGCATCGCCACAGGCATCAACTTTCTGGCGACCATCTTGAAGATGCGGGCGCCGGGTATGACTCTGATGCGGATGCCATTGTTCACCTGGTCGGTGCTGGCCGCGTCCATCATGATCATTTTTGCCTTTCCGGCGCTCACGGTGGCGTTGGCCCTGCTGCTGCTCGACCGGATTGCCGGCACCCATTTTTTCACCATGCTTCACGGCGGAAACCCGACAATGTTCGTCAATCTCTTTTGGATCTGGGGACATCCGGAGGTGTACATCGTGGTGCTCCCCGCATTCGGCGCGTTTTCAGAGATCGTCGCGACTTTCTCCCGGAAGCGGATTTTCGGGTATGGTTCTATGGTGTCTTCGCTGATGTTGATTAGCATCATCAGTTATTTCGTGTGGGTGCATCACTTCTTCACCATGGGCGCGGGCCCCGACGTCAACACCTTTTTCGCCATCGCCTCCATGGCGGTGGCCATCCCGACCGGGGTCAAGGTGTTCAACTGGTTGTTTACGATGTTCCAAGGGAGAATTCGCCTGTCTCTTCCCATGTTGTGGGCCATCGCCTTTGTTCCCTGTTTTGCCATCGGCGGGGCGACGGGCGTGATGTTGGCCGTGGCGCCGGCCGACTACCAATATCACAACAGCTATTTCTTAATCGCGCATTTTCATCAGACGTTGATCGGCGGCGTGGTGTTCGGAATGCTGGCCGGGATGTACTACTGGTGGCCGAAGATGTTCGGATTCAAACTGGATGAGCGGTTGGGCCGGTGGGCATTCTGGTTTTTCAACGCGGGATTTTACGTATGTTTCATGCCTCAATACGCCTTGGGATTCATGGGCATGCAGCGCCGGATGTACGTCTACCCGGCGGACTTGGGATGGGGACCCCTGAACCTCGTCTCGACCATCGGGGCGTACCTCATGGGCATTGGGTTTCTGTTCATCGTGGCCCAGGTGGTGTACAGCATCCGCCACGGGGAACGGGATCTGACGGGAGATCCGTGGGACGGCCGAACGCTGGAATGGTCCCTGCCGTCGCCGGTACCCCATTACAACTTCGCGGCGATCCCCACCGTCACCGACCGGGATATGTGGTGGGTGCTGAAGAACGAAGGCCGCACCGAGGATCTGCAACCAAAGTCCGCGGACCTGAAACCGATCCACATGCCGAAAAACTCCGGTGCTCCGTTCCTGATCGGGGTTTCCTTCTTTGTCGCGGGGTTCGGATTTGTGTTCAACTGGTGGTTGCCTGCGGTGGCCGGCCTTTGCGGAGTGGCGGCCTGTCTGGCATGGCGGTCCTTCCAGTACGACGACGAATATTCCGTGCCGGTGGAAGAGGTCATGGCGACGGAAATATCCCTGGGGAGGCTGTGAGCAATGGCGGTCATTGAACGCGAACTGACGCAACCGGCACAACACCCTGAGCGGGAAAGCCCTTCCCATCATGAGTCCGGCCATCTGCCGCCGGAATACCGGGATCACCATCAATCCGTGAGGATTTTTGGGTTTTGGTTGTTCCTCGCCACCGATATGTTGCTGTTTGCCTGTTTGTTCGCCACGTATCTGGTGCTGAAAACCCATACGGATGGAGGCCCCGCGGCACGAGACTTGTTCGATGTGCCGGGATTTTCGGCGGAGACGTTGATCCTGCTCACGAGCAGTTTCACGGGCGGCCTGGCGACCCTGGCCATGCGCCGGGGCCATCAAAAACAGGTGCTGGGTTGGTTGGTCGCAACCATGGCGCTGGGGCTTTGTTTTCTCGGCTTGGAAGTAAAGGAGTTTGCAACGGATGTTTCGGCGGGGGCCACGATGCAACGCAGCGCGTTCCTGTCGGCGTTTTTCACCCTGGTGGGAACCCACGGGGCCCATGTCTCCTACGGGATTCTGTGGATGTTCATGGTGCTGCTCCAGGTGGCCCGGAGAGGCATCACGGCAGTCACCGCGCGCAAGGTGTTCATCGTCAACCTGTATTGGCACTTTCTCGACGTGGTCTGGGTGTTTATCTTCACCGTGGTGTATCTTTTCGGGGTGGTGATGTGACATGGCGCATTCGGCCGGCAAGTACATTTTCGGTTATGCGGCATCCCTGGTGTTGACTGCGGTCGCCTTTGGGCTGGCCTTGACACGCGCGTTGGCGCCCGGCCCGTTGGTGCTCGCGCTCATCCTTCTTGCGGGATGCCAAGTTCTCGTTCAACTGTACTTTTTCATGCACGTGACCGAGGGGGATGGGCCGGCGTTCCATTCGGCGGCCCTGGTCCTGGGATTTATTTTCACTTTTGCAGTCGTTTTGATGTCCATGTGGATCATGACGTTTCACTCCCAGGTGGCGTAGATCCAGAGGACGGCCGTGATGGTCGCGCCTCCCGCCGCCCGTTTCTCCGTCAACGAGGCCCGATGCCCGGATAAGGGCTTGCGGACGTTGCCGACAGAGGGGCGGGACGGCGGGAAGCCGTCCACCCGTCCTCCGACCCGAACCGCGTTATTCCGGGATCCGCTCGATAATCGTGGCGTTCGCCATGCCGCCGCCCTCGCAGATGGCCATCAGCCCGTAGCGGGCTTTCCGCTCTTCCAGCCCATTGAGAAGGGTGGCCGTGATCCGGGTTCCGGTGGCTCCCAGGGGATGACCGATAGCGATAGCCCCGCCGTGCACATTGATCTTGTCCCAAGGCGCACCGATCTCTTTCTGCCAGACCAGCACCACCGAAGCGAACGCCTCGTTCACCTCGAACAGATCGATGTCCTCCACCTTGAGTCCCGCCCGTTCCAACACCTTTTGCGTGGCGGGAATCGGACCGGTCAGCATCGTCACCGGGTCCACGCCCACCGCGGCAAAGGCGACGAATCGCGCCCGGGGCCGCAGGTTTAGCCGTTTTGCCGTCCCGGCGCTCATCACCAAGGCCGCACTCGCACCGTCCGAAATCTGGCTGGAGTTTCCGGCCGTAATGAGCTCCAGGTCAGGGAATGCCGGGGAAAGCGCCAACATTTTTTCCAGACTGGTGTCCGGGCGGATCCCCTCGTCCTCGGCAAACGTCCGGAATTCTTCTGATCCTTCGCCGACGGGCACCTGAACCGGTACAATCTCTCTGGAAAAACAGCCCTTTTGCCGCGCCTTTGTCGCGAGTTGGTGGCTCCTCAGTCCGAACCGGTCCAGGTCCTCCCGGGAGAACCCCCACTGCTTGGCGATCATCTCGGCACCGAGTGCCTGATCGAAAAATCGGCGGTTCCACCGGTCCATCCGATATCGCTCATGGAGCCCGCCGGTCATCGGAGAGCCGTGGACGCCGATCGCGCTCATCATGGGAACGCGGGTCATGGACTCCACCCCCGCGGCGACGGCGATGTCGTAAACCCCCGCCATCACCCCCTGGGCGGCAAAATGCAAGGCCTGCAGGCTGGAGCCGCACTGCCGGTCGATGGTCACCGCGGGCACCGACTCCGGCAGCCCGGCGGACAGCCAGGCGTTCCGTCCTATATTCACCGCCTGCTCTCCAATCTGGTCCACACAACCGACGATCACATCATCCACAGCGGCCGCATCCAGCCCGTTCCGGCTCACCAACTCGCGCAGCACCCCGCCCAGCAGGTCGACCGGGTGCATCTGGGCCAGACTTCCCTTCCGCCGACCAATCGGCGTTCGGATGGCATCCACAATCACCGCTTCACTCATTCAGCCATTCCTCCTTACCGCGGTGTTCGAAGTATCCGCAGTTTCTCCCGATAACTCGGACAAGACGCCCTTTCTTGAACCGCGTGTCTGCATCTTATCATACCGCATTTTCATTCAGGAGACGAACGGTCGGTCGCATCCATGTTCCGCAAAAGATGGAACGGCCGGGCAAAGAGACGAACGGACTCCATGACTTTCCACTTGAGGACATCGGCCCAATTCAGGCATCCGAGTCACAGCCTCACATGCGCTTTGACATCGTCTTTGCGGCGGGCATACCGCGCCGCCGCGCGGTCAGCAAACCGTACGACAGTGCCGCTAAAACGTGGCAGACGAGAATCACCGCGGCCATCGGAACCGCGGTTCGGCTGCCTCCGAGACCCACCAGGGGCGAGGCCATGGCGCCGATCAACATTCCGGCCACACCGAGCCATGCCGACGCGCTGCCGGCGACGTGCCCTTGGTTTTGCAAGGCCAACGAATTACACGTTGTGCTGACCGCACCGACGATGGCGACGACCACAAACAGCGAAGCCACCACAGCCGCCAAGCCCGCTCGGCTGATCACTGCGACGAGCAGCGCGAGGCTCCCCGCCACTCCGAACGCCAGCGAAACCGCAAGAACCCGCCGTTCGCCCCAAAGCATGGACGCACGCGCACCAGCCTGTCCGGCAAAAATGATACCTACCCCGTTGACGGCAAAAATGACGCTAAATCCTTGCGGGGATACTCCGTACTCTTCCTGAAGGACAAATGAAGATCCGGAGATGTAGGCGAACATCGCGGCAAAGGCAAGACCTTGCGTCAACACGTACCCCATAAATTCGGGGTTGGTGAGCAGGATGCCGAGGGCGCCCACTGTCGCCCGCAACCCGCCCTGCACTCTCCGCTGCGGCAAAAGGCTTTCCGGCAGCGCGAACAAAGCTGCAAGCCACAGGGCCACGCTGAGCAGTGCCAGCACAACGAACACGCCGTGCCACGAAGTGACGCGCAAAAGCTGCCCGCCGGCCACCGGCGCCAACACGGGCGCCGCTCCGTTGACCAACATCAGGAGCGCAAAAAAACGCGTTAATTCCCGGCCCTCAAAGTGATCTCGGGCGATGGCGCGGGCGATCACGATGCCGGCTGAACCGGCCAATCCCTGCAAAAACCGGAGGGCGACGAGCACTCCCATCGACGTGGTCCATGCGCACAACGCGGAGGCGGCCGCATAGAACAACAGCCCCCACAGGAGGGGCTTTCGCCGCCCGAGGGCATCGCTGATCGGCCCCGCAGCCAACTGCCCCAACGCCAAACCCAGCAGACAGGCGGTCAGACTCAACTGCGCCATCGACGTTGTGACATGAAGATCATCTGCAAGCGCGGGCAACGAAGGAAGATACATGTCAATCGTGAACGGCCCTAGCCCCGTCAAACTGCCCAACATCAGTGCCAGAATGAAGCGGCGAGGGCGGCCCGCCGCCGGCGTTCCGGCCAATTCTCGCGAATTCATGCGAGCGACCCTCTCCTTCCCCTTTCACTCTAAACGCCCGATCAAACAGATTTGGAATGCCGCTGTACGGACCTGTCGCACATGCCCGTCTGCCCGGCCGCATCCATCGTCTCGCTTTGGACCGCAAGACCTGCTCGAGAGTCATACCTCCGGCATTCGTGAGGAATCGGACCTCTGACCCCACTGATTCTCGAAGATGAGTGAGTCCAAAGGGAGTCTTTTCTCCCACCCCACCGTTTCCAGGACAGGCGCGGACGGGTATTGGTCCGTGTATCCCACCGACAGCAGGGCCACCGGATCAATGTGGGGCGGAATCGCCAGAATCCCGCGAATATCGCTTTTCTTGTAGAAACTGACCCATCCCATCGCCAGCCCTTCCGCACAGGCCGCCAACCACATGTTTTGAATGGCGCAAGCGGTCGAAAGAAGGTCCGTTTCGGGAATGGAATTGCGCCCCAAGACGTGATTTCCGCCCCGCGTCGGATCGCAGGTGACGCAGATCGTGAGCGGCGCCTCCCGCAATCCTTCCACTTTGAGACTGAGGAAAAGATCCTTCCGGTCATCTTCGTAGTGAATCGCCAACGCACGCCGTTCTTTGTCCGCCGCCCATGCGAGGCGCTCCTTCACCTCTTTGGCTGTAATGAGAATAAAATTCCACGGCTGCATGAATCCCACCGACGGCGCATGATGAGCGGCAGCGAGGATGCGGGAGATTTTGGCTTGCGGAATGGGATCGGAAAGGAACGACCGGACATCCCGCCGGGTGTAGATCACTTTATAGAGGGACTGTTTTTCTTCATCGGTAAACATGTTGGTCCAACACTCCCTCGCTTTCCTGTCCTCGTTTGTCCAGCACCATGATACGCGACGCCCAGCGCAGCTACAACTCCCCACGAGCCCGGGCGGGCATGCCTGCAATCAACGAGCGAGCCGGATCACGAAGACCGCCGGGCTCTTATTTTTCACAACGGTAGACAAAAGCCGGAGGAAGATTCCACGGGGTGAATTCGATCGAGAGGGTTCGGAATCGCTGTTGAAGATGCCGTTTCAACTGCAAAGAATATTGAAAGGTCACAAATACCCCCCCGGGCCGGAGCACCTCCCACACCTGATCCAGTATGCAGTCTCTGGCTTCCGCGGGAAAAACGGCAAAGGGAAGTCCCGACACGATGGCGTCCACCGGATAGAGGCCCTGCTGCTCCACGACCCGGGCCAATTCCGCCGCTTCGCGGAAAAGGAACTGCTCGGGGTAGCGTCCGGCCAGGTGTCTTCGAAGCTCGGGATCCTTTTCAAAGACAAGGACTCTGGCGTCAGGATGTTTCCGTCGGAAAATATCTCGGGTCATCACGCCGATCCCCGCTCCGAGCTCCACGACCCGGTCGGTTTGTTCCCACGGGACACATCGCATCATCTGTTCACACAGGAACCTCGAACTGGGGGCCACACTCCCGATCAACCTTGGATTGGCCAAAAATCGCTGCAAAAAGAATAACCGTTTTTCCATTATTGTCTCCTTATGGTGAACCAAGTCGGGAAGCGAAAAATGAGGTGAGACATGGAAGGGAAGTCAAATGGGCCACAAGAGCGTACCTCGTGGCGCGCCGGCTGTTTATTCCCTTTCCCCCTCCACATACCACCTGAACTCCCGCCTGCGCGCACGGACGAGGTCGCGACTCCACGCCGGATCGTCCCGGTACCGCTGTTCCTTCCACGGGTCTCCCACCATGTGATACCCTCTCTCCTCCCAATAGCCGGGAACATCTTCGGCGAGGAACTCCAGGCCCCTGACCCATTTGGCCGATTTCCAAAAATAAAGATGAGGCACCACCAGTCGCAAGGGCCAGCCGTGTTTGGGGGCCAGTGGTTTTCCGTTGTGCGAATGGGCGAAGAGAACACCTTCCTTCTGGAGCTCTTCCAGCGGCAGATTGGTGGTCCAGCCGCCGTACGCGTGGATCAAGACGTAACGCGCTCCGGGTTTGAGCCGGACGAGGTTGAGGACCGCCCGAAAAGGCACGCCTTCAAACAGGTTGTCGTAGCGGGACCAAGTGGTGACACAGTGGATGTCGCACCGGTGCGACGTCTGGGGAAGCTTCATGAACTCCGGATACGTCAAGCGGATCGGCTCCTCCACCTCACCGAACACCTCAAACCGCCACTGCTCCATATCGATCTCCGGGACCCGCCCGGCATGCAGGATCGGCCAGCGGTCCGTGACAAATTGACCCGGCGGGATGCGCTTTTGCTCATCTGACACCGACTTTCCCTCCTCTTTGGTCGCCTGATCATCCGTCGGCCCTCGCGGATCATCGATTTCGCAGGTCGACCGTTGCCGGCGATCGCCGCCGACCCGACGATCCTGTGCCGCAGGTTCCGCTTCACGAAGCACCCGCCGCGGTGTTCGGAGGCCGTCCACGTCTTACGACCCGCCGTATGCGGTGTGACCCGCCGGAGTGGTCGACCCGCCGAGGGCCGACCGCATTGACCCGCTTTTGCCCGGCCCCGGAAAATCCGCCGGAACGGGCAAACCCTGCTCCTGATCGGCGAATTGTTCCGCATACAGCCGGGCATACAGCCCTTCCCGCGCCAACAGCTCCCGGTGCGTGCCCTTCTCCACCACGCGCCCGCGGTCGATCACCACGATTTGATCCGCCCGCAGGATCGTCGAGAGCCGGTGGGCGATGACGATGGAAGTCCGCCCGCACAACAGCGGCTCCAGAGCCGCCTGGATGCAGCGCTCCGAGTGCGAATCCAAGGCCGACGTCGCCTCATCGAGAATCAGGATGCGCGGATTTTTCAAAATCACCCGGGCCAGGGCGATCCTCTGCTTCTCGCCGCCGGACAGTTTATAGCCCCGCTCGCCGACCAAGGTGTCAAACCCCTCGGGCAACCGGGCGATCATATCGTGAATATACGCCGATTCGGCCGCAGCCCTCAACTCCTCCTCGGTGGCGTCAGGCTTGGCGTACAGCAGATTGTCCCGGAGCGAGGCGTGGAACAAGAATGTCTCCTGGGTCACCACCCCGATCTGTTCGTGAAGGGACGACAACGTCACGTCCCGCAGATCGTGTCCGTCGATGGTCACCCTGCCCAACTCGGGGTCGTACAAGCGGGGGATCAGGTAACTGAGGGTTGTCTTCCCCGCCCCGCTCGGCCCCACCAGAGCCACCAACCGGCCCGGCTCGATGGTCAAATCGATCCCCCGCAGCACCCATTCCCCGTCCGGCTGATACCGGAAATACACGTTTTCAAATTGAATACGCCCTTCCACCCGGCAAAGCGGTTCAGCCCCGGGGCGGTCCTCAATCTCCAACGGCTTATCCAGATAATCGAACAACCGCGTGAACAAGGCCGCCGAGCCCATCACGTTGACATGAATATTGGCCAGGGCGGACACCGGCCCGTAGAGTTGCGTGAGATACGCGGTGAACGCCACCACCGTCCCCAGGGTCATGGCGTCGCCCATCACCAGCCGGCCTCCATACCAGTAGATAATCGCCGGACCCGCCGTGGAGATCGTGGTGAGCATCATGAAAAACCAGCGGCCCACGAGGCTCTGGCGCATCTGCGCCTCCATCAGCTCGCGGTTCTTGGCCTCGAAACGCTCCACTTCCTTTTGTTCCTTATTGAAGGTCTTGACGAGGAGAATGCCGTTGACCCCTAGCGTCTCCTGCATCAGCGCACTGAGATCCGCCAACTTCTCCTGGGTCCGCTTTCGCAAGTTAAAGTTCATCCGCCCCACCCGTCGGGTGGGAGCGACAAACAAAGGCAGAATCACCAGGGACAAAAGCGCCAGCCGCCAATTCAGCACAAACATGGTGGCCACGGTGGTCAAGACGCTGATCACATTCCTCAGGGAATTGGCCACAGTGTCGCTGACCACCATCTGCAGATTGTTCACATCGTTGTTCACCCGGGACATGATCTCGCCGGTTTTCGTATTCGTGAAAAATTGGAGCGGCATCTGAACCAAATGCCGGTACAACTGATTCCGCAGGTCAAACATGACCCCCTGGCCGATCTTGGCGTTCAAATAGCCCTGAAGCACGCCGGCGCCGGCCGACGCCAACGCCGTGGCCACGATCAGGGCGGCAAATAGATTTAAAAGTGAAAAACTGCGCATGGGGATCGCTTCGTCGATGATCCCCCGGATCAACAAGGGCTGCACCAGCCCGAGAAGGCTGCTGAGGATGATGCATCCGACGACCCCTGCCAGGGCCATGGTGTAAGGTCGAAAATACCCGACGATCCGGCTCCAGGGAACGTCTCGGAAGGTCTCTTTCCCTTTGTCTGTCCCCCAGTCCGCCGCCGTGTAGTACCGCAACGGCAACACCCCCTGTTTCACCTATTGTAGCAGACCGACCCGGGGGCGGAAACCGGAGCGGGAGGCGGAAAAGCGCGTGCGGAGGCGCGCTCGCAGGCGGCCCTGTATAGAACCGAGCCGCGCACCCCACCCAGGATCGGCTGTGATAGAATAGAGTCGATCATCATGCGGAAAGGGGACACCGCCTTGTTCTCCACGTCCACCCGTTCGGACCTCGCCGCCGTCGAGAAAAAACTGGCTTCCGGAGAGCGCCTGGGCTTCGAGGACGGTCTTGCGCTTCTGCGATCTCCCGATCTTCTCCGGATCGGCGCGCTGGCCGATGAAATCCGGCGCATCAAAAACGGAGACGATGCGTATTTTATCGTGAATACCCATCTGAATTACACCAACGTGTGCCATTTGAGTTGCAAACTGTGCGCCTTCGGGGTCAAATCCGATCATCCCGCCGCCTACACCTTGAGCTTGGAACAATTGGAAGTCAAGATGAAGGAGATGGCCGGGCGAGGATTCACCGAGCTGCATATCGTCGGGGGAGTCAATGCAGCTTTGTCCTTCTCGTATTACGAGGACATGATGCGCCTGGCCAAACGGATTCTTCCCGAGGTCCACGTTCAGGCGTTTACCGCGGTGGAAATCGACTACATGGCCCGGATCGCGAAATTGTCCGTCGAAACGGTCCTGGAGCGGCTTCGGGAAGCGGGGCTCGACTCGATCTTGGGCGGAGGCGCCGAAATCTTCGATCCCGAGGTGCGGCGGATCATCGCCGGGCACAAGACCAGTGCCGACCGGTGGTTCGCCGTCCACCGGCTCGCCCACCAACTGGGCATCCGCACCAACGCCTCGATTCTGTACGGACATATCGAACAACCGGAGCACATCATCGACCATCTGCTTCGGCTGCGGCATCTTCAGGATGAAACCGGAGGCTTTTCTTGTTTCTTCCCGTTCGCCTTCCACCCCGCCAACACCGCCCTGGCCGCGGAGTACAACATCCAGGACACCACCACGGGATACTATGATTTGAAGATGTTGGCGGTGGCCCGGCTGCTTCTCGATAACATCGACCACATCCGGGCCTTCTGGATGATGATCGGTCCGAAACTGGCCCAGGTGGCACTGAGCTTCGGGGTCGACGATCTGGACGGCACGGTCATGGAAGAACAGATCGTCCACGCCGCCGGAGCGGAAACCGCCCAGATGGCCCCGAAGGAACAGTTCATCCGGATGATCCGCGAAGCCGGGCGGATTCCGGTCCAGCGGGATACATTGTATAATAAACTCAGGGTCTATTAAACGCTGTCCTCCGAATGGGGCACGCGCCGAAAACGGTCATGTCCGCGCCGAAATTGCGCAAAGGGGGGAACAGGATCATGCTGAAGAAACTGTACGGACTCTTCGGCGCCACTTTGGGCGTGGCGTTTGTCGCCTTCTGCCTCAGCGCGTATTTTCTGTCCCGGCAGATGTATGGAGCCATCGGGTGGACGGTGCTCGTGGCGTTCATCCTCTACGTCATCCTCGGCCTGACCGCCGACCAGGTGGATTTCCGCCGGGATGGTCGGTACCGGACCAATAACCTCAACTTCGCCTACTTTAAACACCACTCCGTCCCGGGAGCGGTTCACCGCCTCGAGGAGGAAAAGGAACAAAAAGAGCGACCGTCCCGGGCATCGTGACCGGGTCCGGCATCCCGAACCCGCACCGATGGGACCGCCGCCGACACCCGCCGGGAGCAGACCGCGCTCCCGGCTTTTTTTGTGCTACCCGCCCGGCCTAAAATCGCTCGGAGACGACCTTGGCCTGGGTGAGCAGCAACAGATAATCCCGGCCCCCCGCCTTCGAATCGGTTCCGGACATACCAAAGCCGCCGAACGGATGCACCCCGACCAACGCGCCCGTGATTTTCCGGTTAAAATACAGATTGCCCGCATGAAACTCCCGCCTGGCCCGCTCCAGGTGCACCCGATTACGGGAATAGACGCCCCCGGTCAGCCCGTACGGAGTCCCGTTGGCGATCTCC
This sequence comes from Kyrpidia sp., assembly GCA_029960885.1. GTDB lineage: Bacteria > Bacillota > Bacilli > Kyrpidiales > Kyrpidiaceae > Kyrpidia. The sequence goes on along the minus strand of JASBVV010000008.1, from coordinate 33,233 downwards.
AGGGCCTCATCGAAGCCCCGGGCTTTGAGAAAGGCCACCACCGGCCCGAAAATCTCTTCCTGGGCGATCCGGGCGCCCGGCGATACATCTCGAAAGATCGTCGGTTTGATAAAATATCCCTCGCCTTCCGCCGGTCCGCCGCCGGTGACCAATTGCCCTTCCCTTTTGCCGATTTCGATATACTCCAGCACTTTATCATAGGCCGCCCGGTCCACCACCGGTCCGTACGAGGCTTCCTCCAGGTCGGCCGGCGCCACCTTGAGTCGCTCCGTCAGATGTTTCACCCGTTCCAGCAGGGGTTCGTACACATCGGCCAGTGCAATCACCCTCGAACAGGCGGAACATTTTTGCCCGGCGAACCCGAAAGCGGACGTGACGATCCCCGCCGCCGCATCGTCCGGATCGGCGTCGTTGTCCACAATAATGGCGTCTTTCCCGCCCATTTCGGCAATGACCCGCTTCAGCCAGGTTTGACCGGGATGAACCTTGGCCGCCAGTTCGAAGATGTGAACGCCCACATCCCGGGATCCGGTAAAGGTGATGAATCGCACTTGGGGATGGGACACGAGAACATCGCCGATCTCCCCGCCCGATCCCGGAAGAAACTGAATGACCCCCGGCGGAATCCCGGCCTCTTCCATGATGCGGACGAACTCGGCCGCAATCACCGGGCTGGCGCTGGCCGGTTTGAGAACGACGGTGTTGCCCGCCACCACCGACGAAACGGTCATCCCGGTCAGGATGGCCAGGGGAAAATTCCAAGGCGGGATGACCACGCCGACCCCCAGAGGTTCGTAGATCACTTCGTTGTCCTCGCCCAAGATGCGAACCAAGGGTTGGGGCTGGGCCAAACGGATCATCTCGCGGCCGTAAAATTCCAGAAAATCAATGGCCTCGGCCACGTCCGCATCCGCTTCGGACCAAGTTTTCCCCACTTCGAAACACATCAGCGCAGCTAAGAAAAATTTCCGCCGCCGCATCAACGCGGCCGCTTTGAACAGGCACCGGGCCCTGGCCTGTGCGGGCACCCTGGACCACCCGGCAAACGCGGCCCAGGCCCCCTGGATCGCGTCCATCGCATCCTCTCGGGTTGCGGCCGCCACCTGGCCCACCACCTCCCGGGGGCGGGAGGGATCCACCGACCGGATCCAGTGACCGCTCAGCCGATCCCGGCCGTCGATGCGCATGGGATACTCCCGGCCGAATCCCCGGCGCGCCGTTTCCAGAGCTTCCTTCATGGCCGCACGGCGGCTCGGATCGGTAAAATCCGTCAGTGGTTCATTTTGGAAATCCACCAACACGTGAGTGATCCCCCTTTCCCATCCAAGCCACGGTCATCTCTATTGTGATCGCTCGGATCGCGGGTCATGCAACAAGACAGCGGCACCCGGCCTGATGCCGCATTCGTCCGTCGGTACGGTGAACGATTCGATTATGTTGTGCCGTCTTCCGGTGCGTCCGCCGGCGGGCCCGGTTCACTGGACTGCGGTGAACCGGGACCCTCGTGCTCAACTTCAGCGGGCGGAGCTCCGGGAATCGGATACTGTTCCAGGTACCCCAGAGGTTCCCGGGAAAACCAGCCCGTTTCCAGGGGGGGAAAGCCCCAGCTCCCGGGCGCCCCCCCGGGCCCACCCGGCATCCCCGCCGCACCTCCCGGCAGACCGACGGGCGGAAACAAGCCCAAGCCCGACCCGGGCCCGGGGAAGGGCATGCCCGGTATCCCCGGTATGCCACCCCCGGGCATCCCGGCGGCGGTCCCGGGCAGACCCGGGGCCATCGGCGGCGTCGGCGCCCCGGTGCCCCCCGGAAAACCCATCCACTCGGTGTATCCGGCTCCCGGATATCCTCCGCTCTGACCGGGGAGGCCCATCGGGAGGCCGCCCGTCCCAGGGACCGTGAAACCGGGCAAACCGCCCGTCCCTGAGACCGGATCACTTGTCATGCCACCGGGCGCCGCGGAACCGAACAGGCCGGGAAGCATTCCCGCCGTACCGTAAGGCGCCCAAGGGGCGGCCGGCGAGCTCGGTGGGGACATGTATCCCGGCTCCCCGTACCCCGACGGACCGTAGCCGGGAACTCCCGACCCCGGTGAGTACGCCGGATCGTCCGGAACCTGGGCGGGCAGTCCCGGAAACGGCCCCGGAAGTCCCGGTTCGAACATCCCCGGGTACGACACATGGCCGTCCCGCCACAGGGGCACCTCCCGTTCCACCGGCTCCGACCAGGCCGCGGGCATGGGCACCGGAGCCGATCCATCCAGAACATCATCGGCCTCGAGGCCTTCCCGCACCGGTTCTTCTCTGTCACTCCGATGTTGTTGTTCTTCCATGGGAGTCTCTCCCTCCTAGGCTAGTGACGTTCATCACCAGTCTATGAGAGATCCCCCTGCGAGGTCCGGAACCGCGCAGAATGGGCGCCTGCAACGGGCCTCTCACTGTCCGCGCGCTCACGGACTCGCCCACTGGCGCACTCACTCGAGGGGATCGGTCATCCGGCGTAGATCCAAGAGGCGATCCAGATCGTCGGCGGCGACCCATCCGCTGGCCTCAGCCACCTCCCGGACAGTGCGCCCTTCCTGAAAAGCCCGTTTGGCCAATTCCGCGGCGCGATCGTACCCTATGGCCGGATTCAGGGCCGCGGCCAGCGCGGTGCTCCGCTGCACCCAGTACAGACACTGCCGTTCATCCACCTCCATGCTTTCGATACAGCGGGACCTCAGCGCCTGACATCCTGTCCCCAAGATCCGGATCTGGTGCAACACATTCCAGGCGATCACCGGCATCATCACGTTCAACTCCAATTGGGCGCCTCCGGTGGCCGCCGCCACACACGCGTCACATCCGATCACCTGATACACGATCATATTCATCATCTCGGCCATCACGGGATTGACTTTCCCCGGCATAATGGAAGATCCCGGCTGAACGGCGGGGAGCCGCAACTCCGCCAATCCCCCCCGGGGTCCGGAACTGAGCAGGCGCAGATCGTCGGCGATCTTCCCGAGGGTGAGCGCCAAGCCTCGCAGGGCACCGCTCAGCGCAGCCACCGCGTCGGTGTTTTGCATAAAAGCAAATCGATCCTCCGGCAGCTCCCATGCATAACCCGTCCACTCACGCAACCGGTGCAAGACCTTCTCCGGGAAAGCCGGTCCGGCGTTCAACCCCGTCCCCACCGCCGTTCCCCCGATGCCCACTTTCAACAGCCCATTCGCTACCCGACTCACTTCCCGCAGGCGGTCTTCCAAGGCGGCGGCCCATCCCCCGATCTCCTGTCCAACCCGGATCGGCACCGCATCCTGCAGATGGGTCCGGCCCAACTTGACCACATCCCGGTACTCCCCCTGTTTTTTTCGCAGGGCGCCGACCAAGGCGGATACCGCCGGTTTCAACAGGATCTCGATCAATTCGTAAGCAGCCAGGTGGAGGGCCACGTGAATCGTATCATTCGTCGACTGGCCCATGTTGACATGGTCGTTCGGGTGCACCACGTCCGTCCGGCCCCGCCGGACACCGAGCCATTCGCAGGCCCGGTTGGCGATCACTTCATTGGCGTTCATGTTCTGGGACGTCCCCGCACCCGCCTGATAGACGTCTCCACAAAATGCTCATCCCACCGCCCTTCGGCCACCTCTTGGGCCGCCCGAACGATGGCATCGGCCAGCCGGGGATCCAAGCGACCCAGATCCCGATTGGCCAACGCCGCAGCCGCCTTGATCAATCCCTGGGCCCGGATGAACGCGCGCGGAAGGCGCAGACCGCTGATTGGAAAATTTTCCACAGCCCGCTGGGTCTGGGCACCGTAGTACACCGAATCGTCCACATGCACCTCACCCAGAGAATCTTTGGCCACCCTCATGGCTTCACACCCCCCGGTTGCATGATCAAAGGACATTCCACATTTTACCGATCGATGATGATCAATATATTCGTCTATGGTTTTAGGGCCTGATACGTTAAAATAAGGTTAACGGCGTGGGGCAGATCCCGAGCCCGGAACTCCGCCCGGGTCGGTCCTTCCCCGATTCGAACGGCGAGGATACCGGCCCGATGTCCCGCCTCCACGTCCGACTCCCGGTCACCGACCATAAAGCTGCACTCCCGGTCCACGGGATGGACCTTCATGAGGTCCAGCAACATCCCCGGCCGAGGTTTCCGGCAGGGACAACCGGCTCGGGGCGGGTGAGGACAAAAGCGCACCGCATCCACTGTGGCTTGTTCGGCGGCCAGTTGCCGGCGCATTTGCCGGTGGACCGCCCGCACATCGCCTTCACTCATGTACCCCAGCCCGACGCCGCCTTGATTCGTGACGACAAACACCCACAGGCCGGCATCATTCAAACGGCGGATCGCCGTACCCACCCCCGGCAGCAGGTGAAACGCACCGAGCCGATGAATATCATCGACATATGGATTGATCACACCGTCGCGATCGAGAAAAACGGCGGGACGCACGTGGCACCTCCCGGGGTACGGGCCGAAAAACGGAACGACTCTCGAATTGCTATGAGAGCATAGATTGATGTGGAAGGGCTGCTGTGCACAAACGGATATGCAACTTTAGACTTCACGAGGAGGTGCTTGTTCATGCACCGGTGGGCGGATGTCCATCTGACCTTTAATCTGATCCGCAGTTTGTCCAAGGCTTTGGACGACGATCTTCGGCGCATTGCCCGACCCTATCATTTGACCGGGTCCCAGCTTCACTTGCTCAGCCTTTTGTACCAGGAAGACGGCGTATCGATCTCGACCATTGCCCAGCGAGGCCTTTGGCACATTTCGAGCGCTTTTCACAATGTGGCCAAATTGGAACAGTTGGGGCTCGTCACGACCCGCTCCAATCAGGAGGACGAGCGCATCACCGAAGTGCACTTGACCGAGGAAGGCCGTCGGCTGTTTGATGCCGTCAGCGCTGATATCGAGCAGTCCAGGGTGATTCAAGCCGTACAAAAACTCCAAGAACATATGGGCGGCCAGCGCCGGGAACTCCCGATACAGATCGGCCTTTTTCTGTGCGAGACCTTGTCCGGTCGGGAGTTCACCCAGTGGCTGCTTCGTTCCACCGCCGAATGGAAACAGACCGAAAGCCCCGAAGAAACGGAGCGCTGGATCGAGAAGGTCTACGCAAACCACTGACCCAAGTCATCCAGCACCCACGTGGGGCGCAAGGCGGACGAGGCGAGATCTTCCCGGCGAGAATAGCCGGTCAACACGAGAACGGTGTCCAGTCCGACACGGTGCCCGGCTGCAACGTCCGTCTCGAGGTTGTCTCCCACCACCACCACGTCCTCTCGGGGTAGACCGAGCAGTCGAAGCGCTTCTTCCATCATGCGCCCCTGGGGCTTCCCGATCACCAGGGGCGCCACGCCGGTGGCCGACTCAATCAGGGCGGAGATCGCCCCGGCACCGGGAACCAATCCCCGCTCGCCGGGGAGCGCCCGATCCGGATTGGTCAGAACATAGGCCGCTCCGGCCCGGATGGCCAGACACAGTTCAGCGAGGTCGCCGTAGGTGCATCCTTGGTGAATCCCCTGAAGCACCGCCGAAACCCGCTCGGGGTCAATGTCCCCAGGGCGAAATCCCCGGATGCCGGCGGCCGATACCGCCTGCCACAGCCCTTCCTCACCAAGGACCAGGACCGGGGAGTCTTTCCAGACCTGGGCCACATAAGACGCCGCCGCCGAGGCCGACGTCAAGACTTGGTCGTCCCGGACGTCAAACCCCATGCGTCGCAAACGCGCCGCCACATCATCCGGGGGAGATTTCGAATTATTTGTGACACATATCACCCCGGCTGTTTGTCGGATGCGGTGAAACCACGATACCGCCCCCGGAACAGCGATTTCTCCGCGGTATAACGTGCCGTCCAGATCGACGATCACTCCTCGTTTGTTTGACAAACGGCTTGCCATGTCCTTCCCCCTGCTCCCTCACGGTTCAAAATCCACAACGGGTTCCGACACCCTCGCTCGATGATTGACCACCCGGGCCGCCACAAAGAGAAAGTCGGACAATCGATTGATATACTGTCGGACCGGGGCGGCAACCGATTCCCGCCCGGCCAGGGCCACCAACCTCCGTTCAGCCCGACGGCAGATGGTTCGGGCGAGATGCAACACGGCGGCCGCCGGCTCCCCGCCCGGGAGGATAAACCGCGTAAGAGGGGGTAACTCCGCTTCCCATCGGTCAATGTCTCTCTCCAGCCCTTCGACGTGCGCTTCAGTCACGAACGCCCGCTCCCGTTTCTCTTCGGGCGTCGCCAATTCCCTCCCGACATCAAACAACTCCCGCTGCACCCGCTCCAATGCCGATATGACATCCTGCCACTCGCCTTTCGGACCGCTGCGAAGCTGGGCAACCGCGACGCCGATGGCGGAGTTGGCTTCGTCCACCGTTCCGTACGCGTCCACCCGCAATGAGTCCTTGCCAACCCGGCGGCCGTACACCAGACTCGTCTTTCCGTCATCTCCGGATCGCGTGTAAATCCTCATACATAACATCCCCCCTTCTGGACAAGTCGGGCGGTTCCGCACTACGATGGGTACAGAGAAGAGATTGAAGAAAGGAGCATATCCATGGCCCTACCACACTGGGTGACCGCTTTTGCCGTGAAAACCCCGACCTTGCCTCCGGCCGTCGCCACGAATTTATACCTGGTGACGGATGGAAGCGAGGGCGTGCTCATTGATGCCGGCTATTCCGATCCCGAAGCACTCAGGCCTCTCATCGATCACGTGCTGGAACGGAACCTGCGCATCACCGGGATTCTCCTCACCCATCATCATCCGGATCACGCCGCAGGAGCGGGTTATCTATCCGAACACTGGGATTGTCCTGTGCACGTTCACCCCGCCGACGCCGAGGCCGTGCACAAGTATGTCCCCGGCACCCGACTGGCGCCGGATTTGCGGGAAGGAACGGTGCACGGCGTCGGAGGGGTAAAACTCGTCGCCGTGGAAACACCCGGACATACCCCTGGACATGTAAGTTTTTGGGAATCAAACGACGGCATTTTGTTCACCGGCGACGCCGTCCTCGGAGCCGGCACCACGTGGATCGGCCCTCCGGACGGCCACCTGGGAACCTACCTGGACACCCTGCGAAAGCTTTTGACTCTGCCGGCGCAAGCGGCGGGACCCGCCCACGGCCCGATCATTGAAGATCCCTCGAGTCGGATCCGGTACTATCTTTCCCATCGCCTGGAGCGGGAAGAACAAATTCTCGCCCTCCTGGCATCACACCCCCGCCGGGTGGCCGATCTTCTCGCGTGCATCTACGAGGGCCAGATTCCCGCAGCCACCCGTTGGGTGGCGGAACGCACCATCCTCGGCCATTTGGTCAAACTCGAAGAAGATGGACGAGTGATTCGCACATCCGGTTCGGCTCCGGTCAAACCCATCAGGAACCTCGTGTGGACCAACGAAGAACTGGAACGGTGGATTCATCACACCATGTTCTCCTTGGTCCGATAACGTCCCAGGCCGAGCCGAGAAGGCCGCTGCGGCCCGCACGGTCGGCGGGCCGCAAACTCAGCGGCCGACTGGCTCAATGAGCCACCCAATACACGAGACAGGCAATGCTCGTGCCCAGGGTCACCCCTCCGGCCACTTCCAAGGGCGTATGACCCCTGTGAACCCAGCGGCGTACTTGGGTCGCCGCCACGCCGGACAGATCAATCCCCGCTTCTTGAGCCCGATTCACCAACTCATGAAGAACGATCGCCTGTTGACCGGCCTGGCGGCGCACCCCCACGGCATCGTACAGGACGACGGCGGCAAACACGGATGACACAGCGAACCAGGGCGAATTCCAACCATAGGATAACCCCATCGCCACCGCCAGAGCACTGACGACCGCCGCATGGGAGCTGGGCATTCCTCCGCTGCAGAATGCCAGACGCCAATCCCACGCCTTTTCTCGCCAACGTTGAAAAGGAACTTTGATGCCTTGAGCCACGAACATGGAAGCCAACGCCGACAGTAACGGCAAATTCCACGAAGTGTTCATCCCGTTTGTTCACTCCCCAGGACATCGGCCACAGATTCGGCGGCATCGGGTTTGACCATACCGCGCAATCTGTCCTTCACTTGACAACGCGCCTCTTCATCCAGCAACAGGCGTTCCACCGCCCGAAGCATGGCGGCCCCGACCGCCGGCCCGGAGATGATCCCCAATTTCACAAGTGCCCGGGCATTGTCCTCTTCATGACCGGGAAGCGGTGCGGCACAGACAAACGGTAGCTCCATCGCCGCCGCCTCCATCACCGTGGCTGCACCCGGCTTGCTCACGAGCACATCACAAGCCGCGAACAGATCCTGGATATCGTTACGATACCCCAAAATTCGGCAGGGGTGTTTCCAGCGTCGCGACTTCTCGGTCAGCTCCCGGTACAGCCGTTCATTGCGGCCGGCCACCACGACCATTTCAAACTCCAGTGCCGATTCGTCCAGCCAGTTCAACCACCGCGCCACGTCCCCCAAGCCAAAGCCTCCGCCCATACACAATACCCGGGGAACATCTTCCCAACCCAACCGCCTCTGGGCATCCCCTCGGGCGATGGGCGCCGAAAAAGCCGGCCGGAGGGGAAATCCGGTCACGTGGATGTTCTTCTGGGGATACCCCAGATCCGCCAGCTCTTCCCGCATCCAGGGAAAGGGAACACAGTACCAATCCGCCGACCGGCTCCACCAAAAACGATGTACATGAAAATCGGTGACCAGCGTGCCGAATCGGCCCCTCCAGCCCTGTGCCCGAAATCGCTCCAACAATGCCAGGGAAAAAGGATGCGTGGTCATGGCCCAATCCGGGTCAAGCCGGGACATCCACACCCTAAAGGAACGGGCATACAGGGCGGCCAAGACCCCTGACGCGCCGCCGCGCAGTCGCGGCTTGACCTCGGTCGCCCGGTACATCCAGCGATACCCGCCTGGCCATCGGCGCAACAAAACCAGATACGCGCCGATCACAAGGTGGGTTAAAAAAGGGTGAGAACGCTCCAGGCTCCGCACCACCTCCACGGGTTCATCGGGGTGGATCCGGTTCCATGCCTGGGCCACCGCCATCGCAGCGAGGGTATGGCCGCTCCCAAAGTCATCGGTCAACAAAATCCCCCGTCCCAATCGCCAGCTCCCTCCTGCGATCAACTCCCGCGCGATGCGACGGGCACCGTCCGTCAGACAGAGTTTCCTCATGTTTTCTCGCATCGCTTCCCGAAGGTCCGTCCGGGCCAGTACCTCCGCCGCCTCCCGTCCAGGTCAAACCTCCCGGTTTGGTGACCGGTCAACACCGGAACCCGCACTTGGTACCTCCTCCCGGCGCGATCCGTACAACCGAATCAGCGTTTCCGGGGAGATGTAGATCCAATCGGCCCCCAACTCATGAAGACCTTGCGTCAGCCGGTTTCGCCCCTCCGGATGGTGTCCCAACATCACCCCCTGCAGATAGCGGGTGGCGACCCGACGCAACCATCGCGGCCGAACGGGGGAGATGGTGAACCCCGCTTTATCCGCCCCCCGGCTCAACACGCTGAGCCCGTATACGATCCGCACACCGCGCCATCTAGGATCTTCGGCCAACGCCCTGGCCAAGACCGGAAGAGACCGCCGAGCCACCTGCATATAACGAAGGGATAATTGCCATGCACTCTTTGCATCTTTCACCAGGGATTCCAGAACCGCGTTGTCAAAATGAATCTCGGCCACCGCATCGCCGAAACGCAGCCGGGTGCCGTTCTTCAGGGTGACCGGCCACCACCAATACCTCCTGCGGGCCAGCCGGAACAAACATGGACCGGAATCTCCCAGGGGATGGGAATGCATCAAACGGGAACCCAACCGATCCCAGGCCTTCCAGATACTCTCTCGAAATGAACGTTTCTCCACGTCCGACAACGTCACCATCCGCCACCCGCTTTGTTTGGCCCACCGAATGACCAGCGGAAGGGCCTGTGCCACCACCGCCGGAGCGTCGGGACGGGCTCCGAACGTATCTCCCGAATCATGGAGCAACACGATGGCACCGTCCTTCATGTGACGGATGATCTTGCGGGCAAACTCGGCCGGCGGCCCTTTGGCCGCCCAGTCCCAACTCATGTGGCTCCACATCACCAGACGGATGCCGAGGCGCAAAGACCAGACATACGCCGGCAAATTCAACAATCCCCAAGGGGGCCTGTACCAGTGGATTTGAATGCCGAACGTGCTTTCCAGTCTCTTCGCCGCCTCGATGACTTCCCGCCGGGTTCGCCCGGGCCCCAGCAACCACAGGGGGCGATGGGCCAGGCCGTGGATCGCGACTTCATGTCCGTCGGCCACCATCTTTTTCACCAGGTCCGGATAGCGCGCGGCGTTCTCGGCCAAGACGAAAAAAGTGGCGCGGACGCCTTCCGCCCGAAGGATTTCGAGGATCTCGGGGGTGTACCGCGGATTCGGGCCGTCGTCGAACGTCAGGGCGATCTGTTTGGCGCCCGGGGGCAGTCGCTTGACACAACCGATCCCGAGCGTCCTTCCCAACAGGGTGGGTATCACCGTATACACCAGGATCAGGAGCAGCCCAACCCTCATGAACACCATTCTGTCCTGCCTCCTACAACGATGGCCCCTTCTCAATCTTACCGTGAAAAGCGGCAGACAGTCTATGGCCGCACAAAATCCTTACGAAATACGCAAAAATTTTCTAAATTGATCGTTCGCTTCGCTGAACATGTCGGTGTACCGAACCACCGCGTCCCACACCTCGTCCGGAGTCAGCCGATCATACTCGCGCACCAGCCGGGCCCGCAGATCGGCCGCCGGGAGAAAGGTTTCGCCCCAGAGTTGATCAAAGACTCCTTCTTCCATCATAATCCGCAACATATCCGAATAACTGGTGGGATCGCGCATGGCGTATCCGTCAATGATATGGCTGCAGACGTCAACCACGCACTCGATGCAGACGTGCAACCCGCGCTCGGCGGCCAACCGGGAGAGCGGGTCGGCTTCAAAAGCGGGTTTGCCGCGGCGTTTCACTTCTCTCAATCCTTCGGCGTAGCTGTCCATCACCTGCAGGCGGGCGACCACCCAGGAGCGATCAAGAAACACAGGTGAATTCCCCTTTCTACAAAAACCTGGCATTCTCCGATCCCATTGTATCCGCGCCAAAGAAGGGGTGCAATGGATCCGCGTTTTCCGCAAAATTGTCGGTTGACGGCACACGGAGTCCCGTGGTAGACTCATGGCCATCATCCGGGATACAATGGTTCGGCTCCAGACTGAAGGGCCGCGTCCTGGCAGATTTGTCACGGCGCGGCCTTTGCCGTTCCGCGAACCGGGTGGACGATGTAGAAGGAGGCAGACATGGAACGGATGTTTCACATTCACGTGGTGACCGACGGGCAGAAGCGGGTGGAAGAACTGGTGGAGGTGGCCCGCAGGGTCGCCGAGGCGGGAGCGGATGCGATTCAATTGCGGTACAAGGCCGCCCCGGCCCTGGAATTGTACCGCCTCGCGGAGCGCATCCTCCCCGTTCTTGAAGGCACGCCGACGAAGCTGCTCATCAACGACCGGGTGGACGTGGCATTGGCTGTAGGAGCGCACGGGATTCATTTGGCGGCCAAGAGTCTGCCGGTCGACCGGGTGAAAGCGTTGGTGCCCGGCGGCATGGTGGTCGGCCGATCGGTGCACAGCGTCGAGGAGGCGATGGACGCAGCGAGAGCCGGCGCCGACTACGTGACATTCGGCCATGTGTATGTTACCCGTTCCAAACCCGGGCTGCCGCCCCGGGGGCCCGACGACCTTCGCCAAGTGGTCGAGGCCGTGTCCATCCCCGTTCTGGCCATCGGAGGCATCACAGCAAACAACGCCGGGGAAACCGCCCGGACCGGGTGCGCCGGGGTGGCGGTGATCGGCGCGGTGATGAATCAGAGTGAGCCGGCGGCGGCGTTGGCCGCCCTCGACGGGGCTCTGAGGGCATCCGGCGCAGCTCCCGCCCATCCCTTGAGGTGGCCGGCCGTACACTGAGACGGCCCGGATCGTATAGGGGACAATGAGCGAACGGGCATTTGTGAAAGAGCATGGTTGGAGGAGGTCATCGATATGACAGGGCGGCGGGTGGACATCGCCATTATCGGAGGCGGCTTGATCGGCTGTTCCATCGCGTGGCATTTGACAAAACAGGGCGTACGCCCATTGGTCCTCGAAGCCGAGATCGTGGGCGGCCAGGCGTCTTTCGCCGGGGCCGGGATGCTCGGCGCCCAAGTGGAGATGCAGGAACCGGGGCCGCTGTTCGATCTGGGCGTGGCGAGCCGGGCGGAATTCCCGGCCCTGTGCGAGGCGCTGAAAGAAGAAACGGCCATCGATCCCGAGTATGTCGCCGAGGGGATGGTTCGGGTGGCCTCCACTCCGGAAGAAGCGGAGGAATTGCGGACACGCGGAGACTGGCAACGGCAGGCCGGGCAGCGGTCCGAGTGGTGGACCCCCGAAGAGTTGCGCGAACACCTCGGGTATCCCATGGCCCCTTGTGAAGGGGCCCTGTACCTGCCGGACGACCACCGGGTGGAAGCGCCCCGGCTGGTCAAGGCTCTGGCCCGGGCCGCGGTTCTGGCCGGCGCGGAGATCCGGCAGAACGAGCCGGTGGTGAAGATCGATTCGGGGGCCCGGGACGTCCGGATCACCACGCCCCGGGCCGTCTACAGCGCAGAGCGCGCCGTGGTCGCGGCGGGAGCTTGGTCCTCCTTGCTTTTGGGGCGCCCTGAGTGGCAAAACCGGGTCTTTCCGATCAAAGGTGAAGCCGTCCTTCTCGAAGCCGGTCTTTTCCCGCTTCGGAAAACCGTTTTCGCCCGGGATATCTATCTCGTCCCGAAAGCGGACGGCCGCCTGTACCTGGGAGCCACCGAACAGCGGAACACTTGGTCCAAGGAACCGTCCGCTCAAGGCCTGGCTCAACTGACCGAACGGGCCAACGCCCGGGTGCCCGAGCTGAAGACCCTCGCCGTGTCCGAAATCCGGGTGGGACTTCGCCCTTGGTCGGATGACGGCCTGCCGTACTTGGGCCCTTTGCCCGATTCGGACCGCCTCTGGATCGCAGCAGGCCACGGGCGCAACGGCATTCTCCTGACGCCGATCACCGGCCGGCTTTTGGCGGAATGGCTGGTCTCCGGACGGTCGTCCCCCCTTCTCCGGGCCTTCCACCCCTCTCGGATTGTCCGTCGATCATCCTGACCACCGAAGATTCGGCCCCCGGACCCTTCCTTCGCACCGGAGGCCGAATCGCCTCCGGAGCCGGTTTCACCCCTCAACCGGACGCTTCGGCCTTAACCATTCCCGGCCCCCGAGATAGGGGCGAAGGGCCTCGGGAATGCGTATGGACCCATCCTCCTGCTGATGCACCTCGAGAAGAGGTATCAAGATCCGCGGAGAAGCAACGGCCGTGTTGTTCAGCGTGTAACAATAGCGCAACTGCCCGTCCGCATCCCGGTACCGCAGTCCGGACCGGCGCGCCTGGAAATCCAGGAACGTCGAGCAGGAATGGGTTTCGCTGTACGTACCGCGGCTCGGCATCCACGTTTCGATGTCGTGCTTCTTCACCTGACCTTGTCCCATATCCCCGGTGCACACTTCCACCACCCGGTACGGCAGTTCCAGCATCCGCAGCATCTCTTCCGCATTGTGCAGCAACTCGGCGTGCAGACGCATCGATTCCTCCACATCCGCCCGGGCGATGACGACCTGCTCGACTTTGGTAAACTGGTGCACCCGGTACAATCCCCGGGTATCCTTTCCGGCGGATCCCACTTCCCGCCGAAAACAGTCGGAAATCCCCAGCATCCGTTTAGGAAGCTCGCCTTCCGCCAAAATCTCGTCCGCATAATAGGAAACGAGCGGAACTTCCGCCGTCCCCACCAGGTTGAGTTCGTCATCGGGAATCACATAGGTCTGCTCTTTACCAAAGGGAAAATACCCGGTACCGTACATGGCCCGATCCCGGACCATCACCGGAACGATCATCGGAGTAAAGCCCCGGCGGACGAGAAGATCCACCGCCAACTGGATTACCGCCCGGTGCAGCAGGGCCCCCTCGTTCTTCAAAAAATACATCCGGCTGCCCGCGATCTTCACTCCTCGAGGGATGTCGATGATGTCGTGCATCTCCCCCAAGGTGACATGGTCCCGCACCGCAAAGGAAAACCGGGGCACTTCCCCTTCCCTGCGCAATTCCACGTTATCGGCATCGCTCGCCCCCACAGGCACGTCGTCGAAAGGCACCGCGGGCGCCCGCAGCATCAAATCGTCATATCGGCCTTTGACCTGCTCCAATTCGTCCTCAAGCTGTTTGATCCGCTCGTTCAACTGCCGAACCTCGTCGATATTCCGCTGCTTGTCCTCTCCCTGCAGGGCCGGCGTCCTCTTCGATTTCCGGTTGCGTCGGGCCCTCAGGTCCTCAATCTCCTGAAGCAATTGCCTGCGGTGCTCGTCCACCCGAAGCAGGCTGTCCACATCAAACTCGATCCCTTTGTCACGTGCGGCTTTCCGTACCCGTTCCGGATAGCGTCGGATGTACTGGATCTCGAGCATCGGCGTCCTCCATGTTCACGACATTCAAATTTTATATTACTGGAGGCATCCCCCCTTTGCAAACACCGTCGCCGCGCCGCCGGACCCCTTCCGCCCCGGGCGGGGCGGGGCCGACTCCTTCGAAGGTGAACCACGCTTTGTTCACGAAACCTTCAAAAGTGCATTCCCATCTCACGTCCTTTGGAGTATAATAGGTCTGCGCGTGAAAAGATCAATGGACCAATCCATTGGTCCAATTGCACCCTCACCACGGCCGGGAGGTGAGCCCAGATGTCATTTCCGATCGTCCGGAAGAACGGCATTCCCTTATACATGCAGGTCAAGGAAGCCGTGATGAACCAGATCAAAAACGGACATTGGAAAACGGGCGACAAACTTCCGACGGAACGCGAACTCTCGGAACGTCTGAAGGTGAGCCGCAACACCGTGAGCCAAGCCTATCAGGAATTGGAAGCCGAGGGGGTTCTCATGTCCATCCAAGGACGGGGAACCTTCGTCTGTGATCGGGACGACGCCGTCCGCATCGAAAACCGGAAGGATCTGTTGATCAAGATCATTGATGTGGCCATGGAAGAAGGACTCCAACTCGGGTTTTCCATCGAGGAGTTTGCCGAGCTCACGGCGGTGCGGGCGCGAGAAAAACGGGAGTTGCTGAGTCACATCCAAGTGACGTTCATCGAATGCAACCGGGAGCAGGTGGATTATTTTGCTCGCCGGTTGCAATTCCGCTCGGGAGTTTCCATCACACCCGTCGTGCTCGATGAGCTCCGTGAAAACGTCGAGGTTCACCTCCCCAAGGTCACGTCGGCGGACTTGGTCATCACCACGTTCTTCCATTACGATGAGGTCAAGGAGTTGCTCGGGCCCAGACGGAACGTGCTGGCCATTTCTCTGGAACCCCAGATGGACACCATTGTCCGAATCGCCCGGATCCCGGCTGGTCGGCGGATCGGGTTGGTCTGCCGCTCCGAGAATTTTGCGGGGAAAGTGCAATTGGCGTTAAAAAACGCCGGTTTGGACAACTTGGACCTTTCGGTCACCACCACCGCAGATCCGGAGGAATTGGAGCGATTCGTCGGGGACGTGGACAGCGTGATCGTCTCGCCGGGCCGCCGGCGGGAGGTGGAACGACTCTGTCGTCGCCGCCAGGAAATCATCGAATTCGTCTATCAACCCGATGTGGCGTCCATCAACCTGTTGCGCGCAGCGCTCATCGATGTGCGAAGGGGATGAGCGAACCGGCCGCGTAAAAATGCCATTTTTCGGTTATATTGTGGCTGAGGGTGGCTGGGGCGATTCCGAAGAGGTTTTCAAGATGACTAGAGGAGTGACACATGGTATGTTGGAGGAATTGTCGTGGAAGGTTGGAGGACAGCAGGGGGAAGGCATTGACAGTACCGGCGAGACCTTTGCCACGGCGCTCAATCGCCAAGGGTACTACATCTACGGGTACCGTCATTTTTCTTCCCGCATCAAGGGCGGTCACACGAACTACAAAATCAGGGTCTCGACAAAACGCCGTTTGGCGAGCGCCGATTTCCTGGACATTCTGATCGCCTTCGACCAAGAGTCGATCGATTTCAACGCCAAGGAATTGCGTCCAGGGGCCATGGTCATTGCGGATGAAAAATTCAACCCCACCCTTCCGGACCATGCGGAGGCGGTGCTGTACACCGTCCCGTTTACCAAGCTCGCTGAAACGGCCGGCTCCAGCATTATGAAAAATATGGTGGCCCTGGGTGCATCCGTCTATGTCCTCGACCTCCCGGTGGAGATTTTCTCCGGGGTGATTCACGACACGTTCGCCCGCAAAGGCCAGAAGATCGTCGATCAGAACATGGAGGCCATCCGGCAAGGCTACAATTTCATGAAAGAACGGTCCGACGGTCGGCCCCAACTGAAACTTCAACCCGCATCGGGGAAGGGCTCCCACCTGTTTATGATGGGCAACGACGCCATCGGCCTGGGGGCGCTCACCGCCGGTTGTCGGGTCATGGCCGCCTACCCGATCACTCCGGCTTCGGACATTATGGAATACCTCATCAAAAAAATGCCGAAAGTGGGGGGCGTGGTGGTTCAGACCGAAGATGAAATCGCCGCGATCAACATGATCATCGGTGCGGCGTACGGCGGTGCCCGGGCCATGACGGCCACCTCCGGCCCGGGTCTCTCCCTGATGATGGAAGCGATCGGTCTGGCCGGCATGACCGAAACTCCGGTGGTCATCGTCGATACCCAGCGTGGCGGTCCATCGACCGGTCTGCCGACCAAACATGAGCAGAGCGACCTATTCGCCGTCCTGTTCGGCAACCACGGCGAGATTCCCAAAATCGTCCTGGCCCCGAGCACGGCGGAGGAATGTTTTTACGAGGCGGCCCGGGCGTTTAACCTGGCCGAGCGATATCAATGCCCGGTTATCCTGATCACCGACCTGGCGTTGTCCCTGGCGAAGCAGACTGTGGAGCCCCTTCACAGGGAGTCTGTGGAAATCGACCGGGGCAAGCTGGTCACCGAAGTGGACCCTTCGATGCAGAACGGGCCATTGTTTAAACGGTACGCCTTCACCGAAGACGGCATCTCGCCCCGGGTGATCCCCGGCGTCAAAAGCGGGATTCACCACGTTACCGGCGTGGAACACAACGAGGTGGGACGGCCGGACGAGAGCGCCGTCAACCGCGCGAAGATGATGCACAAGCGCCTGCATAAACTCGAAGGGGTGGAGTTGGAAGGCAGCGTGACCTTTTCCGGCCCCGAGGACTGCGACATCCTGCTGGTCGGCATCGGATCCACCCGGGGGCCGATCGAGGAGGCGGCGGAACGGCTGAGCGCGGACGGGTACCGCATAGGCCACGCCCATGTCAAGGTCCTCGCCCCGTTCCCGGCCCGTGCGCTGTCCTCGTACACCGACCGCGCCAAAAAGGTCGTCGTCGTCGAGAACAACGCCACCGCCCAATTGGCTCATCTGATGCGCTTTTTCGGCGTGACGACGCCCGCGCAATCGGTGACCAAGTTCGACGGCAACCCGTTTTTGCCCGGCGAATTGTATCAACAGTTGAAGGAGTTGGTTTAACCATGGCAACGGTCAAGGAGTTTCGCAACAACGTGCGGCCGAACTGGTGCCCCGGCTGCGGCGATTTTTCGGTGCAGGCCGCCATTCAGCGCGCCCTGGCCAGTCTGGGTTTGGAGCCGGAGCAGGTCGCTGTGGTGTCGGGAATCGGCTGCTCGGGGCGAATTTCCGGATATATCAATACGTACGGTTTTCACGGTGTGCACGGCCGCGCCCTCCCTTTGGCCCAAGGTCTGAAATTGGCCAACCGGGATCTGACGGTGATCGCCTCAGGGGGCGACGGGGACGGGTTCGGCATCGGGCTCGGGCATTTCATTCACGCCGTACGGCGGAATCTCGACATTACCTACATTGTGATGGATAACCAAATTTACGGCTTGACAAAAGGGCAAACCTCGCCCACGAGCGCCCACGGGTTTAAGGCCAAGACGACGCCGACCGGCAACATTGAACATGCGGTCAGGCCCATCCAAATCGCCCTGGCGGCGGGGATCGGATTTGCCGCCCAAAGCTTTTCCAGCGACATCAATCAGTTGACCCGGTTGGTGGAAGAAGCCATCCGGTACAAAGGGTTCGCGCTGGTCAACGTGTTCAGCCCGTGCGTGACATTCAACAAGGTCAACACTTACGATTGGTTTAAGCAGCACATCGTCAACCTCGACGACGATCCGGGGCACGATCCTTCCGATCGAAACAAAGCCATGCAGAAAATCCTGGAAACCGGGGGGCTGTGCACCGGGCTGATCTATAAGGAAGAACGCCCCCCTTACGAGGAACTGATTCCCGGATTTCAAGCCGAGCCGGTGGTCCGGCACAATTTGGAACTCGATCCGGGGATTTTCGAGGAGTGCGTGAAGGAGTTCGCCTGAGCGAAGCCCGCGATGTCCATGCTCCATTTCGGAATCGCCCGCCCGGGGCCCGGTGCCCCGGGCCCATTTTTTGTCTGCCGGCAAACAAACGGAGGCGTCCGACCGCGGGGATTCGGAGCGACACATTCCCGACGAAAAAAGGACTGTCCACCTGTATCATGGTTTGCGGACAGTCCCTTTACCCGGCTCATGGCCGGTCGGTTGTACGGGGGTCGGATTACCGATCCCGTATGTCAAACTGTTCTCGGCAGCGCAGGCACATCCACCTTTCATGGCGCTGCTGAACCAGCATGCGGACCAAGCGCGTACGTTCACTGCGGCAATACGGACAGGAAGTTTTCAACCTGGGAGAGCGACCTCGAGGCAAAACCGCTAAGGACATCCTGCTCCACTCCCTTCATCCCGTCGAACACCCGATCCGAGTCCCCGGGGATCACTCACTCAACCTACAAGACGAAGGAAGCGGCGTTTTTGTTCCAGAATCCTTCAATCCACGCGTCCGGCGGCATCCACCGACCACCAGCCCTCCCATCCTCCCTCACCGACCACGCCCAGCCGCCGGGTCAAATTCACCACCGGGCATGCGTGATTGGGGATGATCTCGACCATCGCGCCCACCTGGGGCACTTCGGCGGTGCCGTCCCTTTCCTCGATCACCCCGTGTTCCTCCGACAGCCGCGTCACTTCCAATCCCACGGATCCGCACACTGCGCCGAATCCCGTTACTCCCCGGCTTCCGTGGGCACCCTGATCCAGCCCCAGCGTTTTCGACCCCGCATCAATGACGCAGCGGGTCGGCGCCGGGCGGCTGACCACCCGGGCCACCACCCGAAGCGCACAATCGGACCAATCGGCCACGCCCAGCCGCACCTGGGTTCGGTCGTAAAAAACGTAATTGCCCGGGCGAATCTCCGTGATTCCCGGGACGCCCGCCACCCCGAACGCCGTGGGCGTCGACCCGGCACTCAACTCCGGGCAGGGCAGACCTCTGAGCCGGAGAGCCCGTTTCAACGCCGTCAACTGCTCACCCTCCGACCGGGCGATGGCCTCGACCTCCTCTCTGGAAGAGGCCCCGTAGGCGTGCCCCGCATGGGTGAGCAGCCCGGCAAAATACACCCCGCCCCCCGGCTCCTTCCGCCATCGCTCCTCCCATCGCACAATCCGGGAAGCCACGGCGGCCACCCGGTCCTCCGCCTCGGCGGGAATTCCGCACCGGTGCAGCCCGGTGTCGATTTTGATCCACAGGCCGACGGAGACCGCGCGCTCCTCGGCAGACCGGGCGAGGACGTCCACCTGTTCCAAATCGTCGACCACCGTGGTAACCCGAGCCCGGGCCGCCAACGCCGTCAGGCGGCGGCGCTTCACGGTGGATACAACCGGATAGGCCACGGTGATGTCTCGAAACCCGGCATCGGCGAACACTTCCGCTTCTCCGAGTTTCGCCACGGTGATCCCCTGGATCCCGGCCAGTCGCTGCCGGCGGGCCACCTCCACCGTCTTATGGGTCTTCATATGGGGGCGAAGCGCCACCCCTTTCTCCGAGGCAAAATCCGCCATCTTCTGGATATTCCGATCCAATGTGGGCCGGTGGACGACCACCGCGGGGGTATCAAACCATTCACCATGAACAAAAGGCAACACCAGCGGTTGCATTCGAAAACCCTCCCTGCCTTGGCACGACACCGCCGTACACGGTAGAATAAACCGTATCAAAGGGGAATTCCGGAAAGGGGAGACGAAAGTGAAATCCGGCGATTGGGCCTCCGTGGAGCTCCCTCCCGGAGCAAGCCTGTTGCGCAAGGAAACATTCACATTCCAGATCGGAGGCAACGAATACGGAATCGAGCTGTTCGAAACGGCGGGCGGTGAGTTTTACGCTGTGGGCATGCCCCAATTCAGCGACAAAATCGTGGTGTACGGCAGCCCCGTGGTTCCCTCGCCGGTCTCCGCCCTTCAGATCGTCATTGACAAAATCCGGCGGGAGCGGGTGGAGGGGTGACCCCCCTCTCCCAGCGCCCTGGCCCCGCAATCTCGGCGGCAACTCCGGTTCAAATCACCGGGTCAACTCGTCCACCGTACGGCGATCCAGCCGCCGCACCACCTCGGTCAACAAACGGACGGCCTGATCATAGTCCTCGCGGTGCAATAAAGCCGCGTGGCTGTGGATATACCGGGTCGGGAACCCAATGACGATGGAGGGCACCCCCTTGCCCGCCAAATGGGCCCGTCCCGCATCCGTTCCGCCTCCGGCCATGGCATCGAACTGATAGGGAATCCCCAACTCTTCCGCCGTATCGATGACCAGATCCCGGAGCTTGCCGTTGGGGACCAGGGTAGCATCATACAAGAGGATCAGCGGGCCTTTTCCGCATTTTCCCAGCGCCTCGTGATTGCCGATACCGGGCGTGTCGCCGGCAATCCCGACATCCACCGCCAAAAACACATCCGGCTGGATCCATTGTGCCACCGTTTGGGCGCCCCTCAGCCCCACTTCCTCCTGCACCGTCGCTCCGGCGAACACCACGTTGGGATGGTCGGCCTCTTTCAGCCGCCGCAACATGTCCACCACGGCGGCACAGCCGGACCGGTTGTCGATGGCCTTGCCCATGACGAACTTCCCGCCGGACATGACCGTGAAGGGACACACCGGCACCGCGGGATCTCCGGGGCGAACGCCGAATTCGAGAGCCTCCTCCCGGCTTCCGGCGCCGATGTCGATAAACATGTCCTTTTTTCGAACCACCCTGTCCCGCTCCTCTTTCGGGAGGATGTGGGGCGGCTTCGACCCGACGACCCCGATGAGTTCACCCTTGCGGGTCACAATGCGAACACGTTGGGCCAACATGACCTGTTCCCACCAGCCCCCGAGGGTTTCAAACCGGAGAAACCCATCCGGTGTGATCTGGGTGATGAGAAAGGCCACTTCGTCCATATGACCCATGACCATGACTTTGGGTCCGGAAGGATCCCCCACCTTTTTCCCCACGATACTGCCGAGGCCGTCCTGCATCACTTCGTCGACCAAGGTGTTCAGGTATTTGCGCATCAGCTCCCGAACTGGGCCCTCGGCCCCCGGCGCGCCGGGCGCTTCGGTCAACTCTTTCAACAACTCCAGCGATGGATCCATACCCCTTCCCCCTGTCCACTGATCGGCAAAATCCTTCTTCTCTATCCTATCACATCGAAACCGGAAAAAACCCGCCACTCCGGATCCTCTGTGCTCGCGCCCTCACCGGCCCGGAAAACGGGATCATATAATGGCCCGATGGGAAATTTCCCCGCAGGGAGGCGTTGCCGTGATCCGCGTGGAACCGCTGACTTTCGAGGAAGGGACGGCTCTTGCCATCCAGGTGACTCTCCCGAAAACAACCCTGGTCGCCGTCGCCGCCGCCACCGGCTATGTCATGTGCGGCGCACTGGATGTCGGGCTTCTCAACACTCGGTTGAAGGACCGGGCGATTATCGCCGGCCGGGCGGTGGGTGTGAAAACCGTGGAAGAACTTCTGGCCGCTCCCTTGGACCAGGTCACCGAAGCCGCTGCGGCCATCGGTTGGCTCCCGGGGATGACCGGCCGGGCGGCCATCGCCGCCCTCTTGGCCCACGAGAAGAACGCCGGCCCCCGCACCTTCGGCTGACACGCAAGCGGCCCGCTTGGTGAGACGCGGGCCGCCCGACCACTTGAACAAGCCGCTTATCGGCTTCTGATCTCATCCAACCGAATGGCTCGGGTATGTAAGGTGTGATTCCACACCCGGTTCCGCCGGGTGAAGAAGGCCGCGGTGGTTACGGGAAACCAGGTCAGCATGAACACCGGGACGACGAACAGGCCCAGAAACGCTTTCGCGGGAATCCGTTCGAGCATCATCGCGATGGGCAGCTGCGCGTACAGGAAGATGTTCAAGCTCACCCAGAACCAGTTCGGGAACAGTTGGCTGATGTTTGTCAACTGAAAGAAATCCGGAGAAAAAACCTGAAAATACAACATTCCCGTGGTCAACAACACAATCAGCATCCGCATCGGCTGAAACAAATACAGCGCGGCATCCAGCATCGCCCAGTTGCGCTCCCGCAAACTCTTTCGCATCAGCGGCCAAAAATACCGATGGGAGCAATCGAAATGACCCTGCATCCAGCGGAGCCGCTGACGCATGGAAGCCTTGAGGTCGAGCGGCTTCTCATCGTACACGCAGGCGTCGTGGGCCCAGGTGGGATAGATGCCGCGCATGACGCACCGGACCCCAAACTCCAGATCCTCCGTCAGGCTGGTCGCCCCCCACCCGATCTCCTTGAGCAGCGCCGTGTCTATACAAACCCCGGTTCCTCCCAGGGCGTTGGGCAACCCCAGGTTGTACCGCGCCAACTGCCACATCCGGTTGGTGTACCAATACGCGCAGCCGTAGGAAATGCTCACCCAGGAATCGTAAGGATTTTTCACGTCCAGGTAACCCTGGATCACCCGGGCTCCGTCGCACAGCTTGTTGTTCATCACCTGTAAAAAGTTGGGTGAAACCAGGTTGTCCGCGTCGAACATCACCACCGCATCGTATTGACGCGGTCGTTTCCACAACTGATCCAGCATCCACTCGATCGCATAGCCTTTGCCGCGTTTCTCCGGATCGAACCGCTCATAAGCGATGGCTCCCGCCCGCCGAGCGACACCCGCCGTATTGTCCGTGCAATTGTCACAAATCACGAACACGTCATAGAGTTCCCTGGGGTAGTCCAGCCGCAACAAATTCTCAATGAGCGGGGCGATCACCTTTTCTTCGTTGTGTGCCGCAATGAGGACAGCAAACGATTTTGTCGGTGGATGCTCCTTCGTTTTTCGGCGACGCCGCACCCCGAACAGCGACAGTACCACTTGGTACATGCCGACCACCGCGGCCACCACCTGAAGGAGGATAAAAAAGCCGTCCGTCAGCACGTGTACAAGATCCATCCACGACTCCCTCTCTTTTCCCGTCCCCGCAGGGCCGTCCCCGCGGCACCGCGCTGCCGGACGACCGGCCGGCACCGTCAGGGCATAGTATGGACACAAAGAGCTTAATTCTCACCCACTATACCACGGACGGAAAATCTTCCACAACCCCGGCAGAGGAGACAAAGAACGCCGGTTGGCCATGACTCGTCACCATCCTTCATTTTCTCCAATTTTCCGGGATCTCGCGCAACATTTTGCCGGAGGTCCCCGGCCGGCCGCGCCGCAGGGCCTCACGATCTCCCGGCGGCATCGGCCAAGGACCCGAGCAGACGGCGAAGCGGCGCCGCGCGCTCTCCGGCCGCTGCAATCAGATCCGCCGGGTAATACAAACGGGTAACGGTGATCGGAGCCAGGGACTGCAACAGCAAAGAGCGGTCAAATAAGTTCGTCCGATCCCCGGCGGCGTCCGCGAGCCAGACGGGCTCCCGGTTCCCTGAGCCGTCCACCGTCACGCGGACCAGCCCCAGATAACTGTCGGGATCGAGTCCCGCCTGAATAAATGTGTCCCGGATGAGCCGTTCCAATTCCGGCGTCAGATCCGCCACCGGCACCGACTCGAAAAGCCGGCGATGAAGCAGCCGGCCGGCCAGATCGGAGAGGACAGGGTCCGGGCTGCGAACCCACTGGGCAAGACCGGCCATAAACACGGCATCGTCCATACCGATGAAGGCCTCGACCGACAACTCTCCGGGATCATCCGCCATCCACGGCTCCCAGAGCGGAGGGATCTCGCGAAGGGCCCCTTGGTGCCACAATTTTTTCGCCCGATCCAGAATGTTCCGCACCAGCAGGTCCGAACCCACCGTGGTGGGGTGAAAATAGACCTGCGCATACATAAAATACCGGGCCAGCATGTATTGCTCGACGGTTAACCTCCCGCTGGGTTTCACCAGAACATCCGATTCCCCCGGCATCATTACCCGGATGAGCCGCTCCAATTCGAACTGTCCATAAGCCACTCCGGTGTACAACGCATCCCGCAGCAGATAATCCATGCGGTCTACGTCCAGTTGGCCGGTGATCAACCGGTGCAGCAACGAATGAGGCGTGCGGCCGATAATGACCCCTGCCACATCGTCGGCAAACCGGTCGTCCATCTCACCGAGAACGGCCCGCAGTTCATCCTCTTCCCGAAGGAGCCGTTCGGTCCACCATTCATGGCGCTGCTGTATCGCTTTTTCCACGGCGTGGGAAAAAGGACCGTGTCCAATGTCGTGAAGCAGTGCCGCCGCCAAGCCCAACATCCGCGTGCGCTCGTCCGGCACCCACCCGTGATTCCGGGAAAAATGGTCGATGACCTTTCGCATCGTCTCGTACGCCCCGAGTGAATGGGTGAACCGGCTGTGTTCGGCTCCGTGAAACGTCAAAAACGAGGTGCCCAATTGCCGGATCCGCCGCAAACGCTGAAACACCCGGGTGTTGATGAGGCGCCAAATCAGCGGATCGCGCACCCGGATGTAGTTGTGCACCGGGTCTTTCAACACCTTTTCTTCCGCCCGTCCCATCGCCCACGTCTCCCCCGCGGCCGGACTTTTCCATCAAGACCAAGCCCTGCATCCAGGTTACCACCGAACCCATTCCCCGTCGAGCCGGGTCCGAACATCCCGACGGACGGGTTTCACAGACCGACCGGATCACGCACAAACCCCCTCTGCCGCCGGAACGGGCCCCGGAGAATTGAATGCCGGAACCGTCCGGTCCGCCCCCGCATATGTTGTGGGCAGAGACCCAAAAAGGGGGCCTTCCCGTGCAATGGATCACACTCTTGGTGCTGGCACTGGCGTCCAATCTCGACAACCTCGGCATCGGCGTGGGCCTGGGGCTCAAACGGGTGAGACTGCCCTGGACATCCAACGCCCTCATTGCCGGGGTGGCCGCTCTGGCCACCGCGGTCGCCGCCTGCGGCGGCCGCACCGTGGCACTGATTCTGCCCCAGCGGATGGCCAATCTTCTCGGAGGGATGTTGATCGTCGTTATCGGCGCCTGGGTGGCATGGTCCGGCGGACAGAATCCGTCATCCGACACGCCGAACCGGCCGACGGACCAGGACGGGCGCAGGACTTCCACTTTCCTCCGCGACGTTTTTCGCACGCCCTCCTCCGCCGACACCGACAAAAGCGGAGCGATCTCCTGGAAGGAGGCGCTCCTGCTGGGCATTGCACTGGGGTTGAACTGTCTGGCGGGCGGATTTGCGGCGGGCCTGACCGGATTCTCCGCAGCGGGGATCGTGATTCTCACCGCGGTATTCAGCTACGTCCTCACCGACCTGGGAGTCCGTCTCGGTCGCTACGCCGGTCAACAATGGTTTGGGCGGTATTCTCATCTGATCTCAGGGTTCCTTCTGGTCGCCCTGGGACTGTACGAATGTCTCGCGTAAACGGCGCTACTCCCAGGGACGCCACGCACCCAGGACCGACAGGGCCCATCCGAGCAGCGCCACCAGAATCGAACTCACAGCCCCGGCGCGCAGGCCGCGTCGCCACAGCCAACGGCCGAGATTGACGGTGTAAATGAATACACCCAAGGGCAAAACGGCCGCAATCAGCCACTTCAACACCATGGAAACTTCCCCCTTGATTCCGTCGGCTCAACGAGCCCCGGACGATACCAACTGATTGCCGATCCGGCGTATGACAAAACGGCTCCGAACCTGGACCTGAATTTCTTCGTACCGGTCCCGCCACCCATATGCCCGCCACTCGGCGTCGGTCAAAAACCCGCGCCGCGCGTAAAGTCCCAAACCCAAGGCATCCGATCCGCACTTTTGCAGTTTGGCGACCAACCGTTCCGCTTCCGCGTCGAACTGCTGCTCCGCCATACGGCGCAACTCCAAGAGTCCCTGGTGGGTTCGGGTGTCAAACGCGCCGACGGCACTCACCAGATCCACATCGAATGGGGGATCGATTTGCCAAACCGGCTTTCCTCGGGCCGCTCCCTCCACGATCCGGGGGCGGCCCTCATGCTGTTGCACCTCCAGGGTAAAACGGCCTTGAGGAACCCGGAAGGTAAAAAAGGCGTGGGCGAGATCTCCGCGCAAAGCCAACAGCAGGCGCGCCTCCTCCCCGCTCAACACATCAACCAGCCGATCCCCGCGAAACACCGCAGCTCCGGGAAACTCCTCGGGATTGCCGCCGACCCGCCTCATCCGCCCCGCCTCAAAGGTCACCGCCGGCGTTTGAAACTCCCGGTCGCTGCGCTGTTTTTCCCCGGAGCTTTCCGATTCCTTGCCCGTTTCTTGGTTTGCGCCCTGTTGCTGTGAATTCTTGCGGCGATCCTGCTCTTTCACCGACTCATTGATCGCCAGCACCGACGTAAACGGATCTTCGGAATCGCCCTCCATCGCCCTCACAAAGGTGTGCAGTTGCACCACCGGCACCATCCCGGTAAACGCCTTCAGTTTCTGTAACCCTTCAATGTAGCGGGTGACGGAGCTCTCCAACACCGGTTTGTTTTCTTTGAAGGAATCCGCCGCCTTTCCCCGGACCACGGCGAGGAACACGGTGCGGCGAAACTGGCGGAAACGGAGAAGGTCTTGGATATGAGGAGACAGTCCTTGCCGGGCGGCGCCTTCCCCGAACAAGACATACTGACACTGCACAAAGTTCAGACGCCGTTCGACCGTACTGTTTATGAGGTTGATGGCTTCTCCCAAACTTCGGGCCATCACGCTGACCGCTTTACTCCCTTTTTGCGTCTCGTCACCGCCGCCGCCCGCTCCGCCGCCGTTCTGCCCGCCGGAAGAACCGGCCACTTCCTGGGGAACGGCGATTCTGAACGTATAAATGAACACGCCCGGAGCCGGGCCGGTGTCCACCGCAAAACTGGGTACAAACCCTTCTTCCTCCAGCTCCGTGCGATCCCAGCATCCGGTGATCATCAGCAGAGCGCCCGCGCAGAAAGCAACCATCCAACGGCGCATGATTACCCCTCCCTCCGTCCGCGCCGGCCCCATGTCGCTCCCAGCCGCAGAACCGCCGGCATCCCCACCAGCATGACCCACCCCCAGGAACGCAGGTAAGCGTTCGTCAGTTCGGTGGTCTGGACATAGTCCGCAGGGAGAGAGGCGATCCCGTACACCAAGACCGCCATGGCAAAAACCAAAGGCCGGTAGACCGGAAGATCACACGCCTGGGCCAAACTCTGGGTGGACGCCCACAACCCTCCGGCCATATAGACCGCCGCCGAAAGGACCCAGAGAAAATCAAAGATGGCCTCCAGTCGCTGAACGAATCGGCCGAGGTAGATCAACCGACCCATCTGGTAAAAGGGGAACGGATTGTCCGCCCCGGAAGGCGGCGGGAAAGACATGGTGTAGCCCAGCACCATCACAATCATGAGCACGCCCGAAACCAAGAGGGCACTCCGGGCCACCCGACGGGCATCCCGGGCGACCCGAAGACCGGGCAGCATGAGACCCAGCACGAGCACTTCGGAGAAATACGACGACTTCATCACGCCGACGGATACCACCTGCCCAAGCCCGGGACCGAGCAGGGGATAGAGGTAGCGGACGTCCATCCACCGCAGATCCATGAGAATCAGAAGCAAAAAACCCATCAGCAACACCCGGCTCAGAAGTTGGGACAGCCGGCTCAGGGTTTCCAGCCCGTAGTACGCCATGTAGACGGTCACCACCATAAACAGGAGCATCACCACATGCACAGGGGTTCGCGGCAAAATCGTCCCGATGACTGTCTCCACAAATGCCCGGGTCACCAGGGCCGTGATCAGGAGAAAATACCCCCACAGAACGAGGCCTACAGCCCACCGACCCGGGGCTCCCCACCACACCCCGGCCATTTGGACCACCGAATAACCGGGAGCCATCTCGGCAATCCGCGAAAACAACCCCCAGGCCGCGAGGGCCACCAGCAGGGCGACGACCGTGGACAGCCACGCCGCCCGGCCCGCCGTCAGGGCCAGATCCTGGGGCAGTGTCAGGGCGATCGGGGCGCTGAGTACAATGGCCAGAAAGCTTCGGGCTTCCTTGGTCCCGATATAACCCGTGTGCATCATGATGTGGTGTCACCGCCTTCCCCACCGGGGCGCTCAGGCTCACTGCTCCTGCTGTGGCCATCCTCGGCGCCGCCGGCGAGCCCGCCGCCCGCTTCACCGCGGTTCATCCGTCCCTTCCCATCCCCTTCGTTCGGTTCATCGGACTGCATGGCGGCACTCCAAGGGTCCCAACGCCGATTGATCGGATCTTGCATCCTGGGATCCCCGGTTCGTAAATACTCCGGCCGAAGCTCCTGTTCATACGCCCGCCCTCTCATGACAATGTCGGGATTGGCGTGGCGATGCGGGGCGACCGGTGACATCAGAGGCACACCGAACGATTTCGCGCTCACGAGATTGGCCAGAAGAGCCGCAATCCCCAAGGTCATCCCGTAGAATCCGAACGCTCCGGCCAGGGCGATGAATATAAAGCGAAGCACCCGCACGGCAAAGGACAGATTGTAGTTCGGCGTGGTGAACGAGGCCAGGGCGGTCACCGAAACAACGATGACCAACACAGGACTGATAATACTCGCTTGGACCGCCGCCTGGCCGAGAATCAGCGCTCCCACGATGCCGATGGTGGGACCGATCACCGAAGGAATGCGGATCCCCGCCTCCCGAATGAGCTCAATCGCCAATTCCATCATCAACACCTCGCCGATCACGGGAAAGGGCACTTTTTCCCTGGATCCGGCGATGGCCATCATGAGATCCGTGGGCAGCATTTCCGGGTGATAATTCGCCACTCCGATGTACAGACCGGGTAACAAAACGGCGATGAGCAGTGAAACAAAACGGATCACCCGGATGAAAGACCCGAAAGGCCATCGCAGATAGGCGTCCTCCGGCGTATGGAGCAGCGCCCAAAAGCTCACGGGGACCACCAGGGCGTAGGGACTTCCCGAGACCAAAAGCGCCACATGGCCCTCCACCAAAAACGACACCACCCGATCGGGACGTTCGGTGGACAGGATTTTCGGAACCACCGTGCTCGGCGGGTCCTCCAGGTACTGTTCCAACAGGCCGCTGTCGATCAGCGCATCCACGCGCAAACTGTTGACCCGACGTTTGACCTCTTCCACCAGCTTAGGGTTGGCAATCCCTCTGAGGTACATAATGGCCACGTCATTTTTCGTCGTTTGTCCGACTTGGAGAATTTCAGTCACCAAGCGCGGGGACCGAAGCCGCACCCGGATCAGCGCCGTGTTCGTCCGGAAATTTTCAGTGAACGCCTCGTGGGGACCGCGAATGACCTGTTCGGACTTTGGGTCGGAGACACTGCGTTTATCCCACCCTTTGGTTTCGACGGCCAGCCCCTCGTCGACCCCTTCGATAAAGAGCAGGGTGTTGCCCATCAGCACTTGTTTGACGGCGTTGCGGAACTTGGCCACCCGCTCCACCTGGTTGCCCGGAACCAGGGAGCGCAAAACCTGCTCCATACCGGTCGGGGCGGATTCGGAACCGGGGCGCACGGACGCCAACAACATCAAGGGTTCCAGAATAAAATGATTGATGACGACCTTATCGACCAATCCGTCAACGAACACCAAAAGCGCCCGGCGGGGCTCCTGAAGCCCGATGGTGAGATTCCGGACGACGACATCCTTGTTTTGCGGCAGCGTAAAGGTCTGATTCAACATCTCTTCCACTTTATCGATGGATGTGGGAATGGGATCATCCCCTGCATCCGGTTCCCCACCGCCCGAACCGGATTCGGCCCGGGACTCTTTCCGAACCCACCGGGACCATGGAATGGGCCTGCGGGGGTCGACAGGTTTGGCGGCCTTGCCATCGTCCCCGTTCCGGTCCCGGTCCGCCTCGCCCGCCTCGCCCGTTTTTCCCCGGTCCGGTGCGGACGTTCCTTCACTTTGGCCCGGCCCCGGGGCCCCGTCCGAGCCTTTCATCGCATCCTCCCGCTCCCCCAGGGAGAAGGTGACATCCAGAATGGAATCGTCGACTGTAAACAGTCGCTTGATCCACCGGCGGAAATCCATCGCCCAATCGCCCCCTCCATCAGCAGGGGTAGTATTCCCCATGGCACAAAAAAACTCCCCAGCCATGGGCTGGAGAGTATGTTGGATACCGGCTTCACAAACGAAGCAACTCTTCGACGGGGCGGCGCACCACCTTCACCCGCTGCACAGCGGGATCGTCCGTTCCCTGAACGGGCAATCCCGCGTTCATATGTTCGGCGATATATTCCAAACTGGCCTCGGTGACGATTTCCCCCGGCACCAGAATCGGGATCCCCGGCGGATAGACCATCAACATCTCGGCGAAGATTCGGCCCACCGAATCCTGGAGCGGGACGGTGTCGGTCTCGGCGTAAAATGCTTCCCTGGGAGTCATCGCGAGGAGGGGCATGACGGGCGTTTTGACCTCCACCGGATATTTTCCAATTTGATGACGAAACTGTCCGGCAATGACCCCCAGGGCGTCGACCAAGGCGCGCACTTCCCGCTCTCCGTCACCCGGGGACACAATGCAAAGAATGTTATACAGATCGCTCAGTTCCACTTCGATGCCGAACCGCTCCCTCAGCAGCCGTTCCGCATCGTATCCGGTGATCCCAAGGTCCTTGACGCATACGGTGAGCTTCGTCGGATCGTACGCCACGGCGGCAGACCCTTTGAGTGCATCCTCGCCAAAACAATACAAGCCTTCGATCCCGTTGATCCGCTCCCGGGCCTCTCGGGCCAACCGCAGCGCCCGGTCGATCAGCCCCCGTCCCCGGACGGCCAACTGCCGTCTCGCCGTGTCCAGCGAGGCCAACAACAGATATGAGGTGGACGTGGTGGTCAAGAGACTGAGTACAGCCTGGACATGCCGTGGGTCCACCAGCCCTTCCCGCACGTTGAGCACCGAACTCTGGGTGAGAGACCCGCCCAGTTTGTGCACACTGGTGGCCGCCATGTCGGCCCCGGCATCCATGGCCGACACCGGCAGACCTTCGTGAAAATGGATATGGGCGCCGTGCGCCTCGTCCACCAGTACGGGAATGTTCCGCTCGTGGGCGAGGGTCACGATGGCGCGCAGATCGGCGGCCACCCCGTAATACGTCGGATTGATCACCAGCACCGCCCGGGCATCGGGATGCCAGCTCAGCATGGTCTTGACGGTGGACACACTCACGCCGTGGGCGATTCCGATCCGCTCATCGATTTCCGGCGGCATAAAAATCGGATGGGCTCCGGACAGAATGATGGCCGACATCACCGACTTGTGGACATTGCGCGGCACCAGAATTTTGTCTCCGGGGCCGCAGACGGCCATGACCATGGTCATGATGGCGCCGCTGGTCCCCTGCACGGAAAAAAATGTATGGTCAGCGCCAAAGGCGGCCGCCGCCAACCGCTGGGCGTCCCGGATCGCCCCCTCCGGGTGGTGCAGATCGTCCAGGGGCGCGATGTTGATCAAATCAATGGAAAAAGCGGCATCCCCGAGGAACGCCCGAAACTCCGGATCGGCCCCGGCTCCCGCCTTGTGTCCGGGAATATGAAATTGAACCGGCCGGCGCCGGGCGTGTTCCACCAGGGTGGTAAAAAGCGGTGTCTTCATTTGGTCCGGCGCAGCGCTCTTTTCGTTCATGTCGGCAGCGCATCCCTGACGGCCGCCGGGGCGGCCTCCCAGACGTCCCGGTGTTCCGCGGCGAAAAACGCGGCCAATCGCCGCTTCTCGTCGGGGGTCAAGACATCCAGGTCAACCCTTCCTTTGACGGCCCGCTCCATCTGATTGACGTGTTCGGCCAGGCGTTTAAACCCTGTCTTCGCTTCCCCGTCCACCCACATTTCACAAGCGGCCAACCCGTGAATACAGGGCTTGTGCTCGGCATTCCGGCCGAGGGACACCCACACCAGCGCAACCCGGCGCCCCCGTCCGCGCCGGGACGGATCGTCCGAAAACGCCACGCCGCGCTCCACCCGGCTCTTGGCATGAAGGGCTCCGCGGTCGACGTAGACGTCCTCCCCGTCCATGAGCACCGCCGTCAAGCCGCTGAGTTCTTCCGGCGTCCTGTGGCGCGGTTGTCCGGTCAACTCCAGCTCTTCCACCGGGCTCCCTCCTTTTGCGGCACCGCTGCGTCATCATAGCGTCGCCGACCCACAACATACAAACGCGTTCATTGTATTATACCGACCCTATCCCGGCCCCTGCAACCATCTCCACTTTCGATAGGACCGCCAGAAAGCGGGAATCTCCCGCAGCGCGTACGCCCAGGTGCGAAAGAAATGCGCCGTAGGAGGCGCATAGCCCGTGGCGTCCAACCCCGCCAACCGGGCCAGCCACAGCGCCCGGGGAAGATGATAGGCACTGGTCACCACCACGGCCCGTCGCCACCCCCGAACTTTCATGAGCCGGCTGGAGAAGAGCAGATTTTCCACCGTATCCGAGGAGGCATCCTCGAGAATCACGACGCCGGGCGAGACCCCCCGCTTCACCAGATACGCCGCCATGACGTCGGCCTCGCTGGGAGCTCCCGGCCGCCGCTGTCCGCCGCTGGCGATAATCCGGGGAGCGTACCCGAGCCGGTACAGATGAAGTCCCGCGTCCAGCCGGGCTTTGAGCGCGGCCCCGGGCTCCGTTCCCCGGGTTTTCGCCCCGAGGATGACAATCGCATCCGCAGGCCGCGGCCGGCACAACGCCCCGTGCACGGTCAATCCGGCGGGAATGCCGACCATCACCGCCACCGCTGCAACGATTCCCCACACGGAGATGTTTCACCTCCCCCGTCCCCTTTCGAGCGTAGCCTCTTCGGAAAGGGAATGATGATCGTTC
>JASBVV010000078.1 GCA_029960885.1 Kyrpidia sp. | reverse complement strand
GGGGTGTTTTACTACGAGCGGGAGATGGATATGAAGTTCTTCGAGGATTTGACCTAATTCTGAGAGGTGAAAAGCCGAGAATTTGCTAATGGAACAGGAGGAAGGGGTATGGGTGTTGAACACAGAGGAATTCTCCGGTTGGGGTACGTGTGGATCGGTTTGACCGATCTGAAGAAGGCGAGCCGTTTTTATCGGGAGACGTTGGGGCTTCTGGAGACGGCCGAAGACCAGAATCGGGTGTACCTCCGCTGTTGGCACGAAGCCTACCATCACAGCCTGCTGATCGAGCAAACGGCTGAGAACCGTTTGATCGAGATCGGGTTGGAGGTGAGGGACGCCAAGGACTTGGATCTTTTCCGGGAGCGGTTGAAGGCCAAGGGCATAGAGGTCGAGGGGGGAGAAGCGCCTATCAAAGGAATCGGCCGGTCGATCTCGTTTCGAATCCCCGGCGGCCAGAGACTGCGTCTGTTTGATTCCATGGAAGAAGTGGGATATATCACGGGTTATTCCTCGCCGGACTGGAACGTTCCGAAGGCGTTGAGGGGGACTCCGGCCCCGCTGTTTCTTGGTCACGTGGGTATCACAACCCCCAAGCCGGCCGAGACAATTCAGTTCCTGCAAGAGGTACTGGATTTTCAGATCTCCGAATGGATCAAGAGCCGCGAGAACGGGGCCCCGATATCCGCCTTGTTGTTCCGGACGACGAACGGGCAAGACATCGCGGTCTTCCCAGGCAAAGAAGGGGGCTTGCACCACATTGCCTTTGTAAAACAGGATGAAACAGAGATTTTGAACGATTCGACGTTCCTGGTGGAGGACGGGGTCAAGATTGATCTCTACGGCGCCACCTTGCAGTCGTACGGCAAAACCTTTTCGCTGCATCTGTTCGATCCTTTTGGGGTGCGGGTGGAGTTGTTTTCGGGCGGGCGATTCAGCGAACTGCATCCCGAGTTCCAGCCGGTAGTCTGGGAGGAGTCGGAATTAAAGAAAGCGCTGTCTTATTACGATAATTTCTTGAATGAGAAATTCTTAGAAGCCAGTCTGTAAAGCTCGCGAAAGAAGGAGGGGAAGTTGCACTGGCGTACGGAACGTGAGAAAAGAGACTTCTCCTCCTTCTCCACGTGCTCAAAAAAAGAAAGGAGAGGGAACATGCCCTTTTACACGGTGGATTCTTTGCCGAAAAAGGAAACAGCGCCCGGAAAACACAATCCGGTGTTGCTCGGACAATATATGACGGCCGTCACCCTCCGGCCGACGCCGGATACGAAAGTTCCGGTTCACACCCATGCAGAAGAGACGATTGGCGTGGTCATCGAAGGGTATGTGGATCTGGAAATCGACGGTGAGAAGAAGCGGGTCTCAAAGGGAGAATTTTATCATATTCCGCCGGGTACCCCGCCTTCGGCGACCGGGGGCGAGGGTTTGGTGGTGGAATTTTTCGGGCCGGCGAGAGCGGATCTTTCGTGATTCTCGCCGGTTTGGCCGGCGTTTGAAAAACGTGGTAGAAGGGGTCAAGGCGGGACGGGATTCGGACAGGGCGCGGAGGTGCAAGTCCATGAACGGCTACGGTGAATGCAGCGGTTATGTGGTGCCGGCTGTGGTCAAAACAATCAAGATTCTGGAGTGTTTCAGCCGCCCCGACAAACATAGCTGGACCATCGCGGAGTTGTCCGATGCATTGGATCTGCCGAAGTCTACGGTGTATCGTATTCTGAATACCCTGGAGGTTGGGGGCATTCTTGAAAAGGAAGAAGGGGGAAATCGATATCACCTCGGGCCGACGCTGGCTCGCTGGGCGGCGAACTACGTGCCGCACCGCCGTTATCAAGAGATCATCCGTCCGTACTTGGAGGAGCTCAACTGTGCAACGAAAGAGGCCGTGCAACTGGCGACCATGGAGGGTCACCGGGCGGTGGTCATCGACAAGATGGACAGCGCTTACATGGTTCGGGCGGTGGCTTGGATTGGGCGGAGATCCCCATTGCACTGTTCGGCGTTGGGGAAGGCGCTGTTGTCCATGGCCCCACCGAAGTTTTTAGATGAGTACCTCTCGGCTCGCTTAGAAAAGATCACGCCACTCACTGTAACCGATCCCGAAGCCATCCGCCAAATGATTGACGAGGTCCGGGAGAAAGGATACGCCGTTGACAAAGGGGAATTGGAAGAGGGGCTTTGGTGTATAGGGGTTCCCGTTTGGCTGGGAGACGCGGTTCCTTTGGCCATCAGCGTCAGCGGTCCGGCCCAGCGAATGGTCAAAAAACGGGAACTGGTGGTTCAGCTGCTCCGGGAGATTCAAGAAGAGATTCAACGGACCTATGGGAAACAAGACCGCTCGCTACAGAGAAAAATGGAAAAGGGCCATCTCAGGGTTTCTGGATATTCCGAATCCTGGTAAGGGGCGATTGCGATCATGCAACGTTTCGAAGAAATCCCCTTTCCCAAACAGTTGTTTATCGACGGTCAGTTTGTCGATTCGGCCGGCGGGGAGACATTTCCGGTGGTGTACCCGGCAAGTGGGGAGGAGATCTGCCGCGTACCGCTGGCTCGAGACGAGGACGTGGATCGCGCGGTACGGGCGGCTCGAAGGGTGGTGGATGACGGGCGCTGGGCACGCCTAAATCCCCATGACCGGGAACGGTTGCTCCACCGGATTGCCGATTTGATCGAGACCCATGCAGAAGCCCTTGCGTTCTTGGAAACCTACGACACGGGGAAACCTTTAAGGGAAACAAAAATGGTCGATATCCCGTTGACCATTCAATGTTTTCGCTATTATGCGGGATGGCCGTCGAAGATCAAAGGGGACACGATACCGGTACGAGGGCAGTTTCTGACTTACACGTTGAGGGAGCCCGTCGGGGTGGTGGGCCAAATTGTCCCCTGGAATTTCCCGTTGTATATGGCGGCGATTAAAGTCGCGCCGGCCTTGGCGACGGGGAATGCCGTGGTGTTGAAGCCGGCGGAAGAAACTCCCTTGTCGGCCTTGTACTTGGCCCGGTTGATGGCGGAGGCCGGCGTTCCCGAGGGAGTTTTCAATGTGGTGACCGGAGACGGTGAAACCACCGGGGCGGCTTTAGTCCGGCATCCCGATGTCGACAAAATTGCCTTTACCGGGTCGACCTCCGTGGGACAGCAGATCATGCGACAAGCGGCTTCTCACATCAAACGGGTGAGTCTGGAGTTGGGGGGCAAGTCGCCGCATATCGTGTTCGCAGACGCCGATCTTTCTGCTGCCGTAAAGGGGATTGTCAGTGGGATTTTCTATAATCAGGGGGAAGTTTGTCTTGCGGGTTCCCGGATTTTTGTCCAGAAGCCGGTCTATGAGGAAGTGCTGGAGAGGCTGCGAGACGCGGCGCGCAACATGAAGATCGGAGATCCTTTTGCCGAGGAGACCACCTTTGGATCGCTCATTTCAGAAGAGCACCGTCAGCGAGTGGAGCGGTACGTGGGAGTGGGCGTCGAGGAAGGGGCGGAAGTGGTAGAGGGAGGGCGCATTCCCCCGAACTGCCCAAAGGGATATTTCTATGAGCCGACCATTCTCGTCGGAGGCCACAACCGGATGACTGTGGCCCAAGAGGAGATTTTCGGGCCCGTGGCGTTCGTGCTCCCCTTTGATACGGTCGAGGACGTGATCGGTCTGGCCAACGATACGAAGTATGGTTTGGCGGCCGGACTGTGGACGAAAAATGTGTCTCTCGCCCACAATGTGGCCAGGGCTCTGAAGGCGGGGACCGTATGGATTAACGCTTATAATCTATTGGACGCGGCGGCGCCCTTCGGCGGCTACAAGATGAGCGGGTTTGGCCGGGAACTGGGGGAGGAAGCCCTGGACCTGTACACCGAATGCAAAACGGTATGGACCTCATTGCGCTAATACTTTTGAGGGAAGCGGGCGGCGAAAGGAGGACGCGGGGGATGCGCGGGTTGTTTTGGGAGGATTACGACGAAGGATGGACGCTGGAGACGGTACAGCGGACCCTTACGGAATGGGATCTGTTGCAATTTGTGACGGCCTGCGGGATGACGGAATCCCTGTTTTTCGATGAAGAGTATGTCCGTACCCGGACGCCCTTTGGACGGCGGATTGTACCGGGGGCTTTGATTTTCAGTTACGCAGAAGGATTGGTCATGCAAGCAGGGATTCTGGAGGGGACGGGCGTCGCGTTTCTGTCGGGGAAGATGGAAATTGAACGGCCTTTGTATCTGGGCGACGGGATGAAGGTGAAGGTCACGCTCCGGGAGAAGCGGGAGACATCCAACCCCGAACGGGGGCTGATTGTCACCGAAAATCTCGTGCTCAATCAACTCAACGAGTTGGTG
>JASBVV010000077.1 GCA_029960885.1 Kyrpidia sp. | reverse complement strand
CACCCAGCGCATCGGAAACGTGGTCTCCAGCCACCCCAGCACCTGCTCCAACATCGCCTTGGATGCGCCATACGGGTTGATGGGTCGAATGGGTGCTCTTCCGGAATCGGGACCTTTTCCGGATTGCCGTACACCTCCGCGGTCGACGACACGACGATCCGGATCACTCCGCTCTCGCACAACGCCCGGAAAAACGCAGTCCCCTTCGCGACATTTTCGGAAAAATAGATCTCGGGATGCCGGACGGACTCCGCCACCACACTTTTCGCGGCAAAATGAACGGCCGCCCGGACCCGGTGTTCCTCGATCACCCGGCGTACCACCTCGGCATCCCCCACATCTCCACGCACGTAGGGAATCTCCCGATCCGTCAGTTCCTCCACAACCTGCACAACATCCCCCGGCCCGTGCTCTCATTGTCCAAAACCACCACGGGCCGGCCCGCCTCCACCAGCCTTTTCACCACGTGAATGCCGATGCACCCTGCGCCTCCCGAAACGAGAATCGTGTCCATATCTGAATTCTGCTCCTTCCACCAGCCCGCCCCTCACCACCCGCCCGCACCATCCGGCCACTCGTTCATCCCATCCCGGGCACCCCTGACCGATCTCCCCATGCCGATGTAGCTCAGTCCCGCCTCGGCCACCTCCTCGGGATCCCAGGCGTTCCGCCCATCCACGACAACGTTCCCCCGCATGAGATCGGCCACCCGACACCAATCCAGGTCGACAAACTCCGGCCATTCAGTCAAGAGCATCACGGCATCGGCGCCCGAAAGGGCCTCATAGGGATCCCGGGTAAAACGCAACGGAGACACCTCCGATGGCGGACCCAGGTCACCGCTGTACATCCCAACAGTGCCGCCGTCCAACCCCGCCCCCCAGCCTGGCCAAGCCGACCCATGGGCCAAGGCCACAGGCACCAACTGGTGGCAAGCCCGCTCCACCGCCGCCGGGTCCGCGGCGACCACATGGGCACCGCGGTCGAGCAAAGCGGGCACAATGCTCATCGCCGGCGACTCCCGAATGTCGTCGGTGTGCGGCTTAAAGCTCAGCCCCAGCACGGCGATGCGTTTACCCGCCAACCCGCGCAGAGCCGTCTCCAGTTTTCTCACCGCCCGCATGCGCGCTTGACTATTCACATCGACCACGGCCTTCAACAATTTAAAATCATAATAGACGTTGCCGGCGATCTGGATCAAGGCACTGCTGTCCTTGGGAAAACAGGACCCGCCATAGCCGACTCCCGCCCGCAAAAACAGGGGGCCGATCCGGGGATCGTATCCCATGGCCTCGGCCACCTGGGTCACATCGGCACCCACCCGGTCGCAGATCGCCGCGATTTCGTTGATGAAGGATATTTTCGTCGCCAAAAAGGCGTTGCTCGCGTATTTGCTCATTTCCGCCGTGCGCCGATTGTAGCGAAGGATCGGCGCGTCAACCCCGGCGTACAGTTCTGCAACCGCGTCTATCGCCTCGGGCCGATCGGCGCCGATGACGATCCGCGCCGGGTACAGGGCGTCCTGGACGGCACTGCCTTCACGCAAGAACTCCGGGTTGCTCACCACGTCAAAGGGAATGGGTGACGGCTGAGCCGCCAAAACCCATGCCTCCACCCGATCCCCGGTTCCCACCGGGACCGTGGATTTGTTCACCACAATCAACGGTTGGGTCATGTGACGGCCGACGCTCTCCGCCACCGCCAGCACCTGGCTGAGATCGGCCTCTCCGCTGGGCAACGCGGGAGTCCCCACGCATATGAACACAAACTCGGCCCCCCGTACCGCCTCAGCCGCATCGGAGGTGAACCGCAGCCGGCCGCTCTCCACCCCGCTTCGCACCAAATCCTCCAGCCCTTTCTCGAAAAACGGCATGTCTCCCCGAGAAAGCCGCATGATTTTTCTCCCATCGACATCGACACCGACCACCTCGTGGCCCAGGGCGGCCAGAGCGGCCCCCGTCACGAGCCCCACATACCCCAGTCCGAAGACTGCAATTCGCCTGCCCATACGATCCCCCCTAACCCGTTCGCCCCCTGGCGTCCCGACGTTGTGGTTTCTCGCCCCGTCCCGCGGCACTCCGTGTGGCCCTACCATGCAGCCGACTCTGCAAAACTCTGGCGCACCCGCCACACCTCATCGACAAACTGCCGAATCCGGGCCTCAAAAACGGCGCGATCAAAGCCTTTTGCATGGCCGCGAATCGCCGAAGCGTCCCAGGACATGTCCTCGGCGCGCCGGACAGCCGCCGCCAGCGCTTCGGCATCCGGTTGATCAAAGAAAAGGCCGTTGAGCCCTTCCCGCACCGTATCCAACGCGCCTCCACCCCGGTAGGCGATCACCGGTCGCCCGGCGGCGTTCGCTTCCAGGGGGGTGATGCCAAAATCCTCCTCCCCCGGAAACACCAGCCCCCGGCAGCGGGCCATGAGATCCGCGACCTCATCATCACTCACCCGCCCGAGGAAACGCACGTGGGGCCGGGCCAATCCACGGAGCCGCTCCCGATCGGGCCCATCCCCAACAATCCACAACGGCAGTCCCAGGCGGTTGAACGCCTCGACCGCCAGGTCGATGCGCTTGTACGAAACCAGCCGGGAGACGACCAAGTAATAGTTCTCCACACGCTCCACGGGCGTAAAACGCGCGGTCTCCACCGGAGGAAAAATCACCTCGGCCTCCCGGCCGTACCGTACCCGAATGCGCTCCTGCACCGCCGTGGAATTGGCGATAAACAGATCCACCGAGCGAGCCGTCCGCACGTCCCACTCCTGCAAATACCGGATGTACGGCCGAAGCGCCCGGCGGGCAAACCCCGGCAGCCGTTCCCGGCTCACATAGGCGTCGTATTCCCACGCAAAGCGCATCGGTGTATGGCAATAACAGATGTGGACGGCCCCCTCGGGCACCCGGATCCCCTTGGCAAAAGCGCTGCTCGAACTCAGAATGACGTC
The DNA here is from genome assembly GCA_029960885.1 of Kyrpidia sp. Classification (GTDB taxonomy): domain Bacteria; phylum Bacillota; class Bacilli; order Kyrpidiales; family Kyrpidiaceae; genus Kyrpidia. The sequence goes on along the minus strand of JASBVV010000077.1, from coordinate 1,397 downwards.
GTATCCGCGGAGGTCCAGCGTCCGGGTCGCCGGGGGATAGACCGGCAAATACGCCCGAAAATGCCTGCGGATGCCCGGCAGCCGCTGGGCCCAGGAGGTATAAATCTGTGCATCGGACAATTCGGACAACAGCCGTGTTCGGTCCAGTACGGTGGTAAAAATGGGCGCCTCCGGGTACAGCCGGTGCAATGCCGCCACCACCCGTTCAGCGCCCCCCATTTGGACCAAATAGTCGTGAACAATGGCCACTTTCATGCCTTTTGCCGTCCTTTCGCCTTCAACACCTCATCATACAACTCCAGGACTCCTTTCACCGTCGCCTCGATGGTGAACCGCTCCTGAACCCGGCGCAGTCCGGCCTCCCCCATCGCCGCCCGTTCGGCGGGGTGATCCGCCATCCATTCAAGGGCCTCCGCCAAGGCCCTGGGATCCCCCGGCGGCAGCAGGCGGCCGGTCACCCCGTCCACCACGATCTCCGTGGGGCCTCCGGCGTTGGTGGCCAGCACGGGTAAACCGGCGGCCATCCCTTCCACGATGACCTGACCAAAAGGCTCGGGAGTAACCGACGTATGTACGAGCAAATCCGCCCGGCGCAACAGGGCGGGGACGTCGTCCACATGACCCAGGAACACGACGGAATCGAGCCTTTCCCGGCGGACGGTCTTCTGGAGCCGGGATTTGTAATCGTCCTCGCCGAACAGGGCGTCCCCCGCAATCCAGAAGCGCAGATCGTTTCTTCGCTCGCGCAGCAGCTTCACCGCCTCAAGAAAGACGTGCTGTCCCTTCCAAGGAGCCAGACGCCCCACCAGCACCGCGGTGAAAGGGGCCGACGGATCCCGCCCCGACAGGTCCCGCCCGGTTGCTAAGCGTCCCAGGGGACCGGCATACCCGCTGGGGACTGCGCGTACAGGCCGGGAAAAATTCGCCGGCAATCCCAGCGCCCGGGTGGTGGCCTGGGAGTTGGTCAGCAACCCGGCGGGCACCGTCCGGGCCAGCCCGCGCAGAACCCTGGCGATCCCCGGTCGAACATACGGAGGGCTGAGGATATCGCGAATGTCCCAGATCACCGGCGCGCCGGCCAGCCATCCCGCCTGGGCCCCGTAAAGTGCCGCCTTAAGCGAGTTGGTCTGGATCAAATCGACCCGCGCCTCGCGCAAAACCCGCCCAACCCTCAGGCCATAGCGGATCATGTGGACACTCCCACCCACCATGGCGCCCAGGTCGTTTCGGTGCACATTGCGTATGTCTGGGTCCAGAGGCATCACGGTGACGGGGACCCCCGCAGAACGAAAGCGCTCAGCCAAAGGACCCTCCTCGGCCAACACGACCAGCGGCTCAATCTGGGCTGGCAAGTGCGTCACCAGGTTGTACAGCGCCACCTCGCCGCCGCTCCACCG
>JASBVV010000076.1 GCA_029960885.1 Kyrpidia sp. | reverse complement strand
AAGCAAATTGGCTGTACGTTGCGGCGGCCAAGGCGGCGAGTCGGCTGTCGTGGCCGTTCGGGTATACCCGAAAGCCGCGGCCAGGGCGTCCGCCGACACAACTACTTTTTTGTGGTATTTTTACTATGGAATATTTTGCTGTCCTGTTCTATACTTGGACCATGGCCCTCTTCGGCAACCCCCATGGAGGTCTTTGTGGTGTTGCCGGCAGCGGTATCTGTTCGGGTCGGCCGGAGAATCGCCCGATTTCACGGCAGGTATCCCGGATGAGGGGAGGGTGTGCAAGCGCTTGGGTAAACTCATTTTTTGGAAAGTGCATAAGAGGCGGAGATTTTGGCCATGAAGGGTGATGGTTTGCCCAGTTATCCCGGGAGGTGTGTTTTCGCTTGGATTTGATTGCTTTGAAAAAAGATTTAACCGCCGAAGAACTGACCATGGTCAATATGGAGTTGGAGCGGCGGGCAAAGTCCCCGGTCGTCATGTGGCTCCTTTGGCTGTTCTTGGGGGCAGTCGGTGGACACCGATACTATTTGGGCGATATCGGACGAGGTGGCCATGACATTGACCTTGGGCGGATTGGGCATATGGGCTTTATTGGATGCGTTTTTCATCGGGAGACGTCTTGCGTTCAAAAACAGTCAACTCGAGGTCGAAATCATTAACAAGGTCAAGGTTTGGAGAAATTGAGGGCGGCCATTGGAGCGCCCCTGTCATGGATTTGATCGAGAGCTTCTTCGACCCGGCCGGCCGACCCGGGAGTTGCGGGACCTGCTCCCGGGTTCTCTTTTTGGACTGAAACAGATGGACATCGGGGCCAACCGGGGATCAGGCCGAGAAATTGCGGCGGCCGTTGCGGCGCGGGAGTCATGTCGGGGATAGTCCGCAGCCCCAACGGCGCATCGACCTTCCCAATCTTGTCGGAAGCCTGTTGACAGTTACAGGCTACTTGGGGGGCCGCCGGGGACAGGGGAGGTCAAAGGACGCCACTGCGCCATGAACCGGCGCACTTCGGCAATCCGTTTGGGAAGGGGCGGGTGACTTGAGAGTTTCTCCGCCAGCCACAGAAAAAATCCTCTGTTGTGTTCACCCTGGTACAGGTATTCGCCCACGTCCACCATTGGGTAGAGGCTCTTGCCCACGGCCAGCATGGTGAGGCCGTTCACCGCCGCGTCGGTGTTCCCGGTCATGAAGGCCGCCATACGGTCGCAGGTGTATTCACACGCCCGGGAGTAGGCATTGCCCAAAAAAGGAATCCACTGGGCAGGGAGAAGGAGCATGTGCTTCGTGATGTGCATGCGCTTTATATGGGCCAGTTCGTGGGTGATGACGTATTCGAGGATGTCGTCCGCCCCGGTGGCGATCAATTCGAAAATGTCGGAGTACACGACGATCATATTGCGCCCAAAGAAGCGCGTGGCGAAGGCGTTCAGGAGGCCGCCGGACTGAATCACGTAGACGTCGGGCACCGAGGACAGGCCCATGCGGTTGCACAACTTTCCGATGCGCTCGTACACTTCGGGGAACTGCCGGGTGCTCAGTCGGACACCGTTCAGGCGCAGGTGCGCCATGGCCAAGGCGTGCACAAAGAACGACAGCACAACGAGGGCGATCAGGTAAGGGATGCCCACCACCGAAACGATCAGTGCGATGTACACAACGATACTGATGAGAACGCAAAGCACGAAATACCCTTTCTCTTTTTGATGAACGAGCGTGTTTTCGTCGATGGGATACTGCACGGCCGGTTTCCTCCTTTCATCCTGCCCGGTGGGTGAGAGTGCGGGGCTGCGACGGTGCACCCGGAACCGACGCCAAGGTTTGGCCGCTCGAAGCTACATTTATATAAAGTATACAAGAGTTGTCGCTGTGAGACGGCGGAACGGACCATCCCGGGGATCAAGATGGCGTCGACGATCCGCCGGATTCCCGGGGCAATCCACGTGCGCTTCGCGGCGGTGACCCAAAACCGCCCGCCGCAAGCTCCGGACCTTAACCTTGGGGAGGTGCGCCGTACGCCGGAACAACGGTGAATTTCTTCAAAATCGGGTTATAGTAAACCGTCCATTCCCTCTCCGCTCGGCGATCGGAAATGGATACGACATATTCCAACAGCGGAGCCATCACCAGCACACCGTGGTCGAGCGCCGTTTCGGTCCGAATGTTATAGGTTCTCTCGATTTCCGCAAGCTGCTTCTGCCGTTCCAACTCGACCGATTGCGCTTTGTCGAGCAGTTCCTTCCTCTTTTCTGCCGTAAGTCCCCTGCGTTCACTTCGCTTCACGATCTCCAGGGCAAGATCTTCGTAGTAATCAGCAATGCGTTTCCTCTCCCGGTCCAGTTCCAGCTGCCTGACCCGCTGCCGTCTGCCCCGTTCCGCCTGCCGGGCCACATGCTCCCAGGCCCGCTCAAATGCGGAAGGGAGATCGATCCGGCAGACTACGGGCAGGTGGTGGATCGGCGTGTCGGTATACGGGATCAGATCCTCCAGCCGGCCCATGTCCTCGTCCACGACACCCCGGTTCAAGTCCACCCATACCCGGCTGAATTCCTCCTCCCTCTCATCCGACACGTAGCCGATGCGAAAGGAGAACACCGCCCACACGCCCATCACGGGACGCTCGCTGCGCAGAGAAAAAACCCCGCGTTCCCCGGTCATAAAGCGGCGGATTTTGTCGAGGGCGCCCGACAGCGCAGGCGGGTCCGTGTCGGCGAACCGCACGGTGCTCACCGCGTGCCGCCGGACAAGCGCCATCATCTGGTCGAAGAGATAACTTCCGAATGTGACAAACTCCGCCCGGGGATTTTCTTCCGCCACCTCAAAATCAAACGCCAGTTCCAATTCCTCTCTGCCCTGAAACATGTCTTTGTAGGCTTCCGGAATGATGACCTGGCAGAGTGCATATTCCACCGGGACCACGATGCCGCCCATCGCCTCGATGACGCTCGTGACAAATTTCTGCAGATCCATCGCGTTTCCACCAACTTTCGCTCACGAAAACAGCCGTTCATCCAGTTCTTTCATCCGTTCGAGTTGTTGTTTGTTTTTCAGCAACTGCTCGCTGATCTGCTCCATTTCTCGCTGCATCGCGGCGTTGTCTTCCGAACGCACCCAGGCATTCATCACCAGATCGGAAAACTCTTCGCTCTCTTCGATGTTCCCCAGGATCATGTCCACCTCTCCGACGACGAGTTCGAACATGTTGATCTTCCGGTCGAGGACGTACAGCATGTGATGTTCCAACGTATGCAGCGCGGCCAAATTGTACACAAACACGTCCCGCGTCTGGCCGATCCGGTGGATGCGCCCGATGCGCTGCTCGATGGCCATGGGGTTCCACGGCAAATCGAAATTGACCATCCCGTTGCAAAATTGCAGGTTGCGCCCTTCACCGCCGATTTCCGTGCTCACCAGCACATCGGCTTCCTCCCGAAAATAGGCGACTTCGCGGTCTTTCTCTTTCCTCGTCAGCCCGCCGTGAAACTCGGCCACCCGGAAGTTGCGCTGCCTGAGGGCCCGGACGAGGATGTCCAAGGTCGTGCGGTATTTCGTGAACACGATCATCTTGTCCCCGAACCCGGATACGATTCGGCACAGCTCGGAGATTTTGGCGCTTTTCTCCGCTTCCTTGGCGGCAATCTCCGCGGCGCGCTCTGCGAATTCCCTCACGGCCCGCCGCTCTTCCGGCCGCAAACCCGGATGGACGGACAGTTTTTCCAGGGATCCGACCAGGGAGGAAAACGCACTTCCCATCTGTTCCTGCATGTTCTTGAGCATGAAGCGTGAGAAAACCGGATGATCCTGCGTGTAATTCGCGCGAATAAAGCGGCTGAGGTCGGCGTACAGCCGTTCTTCCGGTTCCGACAACCGCACCGTCTTCGTATGGGCTTCCCGTTTGGTGAACTTCACGTCGACGCGGTTGCGCCGGTTGCGGATCATCACCTCGGACAGCAGAGCCTTGAGCTTGTCCGCATTTTTGACCTCGATGCCCTGGTTGTCCGCCACGAAATGGCGGCGGAAGTGCTGGTAGGTCTTCAACTGCCCGGGCTTGAGCAGAGTGATCAGGTTATACAGTTCCTCCAGGCTGTTCTGCACCGGCGTGGCCGTCAGCAACAGCATATATTTTTTCTTCAGACTGTTGACAAATTGCCAAGCGACAGAATTGCGGTTTTTGACGTGATGCGCCTCGTCGACCACGACCAAATCATAGTGAATCCCCGAGATGACGCGGCTGTGATTGGCGCGTTTGGCCGTCGAAATCGAGGCGATGACCTTGTTGTATTGCCTCCAGGCGTCTTCGCCCAATCTGACGAATTCACGATCGTCGGAGCGGACGAAGTCCTGGTTGAACTTGCGTTTCATTTCCTCGTGCCACTGGTTGACCAGGGAAGGCGGGACCAGGATGAGAATTTTCTTCGCCAATCCTCTCATAATGTATTCCATCATGCAGATTCCCGCCTCGACGGTTTTGCCGAGCCCCACCTCGTCACACAGGAGTGCGCGCCCTTTGAACCGGTGAATGACGGCTTTGACAGTTTTCAACTGATATTCGAACGGTTCCAGTTCGCGGATGTGAGGCAGGCAGATCAAGTCGTCCATGCGGGTCACGGCAAACTGTTTGGCCGCTTCGTAGAGTTGAAACCAGACTTCGTCCCGCTGTTTCATGCGGCACATGGCTTGCAGCACGTCCTCCATCCGCTGCTTTGTGGACGGATGGTCTGTTGCGAATTCCTGTCCGCGTGCGGGACCGGACCAGTCGGACACCCGAACCGTTCGCTCCGGGCCGGCTTCGATGAACAGATAATCCGCTTCTCCATATGGAGCAAACAAACCTTTGATGCCCCGCCCCTGCAGCAGCTTCTCCGGCAGGTTCACTTTCAGTTTTCGCGAAACTCCCTTTTCGTTGACGAATTCGAATTCGACGGGTTCACCGGCGTCGCCCATTCCACACACATCGCGGAAAAAGTGGACAAGTCCCTCGTCCATTTCCATCGCGTTTAATTCAAGAAGTTCCCTGTTGGGTTTAAATAGGTATCGGTCCATGGTATCGCACCCACAACATAGATTCATCTCACCATTCCACTATACCACTCCGCCGCCGTGGCCAACACCTGGCTCCCAGGGGACGAACAACCTGAGAGTGTTGGTATATTCGGCGGGGATTGGTTGAAAGATTGCGAGCGAAGATGTCTCTCCGGAGATGTTTCTCCGGTGGAAGAAGGAGTCCCGCCTGGTTTATTTTAGAGTTAGAGCGGCCAACAACATGATCGCAGGGTTCTTCACTACCTCACGGTATCGGGAATGGCCAAGAGACGCGTTTTTCAAAACTCGTGGCGCGTGCAGAGGCGGAGAAGAGATCGTGATTGCCAACGTCCGGGAAGATTTTGACGATCCGGTGCCGGAACCGATTCAGGAGTTGTTCGAACGATGAAGGCTCTACCGATCCCCCACCAAAAGGGTGAGGAGGTCAACTCAAGACGATCTGGTGAGCTGAGCCGGAAAGGGGATGCTGCCATGGATCGCCCGCTTCGCCTTCGGGCCCACCACCTGTTATGTATCCACGGGTTTCGCGGGATGGGGTACGATGACGAGTTTGTCGTCAATATGAGCGAGATCGTGCGGCGATTTCACGGCGAGCCCGAACTGCAGATCCAAGTCCTGAACAACTTGGATGCCGTTTGTTCGGCCTGCCCGTCAAACGGCGGGGATGTTTGCGAACGCGAGCGCAGGGACCGCCACATCCAGGCCATGGATGGTCGCGTGATCGAAAAACTGGGGCTCACGGCCGGCGGCATCTATACCCGGGACGAGCTGGTCCGGCGGACGGCCGCCGCCGTGGCCCCCGAGGATTTGGATGTGCTCTGTCAGGGATGCCGGTGGCTGCCCTGCGGTGTGTGCAAAGAAGGGATGGCGGCGCTGCGTGCGGCAACCGGCCGCAACCCCGACGGGAGCCGTTCCTGAGGGCGGTTTGGAGGTGTGAACGCAGCCATCGGGTGTCCAAACGGCCGCAGTCCGGGCGGTCCCCGTTCATGGGCGCGGTTGCCCGGTTGGAAACGCGACCGCCGGATGCGAGGCCGTCACCGCCGGGGACGGCTTGCCTGCGCTTCGCCGCCATCCGCTACAACTTCCGCACCTGAAAGTTCTCCTCCAGCAACAGCCAATTTTGCGGAAACGGGAAACCCAACACCCAGTAGCTGATTCCCCGCAGATTGTAATTTTTTACGAGGTCAAACTTGGCCTGGGCGCTTCGCGCATCTTCGAACCACACTTCGTGGCCCTGCCCGCGGGCGTCCCAATACCGGAAGAAGGGAGACTGGGCCTGCTGGTCGTAGTGGATCTCCGCGCCGTGTTGCACGGCCCGGCGGACAGCCTCCCGCACGCTGATCGTCTCCGCCTGCTGCCCTTGCACGTGGGGAATTCGCCAATCCCGGGCGTAGATCTGGAAACCCATCAGGATTTTGTTCCCGGGAATGACCGTGACGGCGTAATTCAGCACCGCCCGGATTTGATCCGCCGGCGAAATCGCCCGAGGAGGGCCCAAACGGTACCCCCATTCGTAAGTCATCAGGACGACAAAATCGAGAATTCGCCCGTGCGCCGGATAGTCATGCGCCTCGTACAACAGCCCCCGCTGGGTGCCGCTCGTTTTGGGTGCGAGGGAGGACGATACAAAATAGCTGTTCGCGTGCAGCCGGTTGACGGCCCGTTGCAGAAACGCGTTGTATCGCTCCCGGTCCGCCGGCAGTACATTTTCAAAATCAATGTTCAGTCCCCGGTATCCTTTGTTGCGCATGGTCGTGAGGATATTGGTCAACAGTCGATCTTGCGCCGCGGTGCTGCCGAGAACGGCGTGTGCCCGATCCGAGCCGACCTCGGTCGATGAAAAATTTGTAATTGACATCATTGGCACCGCCCGGGTCGCTCGGGCGGCCCGGATCAGCCCGGTATCGTTGATCGGCTCCAGGTTTCCGTCGCTTCGGACGCGATAGGCAAACGGAGACAGATAGGTCAGATGCCGCCCGACCCGGCGGACCTCCTGGGCGCCGGCCGGATCGAATTGAAAGGTAAAGGCGTTCACGTCGATGGCCGGCTTCGGCCCGGGCGGGGATGGGGTGGGAATGACCAGCGCCTGACCGGGCACCAAGACATCGGGATTGGGGAGTTCATTCGCGGCGGCGATCCGGCCGACTGTCACCCCGTATCGTCGGGAGAGCAGCCAAAGGCTCTCGCCGCGCTGGACGACATGGATCTGCATGGCCGTACCCCTTCTCTCCATGGTGATCTGGGGTACTGTATTCCGCGGATGCCGGGTGCGTGAGCCCAAGAGCAGGGGTTACGCCATGGACGTGGCCGGTCGCCTGTCGCGAAACGGGACGTCGACCGGTGCGCCGGGGGGAAGGGCGGTGAGCGGTCTTACGGCCTGCGCCGTTCTCCGGTCAATCGCGAAAAGGGGAGCAATAGGTAAAACACTGCGAGGCTTCCGAGCAGGGTGGCGCTGACGACGATGGTCCCGGTTTCGCTGTACAGGTCGGCGATCCGGCCGCCCAGCACCGGCCCGATCATCACCCCGATGCCCTCCACGCTCGAAAAAATCCCCCATCCCAGGCCCATCTGGTCTTCCGGGACTTGATACGAGAGGACGGCATTCCACACCGGCAGGACCGCGGCGTATGACACGCCGAGAACGATGGCCAGAACCATAGCCATGTAGAGATCGCTGACCAAGGTCATGGCATAAAGACCCGACGCAAATGCGGCGAAACCGGCGACGAGGAACCATTTTCGCCCCTGCCGATCGGACAGCCGCCCCATGGGGACCATGCCGAGAACCGCGCACAGTCCCCCGGCGATCAACACATACGAATACTGACTATAACTCAACCCCACATGTTGCGTGGCGTAGCTGGGCAGAATCGGCACCAGCATGCTCGCGGCGGTGGTTTGCAGCACCATGCCCGGCAGCAGTGGCCGCATCGCTTTCAGCCGCCGCCACAGCGCCCGGCACTGGGCGGCAAACGAGGGGGCGTCGGCACGGGAGATCGTCCCGCCCGGAAGCCGCAGCGACAGCAGCCAGCCGAGGATCCAACACCCGGCGATGAGCCAAAACGAGATGCCGTAGCCGGTTTCCAGAAAAAAATTAAGAATGATCGGCCCGGCTCCCAGCCCGGCGAGCCACAGAGTGTACAACGCCCCCATCTGGGTCGCCCGGTCCGCCTCCCGGGCGGTGCTGAGCGCGACGATCCACACCGGGGAGATGCCGATGCCGAACACCGCCGCTCCCAGGATCACCGCCCAGGTCCGGGGGATGCCGTGGGTGAAAAAGAGGCCGAGAAGGGAAATCAGGAGCCCTCCAAAAACCACTTTTCGGGTGGAAAAGCGGTCCAGCAAATGGCCGAGAAAGCTTTTGGTGAGGGTATCCGTCACAAAATGGGCGGTGACGGCGGTCCCGACGGTGGTGACGGACAGGCCCAACTGGCTCGTGGCGTATGTCGGCAAAAACGAACCGAGGTACGCGCCCCGAACCAATTCCACCAAAAACAAAACGATGGACACGGGCAACAGATTCTCCGCCAACCGCGCCCTTTTCAAAATCTCCATCCGATCCCCTTCCCATCCGCTAACGGTGTGCCATGGTCGCCCGGGATCCCGACCTCCTGACGATGTCCAGAACATGGTCGACAATTCTGTCCGCGGCTTTCGGTCTCTGCAGTGCAATCATGGCGCGTCTCATCTCGCCCAGGCGGGCCTCATCCTGCAACAGGGAGATCAACTGCGCCCGCAGCATCTCCACATCATCGAAGATCAGAGCCGCCCCTTTTTGTTCCAGGTATTCCGCATTCTCCTTTTCCTGACCCGGCGCCGGCCGAAAGATCGCCGTGGGCAGTCCCGTGGCAATCGCTTCGGACAGGGTCACACCGCCCGCCTTGGTAATCATACAGGAAGCCACGGCCATCAATTCATGAATCTGTTCCACGAAGCCGAAGATCCGCACCGACGGGCGATCGGCCAACGACGACCGCAATATGCGCCGCAACGTGTGATTTTTGCCGCAGACCACCAGCACCTGCAGGCGGTCGTCACGAGCCAAGGCTTTGCAAATCTGTCTCGTGTTCTGAAGGACACCGTAGGCCCCCCCCATGATGAGGACCGTTTTCTTCGCCGGATTCAGCCCATACTTGCGATACACGGAGTCGGTATCGCGGGGGCCGTCGAACGACTCCCGAATGGGAATGCCGCTGACGACGATCTTGTCTTCCGGTATGTGGCGTTTCATGATGTTGCGTTTCAAGTCCTCGGTTGCGACATAGTATCGATCGATCTCGGAGTGCAACCACCGCTGATGCAGGGCAAAATCGGTGATCACGGTGCACAGTGGAATCCCGATGCCCATTTTTAAGCGCAGTTCAGGCATGGTGGACACCGGGAACGTGTTGATGACCGCATCCGGCCGCTCGTCCTGCAGAATTTCCCGCAATTTTTGCATCCCGAACGAATTCAGCAGTTTTGCAAACACGCCGTCCTGTTCCATATCCCGGGTCGACGTGTACATCCATCCGTAGATCGAGGGCGCCAACCCGTAGCTTTTCAGATAGGCGTATCTCGTCACTTGGTTAATGACCGGATGGGCTTCCGCAAACAGGTCGAGAATCCGCACGTTCCGGACGCCTTTCTTATAAAACCCATGTCTCAAGACGCGGGCAACCTGAAGATGTCCATCTCCAAAGCTTCCGGTAAGAATGAGAATGTTTGGCTCTTTTGACAATCCTCTTGCCTCCCGATACACCGACGGCGCCGCTTCCGAGAAGGGGATTGGTGCCCGAGAGGGAGTCCTCGCCGTGGTGTAGAGTCAGAGGTACCCTCGCCGGCACTCTCATATCCGCGTGCTCTATACTTTATAGGATGACGTTTTTGTGGCCGGTTGGCAAGAGGAGGGCGACACGTTCTCCGCCGAGAGGGAAAGGGCGGGGCTTCTCCCCCCGCCCTTACAGAACCTGCGGCGCGTTGCCCGGTCCGGAGCCTTTACAATGTCCTCCCCAGAATCCCTCCAAAAAACAGGTTCGCCAAAATAAACCCGAGTACGACATTGACAAGGACGATGACGGTGAAAGCTGCGATGGGTTTTCCACCCAGCACCCGGATGTCCCGGAAGCGGGTGTTGATCCCGATGCAGAAAAAAGTCAGGGTGAAGAGCCAGGTGCGCAGGGCGTTTAAATTGGCTGTGACGTGGTCGCTGAACGATTGACCGTAGTGCGCCTGCCAATAGGTCGCAAACCCCGATACCACGAGAAAGGCGAGCACGAACTTCGGGAACCGCTCCCAAATCACCCGGGGGCCCAACCGATCGCCTTCCGCGGTTTCCCAACGGGTCACGGCCAGGGTGCCGAATACAAAGCACAGGATGCCGATCAATACGTCGCGACTGAGTTTTACGAGTGTAAAGGATTTCACCGCCGTATCCGACACCAGAGAGGCAGCCGCCAGTCCGGCTGCGTCGGCCAATTCCGATCCGCCGATCCACGCCCCGGCCACCGAGTCCGGCAGGTGAAGCAACCTTGCCAAGACCGGGAGGATGAAGATCAGGATCAATCCATAGAGCACCACCAGGGACACCACGTAGCCCACCTGTTTTTGCGGACTCTTCACGCTGTTTCCCACAGCGATCGCCGCCGACACGCCGCACACGGATCCCCCCGCACCGATCACCGCAGAGAACCGGGGATCGAAACCGAGTTTCTTTCCGACGGCAAAGGCCACGGCAAAACCCGCCGCCACGATGAGCAACGCTTCGAGAAATCCCCATGCACCGGCCCGGACGATGATGGTGAAGGGAAGGTTGGCGCCGAGGAGCACAATGGATGTTTTGATGTAAAATTCACTTCGGCCGGCCGCCGTTTGGAACCAGTCCGGAACCTTCACGAGATTCCCGATCACAAGACCGATGATCAAAGCCCAAAACGGATATTCGAGGCCGTAATACTTCAGCGCATGCTGGCTTCCCAGGACCAAGACGACGGCGGAAATGAGGAACAACACCGTGAACGCCGGTACATAATGGTCCAAACGCTCCCGCAAGTTCCAGGCCGCCAAGCCCGTCAGGACGACCAGCACCACATACAAGAGAAGATAAGACCCGATCTGCTGGGCAAAATGGGCTGTCAGGCTCTTCGTCGGCCACTCCGCGGGCTGAGCGTTTTTAAAAAAATCCAGAGGCGCGCCGGCTCGGTAGGCGACAAAAACGGCACTCGTGATGACCAGCCCGATGATCACCGACCACCAATCCTCACCGATTCCCTTTTGATCCGGGAAGCGATCTGTCATGTCCACTCCTCCCTTCTCGGTCTCAGACCTTGCGAAATGGTGGGCTGCCTATGCCAGGCATTCTAATCCGATTTGACATATTAGTCAAGTATATTTATGTTATAATATGCGAGAAATCATTTCGTATTGGGGGAGGCCGAGCGCTTGGGCAGTGTGTTTTCTTGACGAACCCTTTGAATTTGGAGTAAAGTGATCTTATAAACCAAGTGAGCCAATTTGTTAATATGAATTTGCCGACCAGTCGACTGGAGGCCCCTGTGACCCGGCGGATCTTCGGGATCAGCCTGTGTCAGGGGCTTTCGTTTTTCAGGACCCTATTTCATACTTGACATATCGGTTTTTGTTAAATAAACTCATCTCCAATCGGGCGCCCCGTCGGGGGGGCCGGGGTCGTTGTCCAGGGACGGATGAAGGGAGGGAGTTCCGTGGCGCAGAACATCGAGTCTCATTCCCTGCACCCTTGGCTGCATCGTATCATGGAAGCTCTGGAAGGACTTGAATACGGGAGTGTCCAAATTATTGTTCACGATGCTCAAATTGTTCAGATCGAGCGGACGGAAAAGCGGAGGTTTCCGCCGGTGAGCGGCCGACGAGGGGATGTCCGGTCCGGCTCCGGCCACAATCCCGGGGGAGGCCTGCAAACGGGGTTTGAGCGATAGTCATAGGGATGGGTAAAGCCGATACCGACACGGACGGGAGGTGCGGAGCCAATGGCCGCGTCCAGGATTGAAGGTATAACCAGGGAAATCCAGGATCTGCTGGAACAGTGGCATTGGGCGGGTCCGGAAGACCGAGTGAGGATTCTGGTTCGATACATGGATCTCCAGGACCTCTTGCATGACCTGCGCGAGTCGGAACGTCGAACCGGTCGGGCCGCCTCATCGGAAAAACGAAAGATCCGAGGTAAGCGTCCCTAATACGAATGCTTGATCCACATCGGCCGCCGAGTCATCCTCCGCTGCCGTGAACGGCAAGGAAGACGGATATCGGGAATGGGTGACTCGATGGGAGAGATCAGCCAATGTCGCCGCCCGAACGGGAAGACTTACGGGATCCACCCCCCGTATCAGGGGAGAGAGACTCACCGGGTGCCGGGCGCGCAACCGCTGCGGCGACCGAATGGACGCTCCCGCGCCGCCTTCGGGGCGCCTTGTGCGGACGGGGTCCGAGCGAATGCGGAGGGAGAGGATCGCCCGGGTGACCAAACCCGGGCGTTTTTTATAGAGGTCACGGTAGGAGTGTAGGAGCGGATCTAGAACGGGGGTCTCCACACATTATCCTGGATCCGCAGGGGTTTGGGGATCAGGCCGATCCGGTAGAGGTCGTCGGCCGTTTTTTTGCTGATCGTCCACCGCCTTTTGGTCCATCCAGGTCACTCCCAGTTCCTCGCGCTTGAGGGTCAGCTTCCAGGCACCGGGATCCAATTTGGTGGCCTCGGCCAGCACCTGGGCCGCCTGGTCCGGGTTTTTGCGGATGTCGTCGTCGGTGTGTTGGATTTCCTCCACCACCGCCTTCACCACGTCAGGATGAGCCGAAGCGAATCCCTTGGCCCCCAGGTAAAAGGTGCGGTACGCGGTGAGCCCCGTGGCGTCCCGCAATACCCGGCCACCGGATTGTTCCGCCGCCGCAAAAAACGGATCCCACACCACCCAGGCGTCGGCGCTGCCTTGTTCGAAAGCCGCCCGGGCGTCCGGCGGCGCCAGGTACACCGGTTGGATGTCTGGGAGCGACAAGCCTTCCGCCTTCAGGGCTCGATCCAGGAGATACTGGGAAATGGAGGCTTTGTTAAAGGCCACTTTTTTCCCTTTTAAATCGGCCACCCGGTGAATCAGGGCGTCCTTGTGGACCAGAATGCCCTCACTGCGGGGAGAGGGCGGTTCGGCCGCCAGGTACTCAATGGCCAGCCCGCGGGCTTCGGCAAAAATCGACGGTGCGTCGCCGGCGATGCCGATGTCGGCGCTGCCTGAACCCAGGGCTTGCAGCACATCCAGTCCCGTGGAGAATTCCGCCCATTGCACGCTCCAGCCGAGGCTTCCCAGCCGCTTTTCCAAGGTCCCGCGCGCCTTGAGCACCATCAACGTTCCGGATTTCTGATAGGCCACCCGCAGGATCTGCCCGCCTTTGTCTCCCCCGCCGGATGGAGAGGTCCCGGGTGCGGAGCTCCCGGAGGTGCCGCACGCCGCGGTGACCGCCAGGACCAAGGCAAGCACGAACCCCCGGAAGGCCCCCATTGCCCCTGCACTTTTAATGGAATATCGCTTCATCATGGTCGTGCCGGGTCACCACCGTGCTGGGCCGTCCGGTGGCCGGGTCATAGATATGCCGTTCCCGGGTACCGATGTCCGCTCCGTACACGTGAAGGGTGATGGCCGTGACCGAGGAGGATGGATTGGACACCCGATGGATATCCCGGGACGGCGGATACACATGAGATATATCCCCCACTGCCGCGGAGACGGTTTCCACAGGTTCCAGGGGCGCATGTTCCGTGTCTCCGGGCCCAACGAGTTTATAACGGGTTTCCTCGATCTCTCCCTGAAAGACGCCGATGACCCCCCACACCAAGTGATCGTGGATCGGTGCGGCCTGGCCGGGCCCCCAGACAAACGCGATGAGGGAAAACGCCTCATCCTTGGGCTGGTACAGAAGGTACTGGCCGTATTTATGGGTCAGGGGTTTCCGCCACTCGACCGGAAGCACCTCGTCGGACGCCAACAGCCGCCGTAAGGCCGGTCGCACACCCTCTACGATGTCGGCCCCGGTGTGGGAAGCGGCCAACACTCCCCGAACCTCTTCCTCGAAAATGGATAACGATCGGGGGCGCGGCCGACTCATCCCGCAACCCTCCCTTCGCCTTCGCCGGCGAGACGCTCGCGCACCAACGGAATGACCTTGTCTCCCACCTGCTGAATGGTTTCCAGATGAGGGAATCCCCGCAGCAAAACGAAATCCAGACCCAGTCTGACGTATTCCACCACCCGGTCCGCCACCTGTTCCGGCGTGCCCACCAGGGCGATGGAATTGCCCCCCAGTACCTGGGTCAAGCCCGCCCATAGGTTCGGACCCAGCCAGAACCGGCGTTCTCGCGCATGTTCCATCAGGTCCGTCAACCGCTTGTGTCCAACCGATTCATCGGCGGCCCCGGCCCGCTTTTTGCTTTCTATGATGGCGGGATCCATGTGAGCCAGTAGTTCTTCGGTCCTGTCCCGGGCTTCCTGTTCGGTATCCCCGAGAATCACCTGAAAGGACACGCTGTACTTCAACTTCCGGCCGTAACGGGATTCCAGGGATTTCATCTCCGCAAGGCGGGCGCGGATATTGTCGAGGGTTTCTCCCCACATCATGTAGACGTCCGCCTCCCTTGCGGCGACTTCCTTAGCCACGGGCGACGCCCCGCCAAAGAAAATTGGAGGTCGCGGCCGCTGGACCGGTTTGCGGGGTAAATTTCCGCCTTTCAGCCGATAAAAATCCCCTTCATGATCGACGGCTTCTTCGGTAAAGAGACGCTTCACGACGCGAATGAATTCCGCGGTGCGATGATAGCGCCGGTCGTGGTCCAGAAAATCCCCGTCCGCGGCCAGTTCCACCGGCGATCCGCCGGTGACCGCGTTGATCAACGCCCTTCCGCCCGTCAGATAGTCCAATGTGGCATACTGCCTCGCCAACACCGCGGGAACGGTGGCCCCGGGCCGTACGGCAAAGAGAAGCTTCAGTCGCTGGGTCTTGGCAGCCAGGACCGAGGCGACCACCAGAGAGTCGAGGCAGTTTCCGCCGACGGGAAGCAGCAGGGTCGAGAACCCCTTTTCCTCGGCGGCCCGGGCGATCTGTTCGAGATACTCCAAAGACGGCTGGCGGTCGGACGCCGCGGTCCACGGGTCAAAACGCGTGGCGCTCAGATTGGATGTACCGACGTACCGGCTGTCTCCCGCCGTGGGCGCCATTGTGACAAACTCCACCATGTTTTCGTTCCTCCCTTGGTTCGATCCCGGATGGATCTCATCGATTCTCCAATAGGGTCGTCAGACGGTCCAAATCGTCGCCGATGACCGCTCGATAGGCGGTGTCGTCGATTTTCACCTCCACCACCGGGACGTGCCGGATGCCGTACTTGGCCTCGAGAATGTCCCGGAGGTGATCTCGCTCTGCCACATCGATGTTAGCGTACGTGTAGCCCTTCTCTTGGAGAAAGGCCTTGACCCGCCCGCAGGCATGACACCCTTCCCGACTCCACAAGACAATTCCGGTTGGCTGGGACATGGTTCGATCATTCCTCCTCTGTGGCCGACCCTGTTTTCCAAAAGGAAAGACCCCCAAATCCGCTTATTCTTTGCGGGAATCGGGGGCCTCCAGTGAACTGGTCGGCATAGTCCTGTTAACAAACTGATTTAATTGGATTTAAACCCACTTTATCATGATATGCCGTATGAATCAACCCCATTGACACGTGATTTTTGGCACAGCTCAATGATTTGGGTTGACGGTCCACGCGAACGGTGGTAAAATGCCTCCATAATCCAACTATATCGATTTGAATAAGTGACTTGCCGACCAGACTACTGGAGGCTCCGAGGGTTCGATCCCATCGGAAGTCTCCTTTTTGTTTTTCCGTTCTGGGAGTCCCGGCGTGGTCTTCAATGGCCTGGTCATCCTCGGGATCACGATGGTCTTCGAGAAAATCAAACATCGCCTGCTGTTTTGGACGCGGCTTGGCTCGGTGAGGGAGGGGGAGCGGTGAATCCGTTGAACGGTGTGCGGGTTCTGGATTTGACCCGGATCCTGAGCGGTCCGTTCTGTACGATGATTCTCGGGGATCTCGGCGCCGATGTGGTAAAAATCGAGCCGCCCGCCGGGGACGACACGCGCAGGTGGGGCCCCCCCTTTGTGAATGGGGAAAGCGCTTATTTTCTGAGTGTCAACCGCAACAAACGGAGTGTCGTCGTTGACCTGAAAACCGAGGCGGGCAAAAGGGTCTTCGAGGATCTGGTCCGAACCGCGGATGTCCTGGTGGAGAATTTTCGACCGGGCACCCTGGCGAAACTCGGTTTCGATAAGCCGAGGATAAAAGAGATCAATCCGCGGCTGATCCTGGTCTCCATCTCCGGCTTTGGGCAGACGGGGCCCTATCGAGACCGGCCCGGGTATGACCTCATCGCCCAAGGCATGAGCGGGCTCATGTCCATCACCCGGGAACCGGACGGGGCGCCCCTGAAGATCGGGTTCTCCATGGCGGACGTCGCGGCCGGGATGTGGGCGGCGATCGGGATCCTGGGCGCATTGCGGGCCCGGGAGGCCACCGGGCGAGGGGAATGGGTGGATGTTTCCCTGCTGGAGTCATTGGTGGCCTGCCAAACGTATCTGGCGGGGAACTATTTTGCCTCGGGTCAGAACCCGATGCCCCTGGGAACGGCCCACCCGAACGCCGTTCCATATCAGATGTTCGAGGCCCGGGACGGCTATATCACGGTGGCGGTGGGCAATGACGGGTTGTGGGAAAAATTCTGTCGTTGTGTGGACCCGACACTGCTGGACGACGCCCGCTTTGCGACCAACGAGGAGCGGGTTCGTCATCGGGAGGAGTTGATTCCGCGGCTGGCCCGGACGTTTCGGCAAAATACAGTGCAGCATTGGGTTTCCCGGTTGCTTGGTCACGGTGTGCCGTCGGGGCCGGTGTACACGTTTTCTCAATTGTATCGAGATCCCCACGTGAAGGCGCGGGGGACGGTGGTGCCGGTGTTCCATCCCACGGCGGGCATCTTTCCTACGGTGAGGCTGCCCCTGCATTTTGGCCGTGTGGAGGACGGGGCGCCGACCGCGCCGCCGCTGTTGGGAGAGCACACTGTGGAGATCTTGAAGGAGCTGGGGTGGTCGGACGAGCAGATCGATCGGCTGGTTGCCGAAGGGGCCGTTGGGGCGGACCGGGCGTCGCAGCGATAATCGAATCCGAGGGGAGGAGTGGAGGATGGCGAACATCCTGACCATTTCGGGGAGCCCGTCTCCTTCGTCGAGGACGTCGGCGGTGTTGGAGGCGGTGCGCCGGAGGTTGAAACAGAGGGGGGCTCAGACCGCGGCGGTGAGTGTGTTGGACGTTCCCCCGGAGGATCTCATGTTCGGCCGTTATGACAGTCCAAGCATTGCCAAAGTGGCCGGTTTGATTGAGGCGGTCGATGGAGTGGTCATCGGCACCCCGATTTATAAGGCGGCGTACACCGGGGTACTGAAGTCATTATTGGATCTCCTGCCCCGGGAAGTCCTGGCGGAGAAAGCGGTTCTGCCCATCGCTTCGGGGGGGACGTTGGCCCACGCCCTGGCCCTCGACTACGCCTTGAATCCCGTATTGCAGGCTCTGGGAGCTCGCCGCATCCTGAAGGGGGTGTTCGTCCTTGATTCCGGGGTCCAGAGAGCCGGGGACGGGCAGTGGACCTTGGATTCGGACGTTGAGCAGCGGGTGTGGCAGGCGGCGGAACAGTTGTGGCAGGCGGTTCATGGCCGACATCAGGTCCATGCGGATTGAACGGCGGAACTTTTGTTCCCCCGCTTGCCCGTCGGGCGATCGTCGATCTTGGCGGAACATGTCGAATCGGGGCCCGCAGGCGAGATTGCGGCCCATCGTCTGTTCCCCGAAAGAAAGGAGGACGTCCAATGAAGCGTTCCGGGGAGGTTCACCGGCTCATCCATCGTGTCATTCCATGGTTGTTGCCGATCTTTTTGATCGCCGTGTGGCAGGGGTTGTCCACTGCCGGAGTGCTGTCCAACAAGATCCTGCCGGCGCCCACGGATGTTCTCCGTGCAGCGTGGAAACTGGTTCAGACCGGGGAACTGGTACACCACATTGCCGTCAGCTTTCAACGGGCCGTGGCGGGGTTGGTGATCGGGGGGAGCATCGGGTTTGTCTTGGGATTGGTGAACGGGGTGTCCCGGCTGGCGGAAAGATTTTTTGACACCTCGGTTCAGATGATCCGGAACATTCCCCACCTGGCGATGATTCCTCTGGTGATTCTCTGGTTCGGGATCGGTGAGCAGGCAAAAATCTTCCTTGTGGCATTGGGCGTGTTATTTCCCATTTATGTGAACACCCTGCACGGCCTGCGGTCCGTGGATGCGGGGTTGATCGAAATGGGGCGGGTGTATGGACTCCGGTCGTGGTCGTTGTTCTGGCAGGTGATCCTGCCGGGGGCACTGCCGTCGATCTTGGTCGGGATTCGCTTTGCGCTGGGAATCATGTGGCTGACATTGATCGTGGCGGAGACCATCGCCGCGGATGCCGGCATCGGCTACATGGCCATGAACGCCCGGGAGTTCATGCAAACCGATGTGGTGGTGTTGAGCATTCTCTTGTATGCCCTGTTCGGAAAGCTGGCCGATGTCGTGGCCCGGTGGCTTGAAAGGGTTTGCCTGCAGTGGAATCCCAATTATCAGCATGTGTGACACCGGAAAAGGAGATGGGATCGATGAGCGCGGCGGAACTGAGGGCTGATGTACGGGGGATCCACCTTATGGTGCGCGGCCTAAAGAAGGATTTTGGTGAGCATCGGGTTCTTCGCGGGGTGGACCTGGAGGTTCGGCCCGGCGAGTTTCTGGCCGTGATCGGACGAAGCGGCGGCGGGAAAAGCACGCTGTTGCGGCTCATCGCCGGATTAGAGACGCCGACGTCCGGCGAGTTGTACATCGACGGCAAGCCGGTGCGGGGTCTGAACGTCGAAGCCCGCATCATGTTTCAAGATGCCCGGCTTTTGCCGTGGAAACGGGTCATCGATAATGTCGGGATCGGGTTGAAGGGCGACCGGCGCGCGAAGGCGGAAAGAGCTTTGGCCCAGGTGGGCCTGGAAGACCGGGGAAAGGAATGGCCGGGGGTGCTCTCCGGCGGGCAAAAGCAGCGGGTGGCTTTGGCCAGGGCTCTGGCCACTGAACCGCGCCTTCTTTTATTGGATGAACCCCTGGGGGCGTTGGATGCGCTCACCCGGATTGAGATGCAGCGATTGATTGAGGAGATCTGGCGGGAACAGCGAATCACTGTACTTCTGATTACCCACGATGTGGAAGAGGCCGTCGCACTGGCCGACAGGGTGGTGCTGATCGAGGAGGGCCTGATC
>JASBVV010000075.1 GCA_029960885.1 Kyrpidia sp. | reverse complement strand
CCGAAAATCGTGCTGGCCTATTCCGGCGGTCTGGATACGTCGGTGGCCATCGCCTGGCTCAAGGAGAAATTCGGCTACGACGTGGTGGCTTTGTGCCTGGACGTCGGCGAGGGAAAAGACCTCGATTTTGTCAGGGAAAAGGCGCTGAAGGTCGGGGCGGTGGAGTCGTACATGATCGACGCCCGGGAGACCTTTGCCCGGGAGTTCATTTTGCCGAGCCTCCAGGCCAACGCGCTGTATGAAGGAAAATATCCGCTGTCGGCGGCCCTGTCCCGGCCGCTCATCTCGAAGTATTTGGTGGAGACGGCGGAGAAGGTCGGGGCGGTGGCCGTGGCCCACGGATGCACCGGGAAGGGCAACGACCAGGTGCGGTTCGACGTGTCGGTGACCGCGCTCAATCCGAATTTGAAGATTGTCGCGCCGGTGCGGGAATGGGCGTGGTCCCGGGACGAAGAGATCGCCTACGCCAAGGAGCGCGGGATCCCGATTCCGGTCACGGCGGACAATCCCTTCAGCATCGACGCCAATCTGTGGGGGCGCAGTTGCGAGGCCGGGGTGCTGGAGGATCCGTGGACCGAGGCGCCCGAAGAAGCCTTTGAGTGGACGGTCAACCCCAAGGACGCCCCGGACGAGCCGGAGTACGTGGAGATCGCCTTCGAGGAAGGGGTCCCGGTCGCTCTGAACGGGGAGCGGCTCGACCTGGTGACCCTGATTGCCCGGCTGAACCAGATCGGCGGGCGTCACGGGGTGGGGCGGATCGACCACGTGGAAAACCGGCTGATCGGCATCAAGTCCCGGGAGGTGTACGAGGCCCCGGCGGCGCTGATCCTGATTCGCGCCCACCAGGAGCTGGAGACCATCACCCTGCCCAGGGAGGTGGCCCAGTTCAAACCGGTTCTGGAACTGAAGTACACCGAGCTGGTGTACAACGGCCTGTGGTACTCGCCCCTCAAGCAGGCGATCGACGCCTTCATCCGGGAGACCCAGCGGACGGTGACGGGCGAGGTCAAGATGAAGCTGTTCAAAGGCCAGTTCCAGGCCGTGGCGCGGAGATCTCCGGTGTCCCTCTACGACTTTAAGCTGGCGACCTACAATCCCGAGGACGCCTTCGACCACCGCGCGGCGGAAGGGTTCATCAAGCTGTGGGGCCTGCCCACCAAAGTGTACGCCCAGGTGCACCGGGGGACTAAGGCGGCGGTGGAAGGGGCGCCCCGGGCGGAGGAGCGGGTGCGGTGAAGCTCTGGGGCGGACGCTTCACCAAGCCCACCGACCGGCTGGTGGAGGAGTACACGGCGTCCATCGGGTTTGACCGGCGCCTGGCGGCGGAGGATTTGGAGGGGAGCCTCGCCCATGTGAAAATGCTCGGGCGGTGCGGGATTCTGCCCGAGGAGGACGTGGCGCGCATCGTCGAAGGGCTGGAGGAGCTGCGGCGGCGGCTGGAGGCGGGCACCCTGACCTTCGACGTAGCCCACGAAGACGTCCACATGAACATGGAGAAACACCTGATCGACCTGATCGGCCCCGTCGGCGGCAAATTGCACACGGGCCGCAGCCGCAACGACCAGGTGGCCCTCGACATGCACCTGTACCTGCGGCGGGAAGTCGACGAGATCCTGGAGCTGTTGGCCGATCTGCAGCGGGCGCTGGTGGAGGCGGCGGAGCGGCACCTCGACGTGATCGTGCCGGGGTACACCCACCTCCAGCGGGCCCAGCCGGTGCTTTTGGCCCACCACCTCCTGGCCTACTTTTGGATGCTCGTCCGGGACGCCGAGCGGCTGCGGGACGCCCGGAAGCGCATCGACATGATGCCCCTCGGGGCGGGGGCTCTGGCGGGGACGACCTTTCCCATCGACCGGGAGTTTGTCGCCCGGGAGCTCGGATTTGCACGGCTCTACGAAAACAGCATGGACGCCGTGAGCGACCGGGATTTCATCCTCGAGTTTCTCGCGGACGCTTCGATCCTGATGATGCACCTGTCCAGGCTGAGCGAGGAGTTGATCCTCTGGTCGTCGGCGGAGTTCGGATTCATTGAGCTCGACGACGCCTACTGCACCGGGTCGAGCATCATGCCCCAGAAGAAGAACCCCGATGTGGCGGAACTGGTCCGGGGGAAAACGGGCCGGGTGTACGGGCATCTGATGGGACTGCTGACGGTCATGAAGGGGCTGCCTCTGGCGTACAACAAGGATCTCCAGGAGGACAAGGAGGGGATGTTCGACACCGTCGACACCCTCAAGGGGGCGCTTGTCCTCTTTGCCGGCATGATCCGCACAATGCAGGTGCGCCGGGAACGGCTCGCCCGGGCGGTGGCGGAGGATTTTTCCAATGCCACGGATTTGGCCGATTATCTGGTGCGCAAGGGGCTGCCCTTCCGGCAGGCTCACGAGGTGATCGGGAAATTGGTGCTGCACTGTGTGCGGCGGTCCCGCTATCTGAACGAACTCAGCCTGGAGGAATACCGGGAGTTTTCGGATCTGTTCGAAGCGGATCTGTACGAGGTGCTGGATCCCCGGCGGGTGGTGGACGCCCGCAACGTGCGGGGCGGCACCGGCACCGGGGCGGTGCGGGAGCAGTTGGAGAAGGCAAAATCCTGGCTGGCAGACGGATCTGAAGCGGAGAGGCGAGGGCGGTCTTGAGAGCGATGAGCGTCAAGACCGTCCTTGTCTTTTTTTGTAGGGACGGCATGACCGCCGGGGACGGTGAGAACGGCAAAGAATGCGCGGCTCCGAGCCGGTCCGGTGAGCCGTTGAAATCGGACGCCAAGGAGGAGGGAGGGGATTCCGGGGGCGAAACGGACATTTAACGGAGATCGTTTCCTTCGGTATGATCGTTCTAAATAGGTGGAAAAGAATACCGCGAGGAGTGTGACGCAAATGGGCCACGGGCCGGTCGGCGGGCGGTTGATCGTTTCCCTCGGGGTGGCCGTGATTCTCGGCGTTCCCGGCGTTTCGGCGCAAGCGACGGATGTGGCGGGTGCTTCCTCGGCAGGGGTGCCCTCCCTTCCTCGCCCGGTTTCGGGCGGTGAGGGGGTGCCTGCTCCCAAGGACGTGGCGGTGCCGGTGGAGGCGGCCAAGAAGGCGGTGATGGACGCCTTTGGCTTTCGGGACACAGACAGCACGATGTTCAACTATTCCTTTGAAGCGGGGGGACCCGACGGCCGCCGAAAGTGGAATCTGAATTGGCAGATGGCGCCGAAGGGAAAAGGGGGGGAAGGGATCGGCGCCTCCGTCGACGCGGATACCGGTGTGATCTTGTTCTATCAGCGATGGCGGGAACAGGGGCGCGCGTCCCTTCAGGAGGTCAACCGGGATCAGGCCCGGGAAACGGCCCTGGCGCTCATTCAGAGGTTGCAGCCGGAGAAATCCAAGGAAACGGCGGAGTGGCCGAGCAGGGATCTTTACGGCCCCACCGGTCTCATGAACTACGCGTTTTCCTTTGCCCGGGTCAAAGACGGGGTTCCCTTTCCTGTAGACGGTTTTCGCGTCATGGTGGGAACGGACGGCCAGATCGTTTCCTATCAGTTTTTCTGGTCGGATGTGTCGTTTCCCGACCCGAAGCCGGCACTCGATACTCGGGAGGCCCAGTCCAAGCTGGCCGAGGAGTTGGCGGTGACCGCCCACTACATACCGGACCCCGGAAAATGGGCGGGCCAAACCCAGGTGCGCATGGTTTATACGGCGAATGTCGTACCGCCTTTGTTGATCCCGGGGGATCCTCCGATCGCCCCGTATGTGCTGGATGCCGCCACGGGTCAGTGGATCGACGGATTCGGGAGAAAGGCGTCTCCTCCTAAGGCGACGGCGGCGGATCCCTTGGTGCCCGGCGGTCCGGTGGCGCCTCCTTTACGCAGCCAGCCCCTTGAACAGGCGGAGGCCGAGGGGATCGCCCGGTCCGTTCTCGAACTCCCGGAGAACGCGGCGATCCGCAACCGTCACTACAACGACGGCATGGGCGAACAGCATCCCGTTTGGAACTTCGATTTTGTCCTGCCGGACAATTCCATGATGGTCAGTGTAACGGTCGATGCCCTGACCGGTGAAGTGATTTCCCTGAACCGCGGGGGGCCGGCTCCGCTGGAGGCGGGGCGGTCCGACGGTGAAACGCCGGAGGTGACCCTGCAACAGGCCCGGCAGGCGGCGGTCGATTTTCTCAAAAGGGTGCTGCCGAATCGGGTGGGGGTTCTGGCGGTCCCGGATCAGCCGGAGAACACGGCAATCGCTTACGCCAAGAAAATCGCCGACACGATCGTCAAGCCGCCTTTCTTCGAGAATTACGTCTTCCGTGTTTTGCATTTGCACAACGGGGTGATCGACGATCTCTCCAACGTCACCGTTTCGGTGGACAAAAAGACGGGGAAGGTGACCAGCTACTTCGCGCATTTTGCCGACGATTCCGCCAAGGGGCGGGGGCCGGCCTATCCGGAAGGTCAACCGAAGCCGGCGGAGGAAGCCAAGAAGGCTTATCTCGACGCGATGCGCATGACCTTGGTCTACACCCGCTTGCAGGAGAACCCCGAGAACCCGAAACTCGGGCCGGTGCGCCTGGTGTATTTGCCGGTCAGCGCCTCGCCGGTCATCGGATGGGATGCCCTGTCGGGGACGTGGATCCGGACGAACAGGGAACCGGCGGAGGGATGGAATCGGGAGGAGATTCGCGGGCACTGGGCGGAAAAGGAGTTGACGGCGATGCTGCAGGCTGGGGTGCTGCAGCCCATCGGCGGCAAGATCCGGCCCGATGAGCCGATGACCCGCGGGGATTTTATCGCGGCGCTGGTGAAAGCGGCCTCGCCTTACGGCGGCCCCCTTCCCGAGAAGCCCAGTTTCCGGGATGTGCTCCCGGACCATCCGGCGTACCCGTACGTGGAATGGGCGCTGCAGCGGCGGTGGATCGATCCGGCGCCGGAATTTCATCCGGATGAGCCGGTGACGCGGATGGCGGTGGCCGACCTCATCGTGCGCGAACTGGGGTATCAGGATTTAGCAAATGCCAGGGGAATCTTTCAAATTCTGTACCGCGATATGGCCGGGAGGCCCGACCGCGAAGTGGGGGATGCGGCGGTGGTGACCGGTTTGGGGATCATGCGGGGGGCGGAAGGCCGGTTCAGGCCCGATGATCCGGCAACCCGCGCCGAGGCGGCGGTGGTCTTGTACAACTTGCTGTCGGTGCATCGCAACCCGTGAACCGGTGCGGCGCATGATTCCGGGGCCCGTGCGGCTTGGGCGCCGTCCGGCCCGTTGATCCGGTCCGCGCCCGTTACGTGGTCCCGTAAATCGGCCGCAAACGGAGGGTGGTGCCGGCAGGAGGGCGGAAACGGACATTTGTGGGTAGGTGCTCCTCCCGCTATGATAGCTATGATAGAATCGACCGACAGCGTATGGTGCGGCGAGGAGTGTGAAGTACATGGGCCACGGGCCGGTGTTGGGGCGGACGGTGATTCCGATCGGGATGGCCGTCGTATTGGGCCTTGCCGGCGTCCCGGCTGGAGCGGCGGATCAACCGGTAAAAGGGGGGGACGGTGCTTCGGCGGAAGTGCGGGTTCCGGCGGATGCGGAGGTTCGGGCGAATTCC
This sequence comes from Kyrpidia sp., assembly GCA_029960885.1. GTDB lineage: Bacteria > Bacillota > Bacilli > Kyrpidiales > Kyrpidiaceae > Kyrpidia. The sequence goes on along the minus strand of JASBVV010000075.1, from coordinate 41,620 downwards.
TCCGCCGGGGAGGTATCTGCTCCCAAGGAAACGGCGATTTCGGTAGAAGAAGCGAAACGGATCGTGATGGACGCCTTCGGCGTTCCGGAGGGAGCAGGGACGGTTTTTACTTATTCTTCCGATCCCGGCGGTGCGGACGGACCGCGGCGGTGGAACCTGAACTGGCAAGACCGCGATGGCGGCAAGAGGGAACGGGTCAGTGCCTCGGTGGATGCCGAGACCGGTGCGATTTTGTCCTTCCAGCAATGGCGCGAGGACAGGCGGTTGTTTCCCCCGTCCGTGGACCGGGAAAAGGCCCGGGAAGCGGCCCGGGCACTGGCTGCCAAATTGCAGCCGTCTGAATTTGAGCAAACGGTGGAATGGCCGGCCGAAGATCAGTACGGCGCGGCGGGACTGGTTGGATACGGCTTTTCTTTTGCCCGTGTCCACGAAGGAATTCCCTTTCCATGGGACGGGTTTCACGTCGTGATCGGGCCGGACGGACAGGTGAGCGAGTATGAGTTTTCCTGGTCCCGCGTTTCGTTCCCGGAGGGAACGCCGGCTGTTTCGAAGGAAGATGCGCGCGCCCGGCTCGCCCGGGATTTGGACGTGACTTTGCATTATGTGCCGGAGCCCGGCAAATCGACCGGGGAGAGTCGGGCGCGCCTGGTGTATACGGCGAACTTGTCGCCGCCGGTTTTGGTTCCGGGGAGGGGGCTCGTTCCTTTTAACTTGCTGTACCTGGATGCGGAAACCGGGGAATGGATCGACGGTTCCGGCCGAAAGGCGTCGATTCCTTCTTCGGAGCCGGTCAAGCCTCTCGAGCCCGGGGGGCAGGTCGCTCCGGTCCTGCTCGACGATCCACTCAACGCGGCGGGAGCGGAGCAGGTGGCCCGGACGGTGCTGGGACTCGGGACGGATCTCACCCTTCAAGAGAGCCGCCTCAATGGAGGCGTCAAAGGCCGGCACCCCGTGTGGCTGCTGACGTTTGCCCGCGGGTACAAGTCCGTGGCGAGCGTCGGTGTGGACGCGTTAACCGGCGAAGTGACATCGGCCAATTTCGCCGATGATCCTTCCGTTTGGCCGGAAAGGCCGGCCGCCGCCGGCACTCAGGCGGTGACGCCCGATCAGGCCGTGGGGGTGGCCGTCGAGTTTGTGAAGCGGGTTTTGCCCGGGCGGTTGGGAGCCTTGGCGGCGCCGCAAGAGCCGGAGAAGATTCCCGGCGCGGCGAAATCCGGATCGGCCGGCGCGGCGAAGCCCCCGGGGCCACCGCGGTATGTGGTCGACTTCCTCCATTTGCACAACGGGATCCGGGACGACTTGTCCAGCGTGGCGGTTACGGTCGACGAGCGGACCGGACGGGTGATCAACTATTACGCGTATTTTGCCGATGACCCCGGCATTGCCGGCGGAGTTCACTATGCGGAAGGCGCTCCGGTTCCTTCGGATGCGGCGGAGGCCTTTTTCCTGAGCAAGATTCGCATGACCCTCGCCTATGTCCGGATTCCCGGAAGTTCCCAGGCCCCGGGGGGCGGGGAGGTGCGCCTGGCCTACCTTCCCGTGTCCGACGTCCCGCTGACTTCGTGGGATGCGATGACGGGCGAATGGGTGGATTCGCTCCCTCCGCCATTCTCGGGCGGCTTGTCCGAATGAACCTCCTGCTTTGCCGTTGAATCCCCGGAACGGAAAAGGTTCCGGGGATTTTCGCGTGTTTGGGGAGCGCTTTGGTTTCCGGTTTGTCAAGGGTCCCGGTGGTTTTGGGTTTGACCGGTGGCGAGGTTGGAGATGAGAAAGTTCAGAAGGGTGGCGGCGTAAAAGACGTTGATCAGATGCCCGACGATCATTTCCAGTTGTACAAATAATTTTAAAAGATTTCCTTTTGGAACGACATCTCCGTAACCGATCGTGAAAAAGGTGACCGAACTGAAGTACAAGGCATCCCATTCGGAAACTTTTTCGCCCGAGCTGAAGTAGACGAGCTGGTTCGAACTGTGTGCGATCAGGTTGTTGTAGATTTGGGCGAACACCAAAATGGTGATGACGACGATGACCACGTACAAAAGCGGGATGAGAAGCACCCGCATCCGGTACAGGGCCAGGTCGATCCGGAACAAAATCGTCGCGAGGGCATGTTCCGAGACCGGTCGGGGCTGTTTTTGTTGGCTGATGTTGTAAGCATAATAAATCATAATGACGAGCAATTCGGCATACAGCACAAAACTGAGCGCCAAAATCACGGCCGTCGATGAATAATTGGCCGCGGCGTCGGTAAAAAGCGGACTGTTGTTCAGATGCAAGAGCAACACGATGTGGACGACGAGAAAACCCATCGACAGCGGCCAATTGTAATATGTGACCAAAGCCATGATCAACGCCCAAAGTCCGACGGCAAACATTCCGATTCCTTCCCGGACCGGGAGGACCGGCGCGATATACGCAATCGTCGCCAGGAGAGCCGCCGTGAGCAGCAGGACGCCGATCACCTTGATGAGAATGGAGGACGTTCGGATAGCGTTCCATACCCGGCGCACGGCGCGGCGGGATGCGGAGGAGCTTAATTCGGCCTTGCCCATCGGGGGCCTCCCTCACATTCCGAAATCGGCTGGATCGGGTCGGTGCAATACTTTCCTGTGCAAGTATTGTACACCATTTCGGGAGCCGGCCGAAGGAACAAAAGAGATGGGCTGTTGCGCTCGCGCTCAACAGCCCGACAGTTCCCGCGCCATCCGGTCCCTAAGGCCGGATGGACTGCCGATCGGAATTCCGTTCCTGTATTTTGCTAGAAGGTGAAGGAGGCGCATGGACTTCGGCGCATCGGACCGTCCGCCGGAAGAGGCGACCGATTCGCCATCAGTAATAGCCGCCCACAGCGGAGGCACTCGCGGCCGCGCCGCCCCCGCCGTAGTAGTGCGGATGCGGGACGATCAGGAAGAACAGGACGAAGATGATGAGAAAAACCACCGCCCACCGGGTGAACGGACCAAACACCAACGGTCCCTCCTTTCGTTTGAACCTGATATAGCATATCGGCGGGGTGCCGGACTGGACAGGGCTTGTAGATGGGGCGGTCCGCCTATTTTTCGACGAGAAGATGTAAAAAAGCCGGCCCTGTGGCCGGTTAATTTCTTCTTTTTTTCTTTGCAGACGTGGATGGATCGCGCCGGCGGAGCAGGTGCCTTCGGAGACGGTATACCGCGACGGCCGCCGACGGGATGACGAAGGCGGTGAACAGGAGGTATCCCCAGAGGCCGAACAATACCAAATCCTGGAATTTAGCGGCATCCCGGACCAACAGGATGCTGCCGGCCCACACCACGGCTGCCGCCGGCCAAACGACCGGACGGGAGGTCTTCAAGCGCAGCCATTGTCGGAGGGCCGTGCAGAGGCCGTAGTGGAACAAGGACAATTTCAAAAACATGGTAGTAATTACTCCCATGACGTAGAGGGGATCCAGGCGTTCGACAAATCCCCCGATGCGAATCGTTCGGACGACCTCCAGAATGGGAAAGTTGGTGAAGGTGCGGCTGGCGCCGAGAATCGAGGTGATGGTGGTTTCGGCGACCACGCCGGCCAGGCTGATGAAGGCCGAGGCAAACCACAATCCCCGCAATAACGGGCCGCGCTCCAGGGAGTTGGCCAATAGGAGGGAGAAGACGAGTTCGGCGGCAAATCCCCAAGGCACCACTGCGCCGCGCAGTACCGGTTCCCAGCCGTCGGCCAGAACCGGTTGCAGGCGGGAAAAGTCGGCATGCTGCATCGCCAGAAGGTACAAGGTGACGGTAATGGCTATGCCGACGGGGGTGATGACTTCCGCCAGCCGGCCGATGACTTCCAGGCCCTGGTATACAGCGTAGGCTGCGGGGAGAATCAGCAGCAGCGTGATGATAAAATTCGGGGTTCGGGGCATGACGGTGTTATTGATAAACAGGCTGATTTCGCGAAGCATGATGGAGGATGTGGTCCACATGACGATCAGGATCCAGAGGGTGACGGCGCCTCCGACATAAGGCCCAAAGGCGGCCTGCACCCCCTCGATCAAAGTGGCTCCCCGGAATGTCCGCGTGAAGAGTGCGACGACCCCGATGATCGCCGAGGCTCCGAGGGGGAACAGGCAGGCGCTGATCCAGGCGTCGCGGACTACAAACTGACCGATGGCGAAGGGCATCGTGAGGATCCCCGTCCCCAAAACCAGCCAAATCATGAGAAAGACGAATTGCGGGAGGGACAGCCGTTGGTCCATGGCTCACCCCCGAGGGTCTCTTCTTTTCCATCTTGGCCACCGGGGAAGCGGGATAGTCCCCTTTCTCCTCATGCCTTTCCCGGTGAACCGGGTTTCGTTTCTCGCCGGCGGCGAAGGGAAGCGAGTCCTTCCTTGCACACTCCGTACGGCAGCCATTCGCAGCCCCGGCAAAGGATGTCCAAGTCCTCGGGGCGAATGCGGGAGGCGGTCCGTTCGACGAGGTCGTCCCGGTCGTACACCTCTCCCTCCGCCAACCCCAGTCGCCGGATCACCCGGTCGTCCATGGCCTGAATATGCCGGTCGCGACGTTCCTGTTCGCAGATGTCTCCGCCGTTTGACGGACAGGCCGCGCACACGGCGTCCAAATTCCGCAGGATTTGAATCTGAAGCCCCGGTTCATTTTGAAACCGGTAAACGATGGCCGCCAGATTGTCGACAAAGCCGGGATTGTACCCCATACCGCGAAATCCGTGAACGCACAACAGGTGATGCGCGCGCAGACGAAGCGGACGGTTCATATGCCGGTCTCCTTTCTGCTTCCCATCATAGCGCTGCTCTTGAATCGGGTACAGCGGGCCGGTGATTCGAGTGTGATCGGGAGAGGCGACATCCCGTCCGGTTTTCGGCTTAACCTCGGAACATCGGGAAAGACTAACGGGAGACCGACCATCCAACTCGGGAGGGATTGCGAGATGGCGGAGCGGATCATCGCCGTCAAAAAGAACCGGGAAGGCGACATCGTGAGCGTCAAATTGGATTCGGGAAAAATTCTCCAATACGATGAAGCCGTGGAAAAGGCGAAAAAAGGAGAAATCGAACACGTCGACGTCGTTCACCGCTATGGGCGGGACATCCTGCGCAGTGAAGCCGATGGAACGGAAGAGAACAATCTCGATCGCCTGCCGACGTTTGAGTAACCCGTGAGTCACCCGGGGCGCCCGCATCCAGGGCGCTCCCGGCCCCCTCCTCCATCGCAAAAAAATCGAATAAAGGATATATATTTTTTTCTATCAAAAATAACACGAAGTCGGATTATAATTATAATTGAAGTTGGGCCAGATCCGGCCGGGCTGCATTCCCCGGGCGATCCGAGGAGGGGGAGGGAGCAGGTGAATAGCGGCGCCATCGATCGGGACGGTGTGCGAAACTATTTCGTCCGTCTGATGCGTCAGTGGGAGGAGTGGGCGTCCCGCGGCGTTCTGCCCCCGGACCAGCGGCAGTGGATCGCCGCCTCATGGCGGCGGTGCAAGCGGCTGGGAGTCGATCTGTACCGGGAGGAGGCGCCGGTTCGATTAGAGGGACGGGATGTGGCGGAGCTCTCCGATTTATACCGCGGGTTGATCGATGCGGCTTCCCCGTACATGGAACATGTACACCGGAAGCTGGGGCAGGATCGCGTGGTGGTGGCCTTGGGGGACGGGGAGGGTTTGTTGCTTCAGGTCCTGGTGGACGCCCATCACTTGAGGAAACATGTAGACCGGCGGCATTTTTTCGGCGGGGCGGACTGGAGCGAAGCCGCCGCGGGCACCAATGCCGTAGGGACGGCGGCGGTTGAGGGACGTGCGGTTCAAGTGATGGGGCCGGAACACTTTTGCACCGGCTGGCACGAATGGATATGTTCGGCGGTGCCCATACGGGAACCGGTGACAGGGACCGTGCTTGGAGTGCTGGACGTGACGAGCCGGCTGAAATGGTACCGCTGTCACGACATGGCCCTGTTGCAGTCCGCGGCTGACCGCATCGCGCGGGAACTGCAGGGAAACGCCCTATCCACCGACTTTCTTTGGAAAGAGTTGGCGGAGGTTACGGACAAGCCGGTGTTTGTTTTGGATCGGAATCGGCAGGTGGTGCGGGCCAATGCCGCGGCTGCCCGGTGGGGATTTTGCACCGGCGGGGCGCTCCCCTTGCTCGAGGGTCCGGAGGCTCCCCTGCGCGGAGAAGACAAGCCGGGTGCCGCCCATGAATACCGTTTGGTTGATCGAAATATTCTATTGGTATTGAAAATTTTTCCGTATAAGCTATGGGGATGCGCGATGGGGGCGGTGTGCTTCGTTGCGGATGTCCGGCCGCCCCGGGCGAACGTTTCGCGGCGGCGCGGCGGGTGGTCGGCGTTGTACGACCTGGACGGCATCATTGGAGAGAGTTCCGTCATGCGCGAGGCGAAGGCTTTGGCGAAAAAGGCGGCCGGAGTGTCGGCTCCCTTATTTCTTGCGGGAGAGACGGGAACCGGAAAGGAACTGTTCGCCCATGCCGTCCACGCGGCCGGACCTCGCTCCGGCGGCCCGTTTGTCGCCGTCAATTGTGGCGCTCTGCAGCGGGAACTGGCGGCCAGTGAATTGTTCGGTTACGAGGAAGGGGCATTCACCGGAGCGAAGAAGCGGGGGCAACCGGGTAAACTGGTCTTGGCGGACGGAGGTACGGTTTTTCTGGATGAAGTCGGGGACTTGCCTCCCGATTGTCAAACTTTGCTCCTCCGATTTCTGGAGGAGGGGAGGGTGGTGCCGGTCGGCGGGAGCCGCCCGGTAGAAGTGGATGTGCGGATCATCGCCGCAACCCACAAAAATCTTCGGGAAGAAGTGCGGGCCGGCCGGTTTCGGGAAGACCTCTTTTACCGTCTGTCCGCCGTCTGGATTCGCATCCCTCCTCTGCGGGAGCGCAAAGAAGACATTCCTTTGCTGGCGGCCGATTTCCTTCGCCGGTTTGCGGAGCAAATGAACAAGCCCGCTCCGGTCCTCTCCGGGAAGGCCCTGGAAAAGCTGATGGGTCACTCGTGGCCGGGGAACGTCCGGGAGTTGCGCAACGTCATCCAGCGGGCGGTGTTCTTCTGCGACGGCCCGCGGATTGAAGAATGGGACATCCGGTTGGACGGACCGTTTGAAGAGCGGGATCCCGGCGCGGGACCGCCCCGGCGGCCGGTTCTCCTCGACCGGCAGGCGGTGGAGGAGGCGCTTCGGGAAACGCGGGGCAATGTGAGCCGGGCGGCGGAAAAACTGGGGATTTCTCGCATCACCTTGTATCGAAAAATGAAAGCGTTTCAAATGCGGTGAAGGCCGCTGTAGGGCGGGCTCCGGAGACGGGCGCATGAGGAGCCCGCTTTTTTTTGTTTCATCCCTGTATCGGGGTAACACGATGAAACACTGAAACACCCGTTGTTACACCATCGGCCATGCTTTTAGGCGCGCGCGGCAGGGCCTATGAAGTTGGCATGGTCTTTGCGTAGAAAGTAAGGTGCAATTCGGCGATAAGGAGGGGGAAGAATGCCGTTTTTCATCGATTCGTCCACTAAGACCTCGTTGAAAACATTGGTCCGGGAGGTGGCCGAACGCACCCGGAAAACGGGACATTATGCGGGGCTGCGGGAGTTGTCCCTGCGCGAGGAGGATCCGTTTCGCTGGGAAGAGGCCATGACGAAGCTGATTGCCTCCGCCGTCACGGCCCGGGAGGTGGCGGTGCACATCGCGGCGTCGCCGCTGACCCGCAGTCTGGGAGAGACCTGCTTTGCCCTGTTCACTGCGGACGGGGACGCCGTTGCGCTGTCGACGGGCATCATCGTCCACGTGCACACCATGAGCGAAGACATCAAACAAATGATCGAGGCGGGGTATGAGGAGTTTCCGGGCATCCGGGACGGGGACATTTATTCCAACAACGACCCGATGCTCGGCAACGTGCACACCACCGACATTCACACTTTGGTGCCGATTTTTTACCGGGGGGATCTGGTGGGCTGGGCGGGCGGAGTCACGCACCAGGTGGACATCGGCGGAGTGACGCCGGGCCATGACATTGTCGCGGCCACCACGCGGTATGAGGACGGCCTGTACATGACCAACGAAAAAATCGGGGAACGGGGCCGTCTGTTGCCCCATTACCTGTTGCGCTCCAGACAAGGGGTTCGGACGCCCCTGTATTACGATCTCGACGAGAAGGCGCGCATTGCCGGGGCGGAGATGATCAAGCGGGCGGTGATCCAATTTATCGACGAATACGGCCTGGACTTTTATCTCCGTCTGTCGCGGGAAGTGATCGAGTTTTCCCGCCGGAATTTTATGGCGCGGGTAAAGGAGCGCCTGGTGCCCGGCCGCTACCGGTCGGTGGCCTTTGCCGACACTCCCTTTTCCAAGGAAGCGTGGCAACCCCATGCCCGGAGGGACACGCTCCATCACTTGCCGATCGAGGTCGTGGTGCAGTCGGACGGCACTTTGAAACTCGATTACGAGGGCAACAGCGGTTACGGGCCTTGGGCGTGGAACACGGCGCTGGCTTCGGTGTTGGGGGCGTTGTGGGTCGTGCTGTCTCAGATGCTCGGTTATAGCGAAGTGGTCAATGAGGGATACAACTTGGCCCTGGAGACGTACCGCCCGCCCCGCACTTGGCTGAACAACAACGAAGTATACGATTTGTCCCGACAGACGCCGTGGTACCTGACCATTCCGATCTATACAGGGCTGTACCGGACGCTCCAGCGCAGTTTCTTCAGCAGGGGATACATCGAAGAAGGAGCGTCGGGATACGGGATGACGGCCGATCCGACTCAGGGGGGCATCCTGCTCAGCGGCGCCACAGGGGAACCGAAGGGGATCTACGCGCCGATCACCACCTTCGAGATTTCTTCCGTCGGGCTTGGGGCGAATGCCGCCCGGGACGGAATCGACCACGGGTACGCCATGTGGAATCCGGAAGCGGACATGGGCGATGTGGAAGATTGGGAGCGCTTGCAGATGGGGCTCCGCTATCTCTCCCGCCGGGTCAAGCCCGACAGCGCCGGGTACGGACGTCGGAGGGGCGGCGCCGGGTTTGAGACGATGGGAGTCTTCTTCGGCGTGGAGGGAGCCCAGGCCTTTAGCCTGAACCAGGGCTCGGTGTTTACCAACTCCGGCAACTGCGGAGGTTATCCGGCCTATGCGTCCTATACCCTGCATGTGCACCATTCGGGAATCGAGGAGCTGTGGAAGGAACAAAAACCGTATCCCCAAGGGGACAACCCGGACCGGCCCGAGGTGGACGATCTGGCTTCCGCCGAGGTGGCCCGGTTGCCCTATGGCACCTATTATCCGCGCTCGTTCGCCAACGGCGATCTCCTCTATATGAAATACAACGGCGGCCCGGGCTATGGAGACCCGCTGGAGCGTCCGCTGGAATTGTGCGAGCGGGATTTGAACGACGGCATCTACACCCCGCGGATTATGGAAAGCGTTTATGGGGTCGTCGCTTTCCAGGACGAACGCGGGCGATATGCCGTCGACCGGAACAGGTCCGAACAGAAGCGGGCGGAGATCCGCCGGACCCGGGGCGAGCGCTCGGTGGATTTTGCTGAATTTTATCAACGGGAGCGATCCCGGATTCTCAACGGGGATTTGACTCCGGTCGTGCGAGCCATGTATGGGGAGTTGGCGGATGTGGGGCCCCGCTGGTGGTCGGAGTTCCGGGACCTGTGGCAGTTGCCCGAGGAGTTCCGGTTATAGGTGCCGGATCAGTCAAAACACGAGAAGACGGGAGGGAGTTGTGTGACGCGACGCCAGACGCGAATCTTGGCCATCGATACCGGGGGAACGATGACCGATACCATTCTCATCGACACCGAGGGACAGTTTGTCGTCGGCAAGGCCCAAACCACTCCCGAGGCCGTGGCGGAGGGGATTATGGAGTCCCTGAAGGATGCGGCGCACCAGTGGGGCATGAGTCTCGAGGAGGCCGCCTCGGGATTGGAGCTGGTCGTATACACGGGGACCTTGATGCTCAACCGGGTAGTGAGCCGCACCGGCATGGAGCCCCTAGGGGTGCTGACGAGTTCCGGATTTGAAGATACCCTGCGGTTCGGCCGGGCACGGCAATCTTGGCACCATTTATCCTTGCCGGAACGGCTGCACGCCGTGTCCCATTTTCATCCCGAACCCCTGGTGAGTCGGGAATTCATCAAAGGAGTGCGGGAGCGGATCCTGCCGACGGGACAGGTGATGATTCCCCTGTACGAGGAGGACGTCCGGCGGGCGACCTTGGATCTCGTGGATCGGGGGGTCAAGGCGATCATCATCTGTTACTTGAATTCCTTCGTCAACCCGTCCCATGAATTGCGCACCGCCGAGGTGGTCGGCGAGGTGTTGCGGGAGCGAGGAGTACAGATCCCCGTCTTTCTCTCCCACCGGGTGCACCCCATCCTGGGGGAAGCGGGGAGGCTGAACGCCGTGGTGATCCAGGTGTACGCGGCGGAACCTTCCCGAGCCCAACTGCTGGATTTGGAGCGCGCTTTCCGGGAAAAGGGCAGCAAGGCCGGGGTGCGGCTGCTGACCAACTACGGCACGACGGTTTCCACCGCTTACGACCAGTTGATTCATACGGTCAATTCGGGTCCCACGGGCGGGATCATCGGCACCCAGTTTCTCGGAGACGTCTACGGTCTGAAGTACCTGATTGCCACCGATGTCGGCGGGACGACCTTCGATGTCGGAGCGGTCATCAACGGCCAAATCGTACTCCGCGATTCGGGGATGATCGACCAGTTCTGGGTGAATACCCCGATGGTGGCCGTCGATTCGATCGGGTCGGGCACGGGTTCCTACGTTCGAGTGGACCCGGTGACCCAGCGGGTGCGCATCGGCCCCGACAGCGCCGGGTACCGGGTCGGGGTGTGCTGGCCGGAGGGGGGCGTGGACACGGTGACGGTCAACGACGCCAACCTGATCCTCGGGTATCTGAACCCCGACAACTTCCTCGGCGGCCAGGTGAAATTGGACCGGGAACGGGCTGTGCGCCTGTTTAAGGAGCAGGTGGCCGATCGGCTGGGTGTCGACGTGTTCGAGGCGGCCTGGGGGGTTCACAACTTGGCCAACCTCACGTTGAAGCTGCACCTCCAGCAGGTGATGCTGGGCATGGGCTTCGGTCCGGAGGTCTTCCACCTGGTCGGATACGGAGGTGGCGGACCGCTGCACGTGATCGGGTACACCCACGGGCTCGACCTGGCGGGCGTGATGATCCCCGCCTGGGCGCCCGGATTTTCGGCCTTCGGCGCGGCTTGCGGGGAGTACGGCGTGCGGCAGGAAATCTCTACAGACATTTTTGTTCCCCCGCCGCCGGGCGTGGACCCGACGGGGATCGCGGCCCAAATCCTGCGCGGCGCCTACGAGACTTTGCCTCCCGAGGTCAGGCGCGGGGTGGACGAGCAGCTGGCCCGGGGTTTGCGGTTGGAAGAGGCGATGAGGGAGGTGCTGAATCAAGTCGCCCTGGATCAACTGGGGCGGGCCTGGAACACTCTTAAAGGCCAGATCGAAGCGGAGGCATCGCGGGAAGGGCTGGATCCGGCCCGGCTGCGTTTTGTCCTGGGTGTGCGCATGCGGTATGCCGGTATGTTGGACGATCTAGAAGTGCAGGCGGGGAGCCTGCAGATTGGGCCGCAGACTCTCGCGGAATTGGCGGAACGTTTCGAGGACAGTTTCGACAAGGTGTACGCCCGGGCCGCCCGCAGCACCGAGTTCGGGTACCAGATCACGAGGGCGGTGGTTACGGGGTATTACGACAGCGTCCGGCCCACCGTGACGGAGGCGCTCCTGGACGGCGAAACCCCGGCGGAGGATTGCCGGAAAGACCGCAGGGCGGTTTTTTGGAACGGCGCGTGGCATGAGGCGGATGTCTACGAGATGGACCGGGTGCGGCCGGGCAATGTGCTCACGGGACCGTGTCTGGTCGAATCGCCGGCGACGACGGTGCTGGTTCCGCCCGATTATCGCCTATATCTCGATCGCCGCCGGGTTTTCTGGGCGGTGCGTCCAGGAGAAGATCTCGCAAAATATAGGGGAAGGTGAATGCCCATGGCTGTCAGTCCCGAGAAAATCCAGCGGATGGCCGACATGTTGGACGGCCGGATGCCGGTGAAAGAGCTGTTCCGGGTCGTCGTCGGGGAGAAAGACCCCGAGGCCTTCGACGCTCTGGTGGCCTGTTTGCAGCAACGGGTGCCCTGGCCGGAGAAGATTCTGCTGCCCCTGAGCGATCATCTGTCCATCGTCGCCAAGCCGTGCGAAGGCGGTGCGAAAGCCATCGTCAAATGCACCTGCGGCCAGGAATTTGAGGACTACCGGGTGAACTGGAAGGTGAAGGCCAAGGTGTTCGTGCGGGAGACGGCCGAACAGTTCCGGGAAATCTATCCGCCGTACATGCACCCCGAGCCCGGTTGGCAGGTGTTGCGGGAATACTACTGTCCCGGGTGCCTGGCCCTCTTGGAGGTGGAGGCGGTGCCGGCGGGCTACCCGCCGGTCTTCGACTCCCTTCCGGACATTCAGACTTTCTACCGCGAATGGTTGGGCCGGCCATTGCCCGTCGATCCCCATCCCTACGAAGATCGGACCGCCGCCTACATCCGGCAGCATCTGATGGCGCAGGCTTAAGCCGGACCGGCCACTGCCGTTGCGAACAAGAGGGGCGTCCCCTCGGGTAGCCGACCTACCCTTGGGGACGTCTCTTCTTTATGTTTTGTCAGATTGAGGATATGTAATTAAATATAACATATAAGTGTTGTTATAACAATTGACGTGTGCAAATGTCCGGGGTTGTAAGGCAATATTTGTGGCGACCCAACTTGCATGTCAGGTCTCCACTACTGACCACATCTACAGCTTGCTTTCACCGTCTGATCCTCGCGGCAAGGGGGCGCCCGAGAACGGTCGACGCTGGAAGGAGAGTGCGGGATGCACCTGACGGAGCGGGAAAAGGAAAAGCTGCTTGTGGTGGTGGCCGCGGATCTGGCCCGGCGCCGCCGAAGCCGGGGGCTCAAGCTCAACTATCCCGAGGCGGTGGCGATCCTGACTCACGAAATTCTCGAAGGGGCCCGGGACGGAAAATCGGTGGCGGAGCTGATGCAGTGGGGCCGGACGCTGCTCACCGAGGACGACGTCATGGAAGGTGTGGCGGACATGATCGAAGAGGTCCAGGTCGAGGCCACCTTTCCGGACGGGACGAAGTTGGTGACGGTTCACCGGCCGATTCAGCCCGGGGCCAAGCCGGGCGGGGACGCCGATCGGGGCGGCGCGGACCCCGGTGGGGGCGATGAAGGCGCGGTGACTGGGGAAGGGACGGCGATACGATGAAGCCGGGGGAATTGTTCCTGTCTTCCGATGTCATCCGGATCAACGAGGGACGGCGGACGGTGACGATCACCGTGGTCCATCGGGGCGATCGCCCCATCCAGGTGGGGTCGCATTATCATTTTTACGAAGTGAACGAGGCGCTCGATTTCGATCGGGAAAAGGCCCGGGGAATGCGGCTGAACATCCCCGCCGGGACGGCGGTGCGCTTCGAGCCCGGGGAGGAGAAGCCGGTGACCCTGGTGGAATTCGGCGGGGCCCGGGAGGTGCACGGCCTTCGCGGGCGCGTGAACGGTCCCGCCGGGCGACCCGACATCGGTGAATCTCCGGCGGCCGGAAGGGGCCTGGAGATGACCCGGGAGGCTTACGCGGGGATGTTCGGGCCCACGGTGGGCGACCGGTTGCGTTTGGCCGATACCGAGTTGGTCGTCGAAGTGGAAAAAGATTTTACCGTGTACGGGGATGAATGCAAGTTCGGCGGGGGGAAGGTGCTGCGGGACGGGATGGGACAGTCGGCCCGGGCGCTCCGCCGGGACGGCGTCCTCGATCTCGTGATCACCAACGCCCTGGTCATCGACCACTGGGGCATTGTCAAAGGGGACATCGGGATCAAAGACGGGCGGATCGTCGGAGTGGGCAAGGCGGGAAACCCGGACACCATGGACGGGGTGCGCCCGGACATGATTGTCGGCGCTTCCACCGAGGTGGTGGCGGGGGAAGGGTGCATCGTCACGGCGGGAGGCATTGACGCCCACATCCATTTCATCTGTCCGCAGCAGGTGGAGGCCGCCCTGGCTTCGGGGATCACGACGATGATCGGGGGCGGGACCGGGCCGGCCACGGGAACCAATGCCACCACCTGCACCCCGGGGGCGTGGAACATTCATCGCATGCTGGAAGCGGCGGAGGGTTTCCCCGTCAATCTCGGCTTTCTCGGCAAGGGGAACGCTTCCACCGAAGCCGCTTTGGAAGAGCAGATCCTGGCCGGGGCGGCCGGGCTGAAGCTTCACGAGGATTGGGGATCCACCCCGGCGGCCATCGACGCGTGCCTTCGGGCGGCGGACCGGCACGATGTGCAGGTGGCGATCCATACGGACACTTTGAACGAGGCGGGGTTTGTGGAGACGACCATCGCGGCCATCGCCGGGCGGACAATTCATACGTATCACACCGAAGGGGCCGGGGGCGGCCATGCGCCGGACATCATTCGCCTGGCGGGCGAGGCGAACGTCCTGCCGTCCTCGACGAATCCCACCCGGCCGTTTACGGTGAACACCATCGATGAACACCTCGATATGCTCATGGTCTGCCACCATTTGGACAGCCGGATTCCCGAAGATGTGGCCTTTGCCGATTCGCGCATTCGCCCGGAGACCATCGCGGCCGAGGATATCCTTCACGACATCGGGGCGCTGAGCATGATGAGTTCCGACTCCCAGGCGATGGGAAGGGTGGGCGAGGTGATTCTCCGGACCTGGCAGACGGCGGACAAAATGAAGAGACAGCGGGGCCGCCTTCCGGAGGAACGGGGCGACAACGACAACGAGCGGGTGAAGCGCTACGTGGCGAAATACACCATCAACCCCGCCGTCGCACACGGAATCGCCGAGTACGCGGGTTCGGTGGAACCGGGCAAATGGGCGGATCTCGTGCTGTGGAAACCAGCCTTTTTCGGGGTGAAACCGGAACTCGTGATCAAAGGCGGCATGATCGTCCACGCCGCCATGGGAGATGCGGGTGCGTCGATTCCCACGCCCCAGCCGGTGTTCGGCCGGCCGATGTTCGCCGCCTTCGGGGCGGCCGCCCCGGGCCGGTGTTTCACCTTCGTGTCCCGGGCGGCCTGGGAGGCGGGCATTGGGGATCGGTTGGGATTGCGCCGGCGGGTGGTCCCGGTGAAGAACTGTCGAAACCTGGGGAAAAAGGACATGGTGAACAACTCCGCCACGCCCCGGATCGAGGTGAATCCGGAAACCTATCAGGTGTGGGTGGACGGGGTCTTGGCGACCTGTGAGCCCGCGGATACGGTCTCCCTGGGCCGGCGATATTTTCTCTTTTAGAAGAGGTGGGGGATGGGGTTCGACCTTCGCGTTTTGCCTTTGTTGGATTCCGCATTTCCCACCGGCGCGTTCGCCCACTCGTTCGGCCTGGAGACCGCGGTGCGGGAAGGCCGGGTGTCCGGCCCGGGGGAGTTGCGCGGGTGGCTGGAGGCGTCGGTGTGGGCGGGAACCGGTCGGACCGACGGGGTGGGGGTGTTTTGTGCCCACGCCGTCGTTTCGGGAGGCGCACTCACCTCCCCGGGCTCGCCGGGAGAGGTGCGTCTCCAGGAGGTGGACCGGCGTCTCACGCTCAGCCGGCTGGCGCGGGAATCCCGGGAAGGGAGTGTGAAGATCGGCCGGCGGTATGTTCGACTGGCGGAAGCGGTGTATCCGGAATCCGGCATCGAAAGGTACCGGGCGTGGATCGAAGAAGGGCGGTGCTTCGGCCAGGCCCCGGTGGTCCACGGATGGTTGTGGGCGCATCTCGGCGGCGGGGCCGAGGACGCCGTGGCGGGGTATCTGTATGCCGGGGCGGTCGGGGTGGTTCAATGCGCGCTGCGCCTGTCGGTGGTGGGCCAGACCGACGCCCAGAGGACGATTCGGGACCTGTTGCCGGAAATCGAGCGGGCGGCTCGAGACATTGTGGACGGAAAACCGGAAGTCGAGCGAATGGGTGCGGCGTTTGTTTTTCAAGAGGTGGCGGCGATCCGGCACGAAACGCTGTATTCCCGGCTGTTCATGTCCTGACGAAACGACCGGGACGGCGCAAGCCGCCGAACCGGGAAAAAGGGGGAAGCGGCCGTGTGTCAAGGCCATGACCATCATCATCATGAGTGGCAGCATCGAAGTTTTCGCGGAGGGCGAGCCATGCGCGTGGGTGTCGGGGGGCCGGTGGGTTCCGGCAAGACGGCCTTGGTGGAACGATTGTGCGCGACTTTGAAGAAGACCTACAGTGTGGCGGTGATTACCAATGATATCTATACGAAGGAGGACGCGGAGATCCTTGTGCGCAGCGGCGTGTTGCCTCCGGATCGGATCATCGGCGTCGAGACGGGGGGGTGTCCCCACACCGCCATCCGGGAAGACGCCTCAATGAACATGGATGCCGTCGAGGAGTTGGAAAAGCGCTTTCCCGACCTGGACATGATCTTTATCGAAAGCGGCGGGGATAATCTGGCGGCGGCGTTCAGCCCGGAGTTGGCCGATGTGTTCGTGTACGTGATCGATGTGGCTCAAGGGGATAAAATCCCCCGGAAGGGAGGTCCCGGGGTGCGGCAGTCCGACCTGCTGGTGATCAACAAAATCGACCTGGCGCCGTATGTCGGTGCGAGCTTGGACGTGATGGACCGGGACTCTCGAAAGATGCGGGGAGAGCGGCCGTTCGTGTTTACGAACCTGCTGACGGGCGACGGGGTGGCGGACATCGCCCGCTGGCTGGCGGACCGGTACCACGGGGCAGAGGCGGCCGGGTGAGCATGGGACGGGGGGTTCAGGGGATGTGGCGGGCCGCGGCGGCGGTTCGCCGAGGCCGTACGGTGCTGGTGGACACTTATCAGCAGACCCCGTTGAAAGTGGCGAAACCTTTCTATGCCGAGGACGGAACCATGGTGATTTACCTCATGGACGCGTCTCCGGGCCTTTTGGGCGGCGATCGGTACGAGATCGCGTGCACCCTGGGTTCCGGGGCGCGCCTCTTTTTGACCACCCCCTCGTCCTGCCGGCTCCATCCCGGTTCCGGGGGCGAAGAGAGTGTCCTCATCCAGCGGTTCCGGGTGGAACGGGATGCCGTCCTGGAGTATTTCCCCGAGCCGATCGTGCCGTTCGCCGGCTCCCGGCATCGGGGGGAGACGGTCCTGGAATTGGCGCCGGGCGCCACGGCCTTGGTGGGAGAGGTGGTGACCCCGGGGCGCCTGGGCATGGGTGAGGTGTTCGCGTTTGCCGAACTGCGCCTGCAGACCTCCGTGTATTGGGCCGGGGCGTGGACGGCATGGGATTCCCTTTGGATCGAGCCGGGTCGGGGGCGATCGGCGCTGGGGTGGGGCGAATTCACTCACATGGCCACTCTGTGGGTGTTGTCCGGGACCGTGGGAGACGAGGAGATGGGCCGGCTCCGGGAATTGGCGTCTCCGGGCGACGGGGAGTTCTACGGGGGGGTGTCCCGACTGATGTACGGTGGATGTGTTCTTCGGGTCTTGGGGCGATCGGCATGGTCGCTGCAAACGCTTCTGTACCGTGGCAGAGAGGTGTTGCGGCCGCGACTTCTCGGTGCGCCGGCCTGGGCGCCGCGGAAACCCGGGGGCGTGTAAAGAAGCGCTGATTTTTGGGCCAATTTTACGTTAGGTTTACTTGACATTTAACGTACTTTTTTGGTACAGTATCAATAAACAAAGTTACCATTTAGTTAACGCAAGAGAGGACGCCCGTGGCGGTGCCGGGTTTCCGGCTTTCGCATGGATCTGCCGATACCGGGGAGGAGGCTGTTTGGCATGGGGCAAGTCAAAACGCTACGCGACTTGGAGCGCCAAAAAGATGAAGTGATGGAGATGTACTTGTTTGCATCGCCGGAAGATCGGGTGAAATTGCTGGTGCGTCACATGGAGATTCAGGAGAGTATCGACGAGTTGACGGCATCCGGCGGGGCGAAACGCTCGAATCCGGTCCGCCGGTGGCATCGGCGGCGCCGGGTGTGGAGCTACCTTTGATGGTGCGCCACAAGGCCGGCGGGAAGACCGATCCCGAGGCCGTGTCCGAACCACATCGGCGGCGGTCCGGGCTCGAGATCGGGACTGCAGGCCGACTACGCCGTTCCTTCGCCCAACATCAAGGGGTGGAAGAAAAATGCAGCGTCGAATCCTGTCCGATTCGGTGGAGCGGACAGGATTTTTTATTTTTCGTGTCGAATCTGGTTTACGGATAAACCTCGCATCGGGCGGAGGACGCAGAGGGGGGACATCGCCGGCATGATCGAAATGCACGATGTGTGGAAGATATACCCGAACGGTGCGACGGCCCTCCAAGGCATTGACATTCGGATTGACCGGGGTGAATTTGTCTATGTGGTCGGACCGAGCGGCGCCGGGAAATCGACCTTTGTCAAGTTGATGTACCGCGCGGAAAAACCCACGAGGGGGCAGATTTTTATCAACGGATTCAACATCGACCGGATGCGGGAGCGGCGCATCCCGTACATGCGCCGCAGCATCGGGGTTGTCTTTCAGGATTTCAAACTCCTGCCGCAACTGAGCGCGGCGGAGAATGTCGCCTTCGCCCTGGAAGTGATCGAGATGCCCCGGCGGCAGATTCGCCGCCGGGTGGCCGAGGTCATGGAATTGGTGGGCCTTTCCCATCGGATGCACGCCAAGCCGGGGGAGTTGTCCGGGGGGGAGCAGCAGCGGGTGGCGGTGGCCCGGGCTCTGGTGAACAATCCCGTGGTGCTGATTGCCGATGAGCCCACCGGGAACCTGGATCCGGAGACATCCTGGGAGATTCTTCGACTGCTCGAGAAGATCAATGACCGCGGCACGACGGTGGTGATGGCGACCCATAACCGGGATATCGTCAACACCCGGAAAAAGCGGGTGATCGCCATCGAGCAAGGCCGGATCGTCCGTGACGAGGAGCGGGGGGTTTACGGATTATGAAGTTGCGCACCCTGGGACGACATTGCCGGGAAGGCTTGCGGAACCTGGGGCGGAACGGGTGGATGACAACCGTCCAATTGCCGTTGCAGAGATCACACTCTGCTTTGGGCGTGTTTGTCGTCATGGCCTGGAATGTCCAGAATCTGTCCCGTCAAGTGGAGCAGCAGGTGCAGATGAATGTGATCCTCAAGGACGGGACCACGCCGGCTCAGATTCGCGCCGTGCAGCAGTGGCTCACCGCCCGCCCGGACGTGGCGACGGTCACCTTTGTCTCCAAGGAACAGGGCCTGGCGGAGTTGCGTGCCTCTCTGAAGGAGGACAGCAGCTTGCTTGACGGGTTGGAGAGGGAGAATCCGTTGCCCAATAAATTCGTCGTTCAGGCCAAGGATCCGCGCATGACCGGGCAAGTGGCGGCGGAGATCGGGAAATTGCCCCAGGTGCAGTCGGTCCGGTACGCCAAAGACATGGTGGAGCGCCTGTTTCAGGTGACCCGGATCATCCGGGATATCGGGTTGGTGTTCATCATCGGTCTGCTCTTCACGGCGATGTTCCTCATCGCCAACACGATCAAATTGACGATTTTCGCCCGGCGCCGGGAGATCGAGATCATGAAACTGGTCGGTGCCACCAACGGCTTTATCCGGTGGCCGTTCTTTGTCGAGGGGGTCCTGATGGGGGCGCTCGGAGCCTTGGTCCCGATCGCCGCCATTGTGGTCGCCTACCGGTATTTGGTGCGGGCGGTCCCGGGATTCTACTATTTTCAGTTGGTCCCGGCCCATCCGCTGTTGGAACAGGTGGGGGTCCTGCTGCTCGGCGTGGGGGCGTTCATCGGGATGTGGGGGAGCGTGGTGTCCATGCGCCGTTTCCTCCGGGTCTGAGCGGACAAGTGGACGACAGATCTCGGCCGAATGGGGGCGGTCTTTCCGGTCCACCGGCGGCGATCGCGGGCGTGGCGGCGGAAGGCCGCCCTTTGGCGTCTTTTGGGGAGCTATTGCTTCGGGACGCGGGTTTGGCCAAGATACAGAGTAGGGCGGTGTCGCTGGGGCGCCGTACACTGAGACAGGGGTGGTGCTGCCTTCATGCAAGTCCGTTTTCGCAGTCTGGTGATCGCCGTCGTCCTGGCGTTGTTCGCCGGCAGTGCGGGGACGTACGGGATTCTCCAGTGGCGGGGCGATCTCTTCAATCCGGGCGCGCCTCTGACGCCGGCGGACCGCGCCGAGTTTCAAAAGTTGGTTCGTTCGTTCCAAACCTTGAAAGCGCAGTACTACCAGCCGGTCGACGACACCAAGTTGGTGGACGGCGCCATCGGAGGCATGGTACAGGCCCTGGGCGATCCGTTTTCCAGTTACATGGACCGGGCTACGGCCCAGCAATTTCATGAATCGCTGGGGTCTTCCTTCGAAGGGATCGGGGCCGAGGTGAAATCCGAAAACGGCAAGATCGTCGTCGTGGCCCCGATCAAAGGCTCCCCGGCAGAAAAGGCGGGCCTGCGCGCCAATGACCAGATTCTTTCGGTCAACGGGAAAAGTCTTCAGGGCATGAATGTCAATGATGCGGTTCTGTTGATTCGGGGCAAAAAGGGGACCACGGCCGATCTGGAAATTCAGCGCCCCGGGGTGAAGGAGGTTCTGCACATCAAAGTGGTGCGCGATACCGTGCCGCTGACCACGGTGGATTCGTCGATGGTCGAGCCGGGGATCGGGCGGATCGCCATCAGTCAGTTCAATGAGAATACGGGCAAGGAATTCAATGATGCCCTGGCCCAGCTTCAAGCCCAGGGAATGCGCGGGCTGGTCCTCGACTTGCGTGGAAATCCCGGGGGATATTTGGAGGCCTGCCTGGAAATTGCAAACAAATTGATTCCGAATCACGGCATCATCGTCCAAGTGGTGGACCGGACCGGACAACGGGACGTCCATCGCTCGACCCTGGACAAGGCGCCCTTCCCTGTGGTGGCCCTGATCGACGGGGGCAGCGCCAGTGCGGCGGAAATTCTCGCGGCGGCCCTTCAGGAGTCGGGACATGATCCCTTGGTCGGGCAGAGGTCGTTTGGGAAAGGCACAGTGCAAACGGAGCTGGATTTTCCCGACGGAAGCAACATCAAGTACACCATGGCCAAGTGGCTCACGCCGAATGGCAACTGGATTCACCAGAAAGGGATTCAACCGACTTACCCGGTGGAACTGCCGTATTACTGGCAGTTGCCCCCGCTGTCCTTGACGAAGCCGATTCAGCCGGACAGTACCGACACTTCGGTCAAGATCATGCAAAATTTCCTTGAGGCGCTCGGGTTTTCCCCGGGGCGCACGGACGGTTATTTCAGCGGCCAGACGGCGGCGGCCCTGCGTTCGTTCCAACAGTCGAAAGGGTTGGCGCCCACCGGCGTGCTGGACGGGGACACCGCCGCGGCACTCAATGACGCCGTCCTTGCGAAAGAAAAGCAGAGCGACCCCGTGATGCAAAAAGGGCTCGAGGTGTTGAAGTCGCTGCTTGGGAGCTGAGTCAAAGGGATCGGCCGGCAAGGTGTCGAAGTTATATCCTGCAGAGAGATCTGCGGCGGTTCTTGTTTGGGGGGATCGATCCATGGTCGGCTGGGGCGAGATGGTGGCGCACGTTCTGACCGTCTGGATCCAGCCTCTGGCGGACGCGGCGGCGCTGGTGGTGCTGTGGCGGTACGTCCAGCAGGTTCAGGCGGAACGGCGGCTTCACGGCGTGAAGCTGCACCCGGCATGGATGCGGTGGGTGACCGCCTTGGCCCTGGGCTCGGTTGCCGGGGTGCCGGCCACCGCGGCGCTCTCTGCCCTGGGGCTGCCCGGGGAGGGGCGTGGGGTGGCGATGGCGGCCGTCGCGACGATCCTTCTTGGTTTGGTGCGTTCGAGATGGCTCGCTTTTGCGTATGGGGCGGGTCTGGTGAGCGCGTTGAGTCTGGCGGCGCGATGGGTCCCCGCGGCGTGGATTCCGGGCGGGGCGGCGGTCCATGGATGGAGCGCCTGGGCTCATCTGGATGTGGTGTCGATCCTGGGGACGGCGGGGGTGCTCACCCTGGTTGAAGGGTTGTTGATCGCCGCCGCAGGGGATTTGTGGGCGATTCCGGTGGAATTGCCCGGGCGAAGGGGCCGAACCGTGGGCGGCTATCTGCTGCAGCCGTTTTGGGTGGTGCCGGTGGTGTTGACGGCGCCGGTCTCCGCTTCCGCCGTGATCTCGTGGCCGGCCGCCGCACCGAACCCGGCCGGACCTTTGGCCGTGCCCGCGGTGTTAGGGTTTGAGACGGCCGCGGTGGCACGCCGGCCCAGAGAGCGGGCGGTCCGCAGCGCCGGGATGCTGGCGCTCTACGGTCTCATCCTGTTGGGGTTGTCCCTGGCGGCCCGAGGGCGTCCGGAGCTGGCCTGGTTGCCGGCTCTCTTTGCGCCCGCTGCCCGGGAGTGGTTGAGCGCCCGGACCCTGCGGCGGGAATGGGCGGGTCCGCCCCGGTTTGTCCAGGGGCGCGACGGCGTCCACGTGATGGCGGTGGTGCCCGGTACACCCGCCCGGGCGATGGGACTTCGCCCCGGAGACACGGTGACAGCGGTGAACGGAAGACCGGTGCACGCGCCGGAAGGCCTGTATGAGGCGGTCCGGGCCCAGCCGGCTTTTGTGCGTTTGGAGATTCGCGATCCGGCGGGGAATGTTCGGTTTTGCTCCCGCAGCCGGTTTGAGGGGGAGCCCCACCTGCTGGGGATCATCCCGTCCCCCGGACCTGAGCCGTCGAACGGACGGCGGGCGTTCGACCGGGCGGGATGGGCCCGGGCATTTTCCATTCTGAGGGGGCGCAGTGAAGCGGGCCGGGCGGAGACGAAGGGATCGACACCGGTTGGAGGTGATGCGTGATGGATTTCGCTTCGGTGCTCGGCATGGTGTTCGGGATCGGCGCCCTGGTGGTCGCCTTCATCGCCGAAGGTGGGGAGATCCAGGCGCTGTTTCAATGGACGGCGGCCCTGATCGTTTTCGGCGGGACGTTCGCGGCCACCCTGGTGGGACTGTCTCGGGACCAGATTCTGGCGGTTCCAAAGCTGCTGAAGGTCGCGTTTTTGGGGAAGACGCAGAATCCCCACCGGCTGATCAACGATTTGGTGGAATTAGCGGGAACGGCTCGAAAAGAGGGGCTGTTGGCGCTGGAGGATCGGATCGAACAGTTTGAAGACCCTTTCCTCAAACAGGGCATTCAGTTGATCGTCGACGGGGTGGACCCGGAATTGGTGCGGACGATGCTGGAAACGGACGTGCAGTTCCTGGAACACCGGCACCGGCAGGGGGCGGCGGTTTTTGAGGCGGCCGGGGGGTATGCACCGACCATGGGGATCATCGGGACGGTGATGGGATTGGTGCACGTGCTCAGCAACCTCAGCGATGTGCAGTCCCTCGGGCCATTGATCGCCACGGCCTTCATCGCGACGTTGTACGGGGTGGCGAGCGCCAATCTGATCTATTTTCCCATTGCCGCCAAGTTGAAATTACGAAGCCAAGAAGAAATTATGATTCGTGAACTGATTATCGAAGGGGTGCTGTCGATCCAGGCCGGGGAGAACCCGAATCTGTTGGGGCAAAAGTTGAAGGCGTTCCTGCCGCCCAGATGGCGGGACGCCGAGGAGAGGAAGGGCGAAGACCGTGAGGCGGCGTAGGCTTTCCGAGGAAGGAAAGATCAACCAGGAGCGTTGGCTGATTACCTACTCCGACCTCATCACCCTGTTGATGATTTTCTTTGTGGTCATGTACACCATGTCGAAGGTGGACATGTATAAATTTATCAACCTGTCCGCCTCGTTGTCCCAAGCGCTCTACAACCAGAATCAAATTCAGCTCAAAGGGCTGGGCACCACCGGTCTGATCGCTGCGCCGCCGTCGGCGGGGCCGCCCTCGTCCGCCCCCCCGTCGCCGGACTATTTGAAAACCCCAGAGCAAGTGGCGGAGGAGAGGCAGTTGGCCCAGATCAAGCTTCAACTGGAATCGTTTATCCAACAGCAGGGCGTGGCGGGACAGGTGGTGGTGCAGGACAAGCCCCGGGGTCTTCTCATCAGTTTGCGGGACGTCATTTTGTTTGACACGGGAAGGGCCGACCTCAAGCCGGAAGCGAGAAAATTGCTGGACGGCATTCTTCCTTTTCTTACCAAGGTGGACAATCCTCTGGAGATCGAGGGGCACACGGACAATCGGCCCATCCATACGGCGCAGTTTCCGTCCAATTGGGAGTTGTCGACGGCCCGGGCGCTGACCGTGTTGGAATACCTCCAGTCCAAAGGTGTGGACCCGCACCGGCTCTCCGCGACGGGGTACGGCGAGTGGAGACCGGTGGCGTCCAACGACGATCCGGCCGGACAAGCGCTGAACCGCCGGGTGAACATCACCATTGAGCGCAAAACGGCCGCCGCCGGCCCGGCGGACCAAGCGCCCGACACGCCGGGAACGTGAGGGGTTGCGCCGGGGCGGCTGGCGGGCTCGCGCATCGATCGGACGGGCGCGGAAAGGCTAGAAACAAAAAGCACCGGCGTTGAGGGAGGGATCGGCATCGAACTGCTGTTTCTGGGTACGGGTGCCGGTGTGCCCAGCGGCGAGCGGAACACCGCCGCGATGGCCCTCCGGTTTTACGACAGCGGGAGCTGGTGGCTGTTCGATTGCGGGGAGGGAACCCAGCACCGCGTTGTGCGGTCACCGCTCAAATGGGGGCGGCTTGAGGCGGTGTTCATCACTCACCTACACGGCGATCATCTCTTCGGCCTGCCGGGGCTGCTCGCCACCCGTTCCCTTCACGGACTTGTGTCGCCGCTGCCGGTTTTCGGGCCGCCGGGGGTTCGGCAATTCCTCGAGACGACGTTGAGCCTCAGTGAAACCCACCTCGCTTTTGATCTTCCGGTGGTCGAGGTGGCGGACGGCTGGGACCGCGTATGGGAAGACGGCCGGCGGGTGCGCTGCGCGCAACTGTGCCACGGGGTGGATTCGTTTGGATTTCGGATCGAGGGGTCGGCGAAACCGGGGCGCTTACGGCCGGAGAAGGCACAGGCCCTGGGGATTCCGCCGGGCCCCGCATATGGGCGGCTCAAGCGCGGGGAGACGGTGATACTGGCCGGCGGGCGAAAGGTAGAGGGACGGGAGGTCACCGATCCGCCGCAGCCGGGACGGACAGTGGTGGTGCTTGGAGATACCGAGCCGTGTCGGGCGGCGGTGGAGTTGGCCAGGGGCGCGGACGTGCTGGTCCACGAGGCCACTTTTGCCGCGCGAGATGAGGCCCTGGCCAGGCGGAGCCGCCATGCCTCGGCCCGGGAAGCGGCCCGGGTGGCTCGGGAGGCCGGGGTGAAAACGCTCGTTCTGACGCATGTGAGTCCCCGTTACGCCGGGCGGGAGGGGGACCTCCTCGCCGAAGCCCGGGAAGTGTTTTCTTCCACGGTGCTGGTCGGGGATGGGCAATGGGTTCGGCTGTAAGGCCGGGGCGAGCCGTTTGCCCCGGCAAGAAATCCCCCGGGGGGATTCCCGGGGGATCGGGTCACAGTTCGTCCACATCTTCGGCAGCCCGGCCGGCCGTTTCCATTTCATCCACGGCTTCTTCCATATGGGCCCGGATACTCTCCATCCGGCGACGATTCTTGGCCAGGATGTTCCGCCGTTCTTCCTCACCCAGAGAATCTCCGCGTTCCGCGAGGTATTCCTCGGCCTCCAGCAGATTCTCCTTGGTGTTTTGAGCAATTTCCATGTTTCGCGCACTGTTATCCGCGCGGTTGTCCGGTTTCGGGTCGCGCCGGTCCATTGTTTCGCCTCCTGTCCTCGTGTCGGATGCGAGTCCCCGCACCGTTTAGCATGGCAGGATCATGCCGCCCTCATGCAGAGATCTTTTCGCACGTGCGTTTGTACCGCGGTCGCGCCGAGCGCCCGGGAGTATTATAATGGGATGGAAAGTCGGCGATCTCCGGCTGTGAGGGGGAGTGCAGATGGCGGCGGGGCAGTTTGAACTGGTGTGCGACTATGAACCTAGGGGCGACCAGCCCGAGGCGATTGCGAAATTGACCGAAGGGGTTCGGCGGGGATATAAACACCAGACGCTGCTTGGTGTGACCGGGTCGGGGAAAACGTTTACCATGGCGAATGTGATCGCCCGGATCAACAAGCCGACGCTGGTGATCGCTCACAATAAGACCTTGGCGGCGCAATTGTGCGCGGAGTTCAAGGCGTTCTTTCCCAATAACGCGGTGGAGTATTTCGTGAGTTACTATGACTATTATCAGCCGGAAGCTTACATTCCCCACACGGACACATATATTGAAAAAGATGCCAAGATCAACGACGAGATCGACAAACTGCGCCATTCGGCCACCAGTGCCCTTTTTGAACGGCGGGACGTCATCATTGTGGCCAGCGTGTCCTGTATCTATGGCCTGGGAAATCCCGAAGAATATCGCACCCATGTGCTTTCTCTGCGAGTGGGGATGGAGAAGAGCCGTCGGGAGATTCTCCGGCGATTGGTGGACATGCAGTATGAACGCAATGATATCGACTTCACCCGGGGTACCTTTCGGGTCCGGGGCGATGTTATCGAAATCTTTCCCGCCTCCCGAAGCGAGCAGGCGGTCCGAATCGAATTGTTCGGCGATGAAATTGACCGCATCACCGAAGTGGACGTGGTGACCGGGGAAGTGGTGGGCCAACGGGAGCATGTCGCGGTGTTTCCGGCTTCTCACTTTGTGACTTCCCGGGATCGCTTGGAACGGGCCATCCGCGATATCCGGCAGGAACTGGAGGAAAGACTGGAGGAGCTGCGCGCCCGGGGGAAGCTGCTCGAGGCCCAGCGGCTGGAACAGCGAACCGCTTACGACCTGGAAATGATGCAGGAATTGGGTTTTTGTCCCGGCATCGAAAACTACTCCCGGCATTTGGAGGGTCGGCCCGCCGGCAGCCCGCCCAACACCCTGTTTGACTATTTTCCCGAAGATTTTCTGTTGATCATCGACGAGTCCCATGTGACCTTGCCCCAGATCCACGGAATGTACGGAGGCGATAAAACCCGAAAGGACACCTTGATCGAACACGGTTTTCGCCTGCCCTCGGCGGCGGACAACCGCCCGCTGACCTTCCGGGAGTTCGAGACAAAGATTCATCAGGTGATTTATGTCTCCGCGACGCCTGGGCCGTATGAATTGGAGCACAGCGAACAGATTGTGGAACAGATCATTCGTCCCACCGGACTTCTGGATCCGAAAGTCGAGGTGAGGCCGATCCAGGGCCAGATCGACGATCTGGTGGGCGAAATCCGAAAGCGCGTCCATCGAGATGAACGGGTTTTGGTGACGACCCTCACGAAACGGATGGCGGAGGATCTCACCGATTATCTCAAGGAACTGGGGTTCAGGGTCCGTTACCTGCATTCGGACATCAAAACGATTGAGCGCATGGCCTTGTTGCGGGATCTCCGCCTGGGGGTATTCGATGTGCTGGTGGGGATCAACCTCCTTCGGGAAGGGTTGGATCTTCCCGAAGTGTCCCTGGTGGCGATCTTGGACGCGGACAAGGAAGGATTTCTGCGAGCGGAGCGATCGCTGATCCAGACCATCGGTCGCGCGGCCCGCAATGCCGAGGGCCATGTGATCATGTATGCGGACGTGATCACCGATTCCATGGCGGCCGCCATTCGGGAAACCGAACGGAGAAGGACGAAGCAAATGCAGTATAACCGGGAACACGGGATCACGCCGCAAACGGTGCGAAAAGCCGTCAGAGACATCATCGAAGCGACCAAAGCGGCCGAGGACCGGGCGGTCTACGAGACCGTTCCCAAGGCGCAAAACCTGTCCAAAAGGGAACGTGCCGAGCTCATTCGCCGGCTTGAGAAAGAAATGAAAGAGGCGGCCAAAGCTCTGGAGTTTGAACGGGCGGCGGAATTGAGGGATTTGATCGTCGAACTGTCGGCGTCCTAGTTCGACATATTTCCCGGGAAATCCGCAGGGTGCGCGGAGGAAGACGAGGTGACAGAAGGGTCATGGCCCAGGATGCGATTATCATCAAGGGTGCACGGGTGCACAATCTGAAAAATATCGATGTGACGATTCCGAGGGATCGGTTCGTCGTGCTGACCGGGTTGAGCGGCTCCGGAAAGTCGTCCTTGGCCTTCGATACGATTTACGCCGAAGGGCAGAGAAGATACGTGGAGTCCCTGTCCGCGTACGCCCGCCAATTTCTCGGCCAAATGGACAAACCGGATGTGGACAGCATCGACGGCCTGTCTCCGGCCATTTCCATCGACCAGAAGACCACCAGCCGGAACCCGCGATCGACGGTGGGGACCGTGACGGAGATTTACGATTATCTGCGCCTGTTGTACGCCCGGGTCGGGGAACCCCATTGTCCGAAATGCGGCCGGCCGATCGCGTCCCAAACGGTGGAACAGATGGTGGATCGGGTGATGACCCTGCCGGAGCGCACCCGTATTCAGATTCTCGCTCCGGTGGTGCGCGGCCGAAAGGGCGAGCATGTGAAGCTGTTTGAGGATCTGGCCAAACAGGGGTTTGTGCGGGTGCGGGTCGACGGGGAGATTCGGGAGTTGACTGAGCCGATCCGGCTGGAGAAGAACCGGAAGCACACGGTGGATGTGGTGGTGGATCGGATTGTCGTCAAACCGGACATTGAACAGCGTCTGGCCGATTCCATTGAGACCGCTTTGGAGCGCAGCGGCGGTTTGGTCACCGTGGCGGTGGTGGACGGAGACGAATGGCTGTTCAGCCAGAATCTCGCCTGTCCGGATTGCGGGATCAGCGTGGGGGAACTCAGCCCTCGGATGTTTTCCTTCAACAGCCCGTACGGAGCCTGTGAGGCGTGCACCGGGCTCGGCACCAACATGGAGATCGATCCTGACCTCGTCATCCCGGACCGGGGCCGCACCCTGGCGGAAGGAGCCATCGTGCCGTGGGTGGGGAGTGCGTCCAACTATTATCCGCAGTTGTTGGAGGCAGCTTGCCGCACTCTCGGCATCGATCCGGATGTGCCGGTGGCCAAGCTGGAACAGGAGCAATTGGACAAGTTGCTTTATGGGGCGCCGGGTCAGCGGATCCGGTTTACTTATGAAAACGATTTCGGCCGTCAACGCACCGCCGAGGTGTTCTTTGAAGGGGTGATTCCAAACCTCGAACGGCGGTACCGGGAGACCGGATCGGAACACGTGCGGGAGTTTATCGAAGAATTCATGAGTACCAAGCCGTGTCCGGCTTGCAATGGGCGAAGGCTGCGGTCCGAGGCGTTGGCGGTCAAACTCGGCGGGAAAAACATCGCGGACGTGACGGCCCTGTCCGTGACCGAGGCATTGGCCTTTTTCGACCAATTGACACTGACGGAAAAACAGGCGCACATCGCCCGGCAAGTCCTGAAAGAGATTCGGTTGCGGCTCGGTTTTCTCAGGGATGTGGGGCTGGATTATCTCACCCTGGACCGGCCGGCGGGAACTCTCTCCGGGGGCGAGGCCCAGCGCATTCGCCTGGCCACGCAGATCGGGTCCGGATTGACGGGGGTTTTGTACATTCTGGACGAGCCGTCCATCGGGCTGCATCAAAGGGATAACGAGCGATTGATCCGCACGCTGGAGCGGATGCGGGATCTGGGGAATACGTTGATCGTCGTCGAGCACGACGAAGAAACGATGTTGGCGGCCGACTATATCATTGACATCGGCCCGGGTGCCGGCGTTCACGGGGGAGAGGTGGTCGCCGCCGGCACGCCGGAGGAGATCATGCGCGACGGCCGTTCGGTGACCGGCCGGTATCTGAGCGGCCGGGAGTTCATCCCTCTGCCCCAGTCCCGGCGGCGGCCGGGGGACCGGTGGATTGAGGTGGTGGGTGCCGCCGAGCACAATCTCAAGTCGGTCGACGTGCGATTTCCCCTGGGTCTTTTCACTTGTGTGACCGGAGTGTCCGGATCGGGGAAGAGCACTTTGGTCAACGAAATTCTTTATAAAGCCCTGGCCGCGCACTGTAACGGCGCCCGGGTGAGGCCCGGGGAACACCGGGAAATTCGAGGACTTGAATATGTGGAGAAAGTGGTCGACGTCGACCAATCGCCCATCGGGCGCACGCCCCGCTCCAATCCGGCCACGTACACCGGCGTGTTCGACGACATCCGCGAAGTGTTTGCCTCCACGCCCGAGGCGCGGATGCGCGGGTACAAAAAGGGACGCTTCAGTTTCAACATCAAGGGGGGGCGGTGTGAAGCGTGCCGGGGAGACGGGATTATCAAGATTGAGATGCACTTTCTTCCGGATGTGTATGTCCCTTGCGAGGTCTGCAAGGGCCGGCGGTACAACCGCGAGACCCTGGAAGTCCGCTATAAGGGAAGGAACATCGCAGACGTCCTGGACATGACGGTGGAAGATGCCATGGAGTTTTTCAAAGCGGTGCCCCGCATCGCCCGCAAACTGCAGACTTTGGCGGACGTGGGCCTGGGGTACATGAGGCTGGGCCAACCCGCGACCACGCTGTCGGGAGGGGAAGCGCAGCGGATCAAGTTGGCCTCGGAACTGCACCGGCGCAGCAACGGGAAAACGGTCTATATTCTCGACGAGCCCACCACCGGTTTGCATACCGCCGATATCCGGCGTTTGTTGGATGTGCTCCAACGCCTGGTGGATGCCGGAGACACGGTGATCGTCATTGAACATAATTTGGATGTGATCAAGACCGCCGACTACTTGATCGATCTCGGCCCGGAAGGAGGGGACGGGGGCGGGCGGGTGATCGTCAGCGGGACCCCCGAGGACATCGCGGCCTGTTCCTCATCCCATACAGGTCGCTTTCTGGCCCCCATTCTGCAACGAGATCGAGAACGCGCAGCCGGTCTGAGGACCTGTGGGATGGCCGTGCCGTCCACCGGCTGAATGAGACCCGGCTGGCCGGACCGGCCCGACATCCGCCGTTTCCGCCGGCACGGCCGTTGCCGGGCCGACCGTTGCGACACGGTCCCGGGTTGAATGGAAGGGGCGGGCGTTGCCATTGCCCTCCCTTTTGTGAATGAGGATGAGAAGAGGTGTACCATGCGTTGGATCGTATCCTTGATCATCAATGCACTGGCCCTGCTTTTGGCCGCCCGTTGGATTGAAGGCATTCACGTGCGAGGGTTCGGATCGGCGGTGATCGCCGCCCTCATTCTGGGACTTGTGAACACGCTGATTCGCCCGATTCTCCTTTTTTTCGCACTTCCCCTCAACCTGCTGACTCTCGGTCTGTTCACCTTTGTGATTAACGGGCTGCTGTTTTACGCCGTGGGACATCTGGTGCAGGGGTTCGAGGTTCGCAGCTTCGGTGCCGCCATCCTCGGCAGTCTGCTGGTGACCATGGTCAGTTTTATTCTTAACAAACTGGTGAACATTCTATAACGACGGGCGAAAGAGACAGAGAAAGAAAGAGAGACCTCAATTGAACACAGGATCTGCCGTAATCTCGCAGCGCCTCCTCCCTCTGTACAGGGAGATTTTTTTGCGTCAAGAGAAGGAGTTTGCCGAACGATGTCGAATTACATATACCATTGTGTTTGTGTCATAGGGGAGGGGCATGATGGCGGATTCAATAGAGAATCTTACAATGTGGCGCGATTTTGTCGAAAGTTGTCGAACCTATCTGGTGGACGAGTGGACGGCATGGCGATCCCGTTGGCGACAGCGGTCGGTCATCAGACAAGTTCGTCGCCACCTTCGCGGGCGCGTGGCCCTCACCTTGTCGGCCATGGTCCCTTTGGCGGCAGCCGGGGTGGCGGTGGTGCAGTCGCACATTAACAGAGCTCCGTTGGCGTACATGGTGTACGTCAATGGAACGTACGTCGGGTCGACGCCGGACCTACATAGCATCGATCGACTGAAAGATCGTTTGTCTCCGGACGCGACAGTGGATGTCCGGGTGGTACATATGGCTCTGCCGGCGTTCGCGGCGGATCAGTTTTGGAGGTCCCTGGCCGCTTCACCGGCCATCCCGAAGGTATATGCCGTGTTTGTCGACGGAAAACCGGTGGTGGCGGTGGCCACGGAAGCGGATGCCAAGGCGGCGATCGACCGGGTGAAAGCCCTGTATACCCCCGAGGGCGGGGGTATGGACCGGGTGGCCTTTCGGGAAAAGGTGGACTTTGGCCCGATCGATCGGTTGAACAACCTGCCGGTGCGTTCCGTGGACGAGGCGGTGCAGATACTCGAACAAGGAACCCCGGTCAAAGAACACTATCTGGTCTCCAGGGGCGACACCCTCTGGACGATCGCTGCGGCGCACAACATGAGCGTCGAGCAGTTGCAGGACTCGAACCCGCAATTGACCGACCCCAACCAGATTCAAGAAGGTGACACGCTGAATCTGACGGCGGCGCAACCGTATGTCCATGTGGAGGCCGTTCAACAGGTCACCCGGGAAGTGCCCATTCCATACGATGTCCAGTACCGGGACGACTCGTCCCTGCCCGCCGGACAGTCCAAGGTGATCCAAGACGGACAGGAAGGGCGGAAAAGGCAAACGGTGCGCATTCACTACTTGAACGGACGGCCGGTGCAGGAGGAGGTTCTTGGCGAGCAGATTCTTCAGGACAAGGTGGATCAAATTGTGGCGAAAGGAACGGGTCCGGCCGCCGGGTATGCGAGCGTAAACTGGATCTGGCCGACCACATCCCATATGATCAATTCTCCCTTTGGAGAATGGCGGGGAAATGAACGACACCCAGGGGTGGACATCGGCGCTCCGTATGGAGCACCGATCTACGCAAGCAATGGCGGCCGGGTGATTTTCGCCGGGTGGGATTCCGGCGGGTACGGGAACTGTGTGCGGATCGATCACGGCAACGGCATCGTGACCATCTACGGACACATGTCCCAGATTCTCGTTTCGCCCGGCCAAGCGGTGGCCCAGGGCCAAGTGATCGGCCGGGTGGGGGCAACCGGGCAGGCCACGGGCCCTCACCTCCATTATGAAGTGCACGTCGGCGGGCGCGTGGTCGATCCGATGCCCTACACCTGACGGCTTCAAGACCGACGGCTCCCGGGTCCGGGGACCCTCGGGAGCCGTCGGTTGTCGATATCCCCGATTCCTGCGGAGTACCGGCACCGGCGCAGTCATCGGCGCGGTTGCTCACCCGCCGTAATACAACCCCGTTTCTCTCAGAGTCATGGGTTCTCCCTCACGGTGCACCCCGGCGCCCACCACCTCGCCGACG
Source organism: Kyrpidia sp. (assembly GCA_029960885.1). Lineage (GTDB taxonomy): Bacteria > Bacillota > Bacilli > Kyrpidiales > Kyrpidiaceae > Kyrpidia. The sequence goes on along the minus strand of JASBVV010000075.1, from coordinate 8,463 downwards.
AAGATGGTGTGGTCGCCCCGCTCGTTGACGTCCACCACTTTGCACTCGAACCAGGACAGGGCGTCTTTGAGAATGGGGCTGCCCGTTTGTTCGGTGTAGAACTCAACGTCCCCGAACTTATTGCCCACCCGGGATACCGGCTTGAAGAAAGCGAATGCCAGGTCTTTTTGCCCGCTCTCCAATACGTTTACCGAAAAAACGCCGCTGGCTTTGATGCCGTCGCAGGATGTGGTGCCATTCTTCGCGGCGACCACCACCAGCGGGGGGTTGAAAGAGGATTGGGTGACCCAGTTGGCGGTGAAGGCGTTGACATCGTCGCCCACTTTGGTGCCGATCACGTACAGTCCATATGTAATGCCCCGCAAAGCCGTTTTCTTGGCTTTTTCATCCATGACATCCACTCCTTTTTCCCATGATGTGAAGGTACACCCTCATTGTACAAGAAATCAGGTTCAACCTCCACCGGCTGCCGGGGTGGCCCGCCGCCGTGCCGCCGCATATATAGGCGGTGAGATCGGGCGAGCGCCCGGTAACGAGTCGGCGCAAGGAGTGAGAATCCGTGTGGGCCGTTTTAGCCGGTTGGATCGTCGGTTTTTTGGCCATGTGGTGGGTGTTTGCCGATGCTTCGAAACGGCGGGGAAGAAATCTCGGCTGTTTGTGGTCGTTGATCGTGCTGATACTGGGTCCGCTCGGCCTGGTGGCTTATCTGTTTGTACGAGGTTCCGACTGACGCGGCGAGCCGCAGCGGCTGAATCGGGACCGGTTGCAGGCGCCTCACAGGGGCGGTGATGGCGCCGCCCCGGGTGGGTTTTTGGTGTATATTGAAAAGGATGGGGAACGTCGGTCCGCCGGAGGCACAGGTCCATGACGCCTTGGCACTTCCTCCTGTTGACAGTCCGATCCGGTCCACGGTACGATACGAATGTCCTTTAGTTTGGTAACATACTAAAGTGTTGTCGCCGTCTCCTTGCTGTCGATTTCGTCGGTGCCGGTCGGTTCGAACAATGGGTTGAGGTGAACGAAGTGGACAAACCTCTGATTTTCGAAAAACCGCATGGAGTGAAGGATTACCTGCCCCCTTGGGCGCGACGGAAACGGCAGTTGGAGGCAACGTGTCAGCGGGTGTTCCGCCGGTGGGGTTACCAGGAGTTGATCACCCCGACGATGGAGTTTCTCGAGACGTTTCAAAATGGAGCGTTGCGAAGCGGCGAAGATCGGGTGTTTAAGATGATCGATCGCTCGGGGCGGACTCTGGTTTTGCGCCCGGACATGACGGCGCCGATCGCCCGGGTGGTGGCTTCGGGGCTGGCCGGGCATCCCCTTCCCCTGAGACTGTCGTATACGGCGTCGATTTTTCGCCGGCAGGAACGGGTGGCCGGCCGGGATGCGGAGTTCACCCAAGCGGGGATCGAATTGATCGGCGACGGGACGGTCGACGCCGATGCGGAGGTGATCGCCCTGGCGGTGCGTGCCCTGGAAGAGGCCGGAGTCCGCACCTTCCGCCTGGCGGTGGGAGATGTGGGGTTTCTTGAGGGAATATTTGACGAACACGCCGGGGAGTCGCTCGGCGAACGGCTGCGGGGACATTTGGTGCGGCAGAATTTTGTCGGGTTCGAGAAGGAGCTGGCCTCGGCCGATCTTCCCGAGTGGCACCGGCAGGCCTTGAGGGCGATTCCCGGCCTGCGAGGCGGGCCCGACATCCTGGACCGGGCCCGGGGGCTGACCGGGCACTCCCGTGCCCTGGATTCTCTGGATCGCCTCCGGGAGCTGTGGGCGATCATTGAATTGTACGGGGTCGCGGGTCGGGTTCAGATCGACCTGAGCCTCATGTTGGATCTGTCGTATTATACGGGGATGATCTTTGAAGGGTACGCGTCGGGCGTCGGGTTTCCGGTGTGTGCCGGAGGAAGATATGACGATTTGCTGGAGCGGTTCGGACGGCGTGCGCCCGCCACAGGGTTTATGATCGGAGTGGAGCGGGTGTTGGATGCTTTGGAGCGGGAATCCCCCAGTCCGGAGGTGATCATTCCCCGCATCCGGTATGTGCCCGAACGCCGGCGGGAGGCCATCGCTTTTGCGAACTGGGTCCGGCAGCAGGGAACCGATATTGCGCTGGAATGCCGGACTTCCGTCCCATCTCCGCAACAGGAGAAGTCCGTCCCGGCGGGATGCGCCGGAAGACGGACCGGTCGGGGTGGACAGGCGGGGGACGCCCTCCCGGAGCGGGTGTTTTGGATGGGGCCAAAGGAAACGTTCGGAGATCCGCTTTTGGCCGATTGGTTCGAGGGCTGGCGGAAGGCCGGCGATGGGGAGGGAGCCGAGCGATGATGGAGCCGTTGACCATCGCCCTGTCCAAAGGGCGCATTCTGGCCGAGACCACCGGGATCTTGCGCCGGGCGGGGTTGGACGTTCCCGAGGATCTCGACGAATCCCGCAAACTCATCCTTCCCGGCCGAGACCGCCGCCTGCGGTTTGTTTTGGCCAAGCCCGTGGACGTGCCCACCTATGTGGAATACGGCGCGGCCGATCTCGGGATTGTCGGCAAGGACGTCTTGCTCGAAGCCGGGAGAGACCTGTATGAACTCTTGGACCTGGGGATCGGCCGGTGCCGCTTGTGCCTGTGCGGGCTTCCCGACCTGGTGTGGAGAACGCACCGGGTGGCCAGCAAATATCCGCGCATAGCGGCCGATTATTTTCGAGCCCAAGGAAAACAAGTGGAGGTCGTGTATCTGAATGGATCGGTGGAGCTGGCCCCGTTGGTCGGGCTTGCGGATGCCATCGTGGATTTGGTGGAGACCGGCCGGACTCTTCGTGAAAACGGCCTGGTGATTCATCGGGAGATAGCCGCCATCAGCACGCGGATGGTGGCGAACCGAATGAGTTTCCGCCTGAAGGGGGAGGCCATCGACCGCGTGTGTGAAGCGTTGCGCGGGGTTGTCAACGGGGGGGATCGCCGATGAACATGTGGGATGTGGAATCGTTTTTATCGCGCCGGCGCCGGGGCGGTCGGTACGAGGAAGAACGACAGGTGGTGGAGGAGATCATTGCCGCCGTCCGGGAGGGCGGAGACGAAGCGGTGCGGGCCTATACGAAAACCTTCGACCGCTTGGAGTTGGGGGACCTGCGAATGCCCGAGGCGTGGTTTGAAGCGGCGGAATCGAAAGTCACATCCGAATTCCGCGCGGTGATCCGCGAGGCGATTGGGAACATTCGTCGATTTCATGAGCAACAGCGGCGAAGCTCCTGGTTCGTGTCCGAGGAGGACGGGCGCCTGTTGGGGCAGGTGGTGCGCCCGATCCGCCGGGTGGGGGTGTATGTGCCGGGCGGCCGGGCGGCTTACCCCTCGTCGGTCCTGATGAACGTGATTCCCGCCCAGGTGGCCGGGGTCAAAGAGGTGGCCGTGGTGACGCCGACGCCGGACGGCCAGTGGAATCCCGGGGTACTTGTGGCCCTGCGGGAGCTGGGTGTAAGGGAAGTTTACCGAATCGGCGGGGCGCAGGCCGTGGCGGCTTTGGCCTACGGCACGGAAACGATTCGCGCGGTGGATAAAATCGTCGGCCCCGGCAACCTGTACGTCGCCCTGGCGAAGTTGGCGGTTTTCGGCCGGGTGGGCATCGACATGATGGCCGGGCCCAGTGAGATCCTCATCGTCGCCGACGATACGGCCGATCCGGAATGGACGGCGGCGGACCTTTTGTCCCAGGCGGAACACGATCCGCTGGCCAGTGCCGTGTTGGTCACCCCATCCAAGACCCTGGCCCAGGGCGTGATGAAGGCGGTGGAGCGCCGGCTGGCCAAGCTCCCCCGCCGGGACACCGCCCGCCAATCTCTTGAGCAGCAAGGGGGCATTCTTTTGGTCGACAGCATCGAGGAAGCCGTGGCGGTGGCCAATCTCGTGGCACCGGAGCATCTCGAACTGCTGGTGGAGGACCCTCACCGCTGGTTGGGCATGATTGAGTCGGCCGGGGCGGTGTTTCTCGGTCCCTGGAGTCCCGAGCCGGTGGGCGATTACTTTGCCGGGCCCAGCCATGTGCTTCCCACCGGGGGATCCGCACGGTTTGCCTCTCCGTTGTCGGTGGACGATTTTGTCACCCGAATGAGCATTGTGCATTACAGCGAAACGGCGTTGCGGGCCCAGGCGGCGAAGATCGCCCTGTTCGCCCGGGCGGAGGGGCTTGAGGCGCACGCCCAAGCCGTGGAGGCCCGGCTGCAGAGAGGAGGGAAGGGGCGGGATGGGACGGCGCGGTGAAATTCAGCGGACCACCGGGGAGACGGACATCGAGCTGGTTTTGGATCTGGACGGCGAGGGCCGGCGGGATCTGGAACTCCCCGTGCCCTTTCTCAGGCATATGTTGGATCTGTTTGCGAAACACGGGCGGTTCGATTTGACCGTCCGGGCCGCGGGCGACATCGGGGTGGACGATCACCATACAGTGGAAGATATCGGCATCTGTTTGGGGGAGGCGTTCCGCCGGGCGATCGGGGACAAGCGGGGAATCCGGCGGTACGGCACCCGGTATGCGCCGATGGACGAGACGTTGGCCAGGGCGGTGGTCGATGTCAGCGGAAGGGGGCTGTTGGTCTTTCGGGCGGATTTTCCCGCCGAGCGGGTCGGCCGGTTTGCGGTGGAGCTGGTGGAAGAGTTCTTTCGGGCTTTTGCGCACCACGCGGGCGTGACCCTGCACCTCGAAGTGTTGTACGGCCGCAATACCCATCATATGGTCGAGGGGATGTTCAAGGCGTTTGCCGGTGCGCTCCGGGAAGCGGTTCTTCAGGATGGACCGCCGGAGGTGCCCTCGACGAAAGGAGTGTTATAAACCGTGATTGCTGTGATCGATTATGGAATGGGCAACCTGCACAGCGTGGAGAAGGGTTTTGCCAAGGTGGGGGTCAAGGCCCGGGTGACCTCGGATCCCGAGGAAGTGCTGGCTGCGGACGGCGTGGTACTTCCCGGGGTCGGGGCGTTCGGGGACGCCATGTTCAATCTCCGTCACCTCGGAATGTTGGAGGTGATCCGGCGGGTGGTCAAAGAAAGGCTGCCGTTGTTGGGAATCTGCCTCGGCATGCAATTGTTGTTCTCGGAAAGTGAAGAACACGGCCGGCATGTCGGGCTGCACCTCATTCCTGGGCGGGTGAGGCGGTTTCAGGGGGAGTTTAAAATCCCTCACATGGGATGGAACGATCTGACGATCCGACGGCAGGATCATCCGTTGGTGGACGGGATAAAAACCAGGGACTACGTTTATTTTGTTCATTCGTATTACGCCGAGCCCCAGGATCCGGGGGTGGTGGTGGCCGATGTGGACTATCACGGGCGAGTGCCGGCGATTGTGGCCAAAGACAACGTGATGGGAATGCAGTTTCACCCTGAAAAAAGCAGTGATGTGGGGCTCCGGCTGCTCCGCAATTTCGCGGCCATGTGCCTGGAAAGGGTGGGTCCGGCGTGAGGGCGACTGAAGAATTTGCGCTCTATCCGGCAATCGACCTGTCCGAGGGACGGGCGGTTCGCCTGCGCCATGGGGATTATGGACAGATGACGGTCTACGGCGATGATCCGGTGGCCGTGGCCCGCCGGTGGCGGGATGAAGGTGCCGGATGGCTGCATGTGGTGGATTTGGACGGCGCGAAAGAAGGCCGGCCGGTGCATCTGGATCTCGTCGGCGACATGGTCCGGGAAACGGGGCTGTCCGTGCAGGCGGGGGGCGGCATTCGGGACGGAGCCACCCTGGAGGCGCTTTTCGCCCGGGGAGTGGCCCGTTGCGTCGTGGGGACCGCCGCCCTGGAGAACCCCCGGTGGGTTCAGCATATTCTCGCCGAGTATCGGGAGCGGATTGTGGTGGGCTTGGACGCCCGGGACGGAAAAGTGGCGGTTCGCGGATGGCTCCAGAAGACCGGGGTGCCGGCGGTGGAGTTGGGCCGGCAGTTGAAAGACTGGGGGGCGCGGCGCGCGCTGTTCACCGACATTCGCAGGGACGGGGCCATGGCCGGACCGAACGGGGAAGGGGCGGCCGCTCTCGCGGAGGAGACGGGCCTTCTCGTCATCGCCTCGGGGGGGGTGCGCCATCTGAAAGATATCCGGAACCTGTACGCCCTGCGGCGCCGGAGGGTGGCGGGTGCCGTGGTCGGCCGGGCGCTGTACACCGGAGATTTGTCTTTGAAGGAAGCTGTGGCGTGGTTACAGTCCCGGCAGGAAGGCGATAAGGCCGAAGATGCGATGGAGGATGTGCCGGACTCCGGCGCGCCGGGACGCCGGGCCGTGCGGTACGGCGGAGAGGGGGGACGGGTATGTTGACCCGCCGAATCATCCCGTGTTTTGACGTGAAAAACGGCCGGGTGGTCAAGAATGTGAGTTTCCTGACCAATGAACGGGATGCCGGAGATCCCGTGGAGTTGGCGGCGTATTATGACCGCTCCGGCGCGGACGAGCTGGTGTTGCTCGACATTTCGGCTTCGGTGGAAGGTCGCGCCACCATGGTGGACGTGGTGGCGCGCACCGCCGCCGAGGTGTTCATCCCCCTCACCGTGGGCGGAGGCATCACGTCGGTGGACGACATTCGCGTCCTGCTCAAGGCCGGGGCCGACAAGGTTTCCATCAACACCGGAGCCGTGAAGCAGCCGCAGTTGGTTCTGGAGGCGGCCAAACGCTACGGCCAGCAGTGTATCGTCGTGGCCATCGATGGCAAATACGACGGGCAAAAGGGGGATTGGGAGGTCCTGATCAACGGCGGGCGAACTCGAACCGGCTTGTCCGCCGTTCAATGGGCCAAAAAAATGGAGAGTCTCGGGGCCGGGGAGATTCTCCTGACCAGTTTTGACCAGGATGGACGGAAGGACGGCTATGATCTCACATTCACCCGGGTGATCAGTGAGTCGGTGAACATCCCGGTCATCGCCTCGGGGGGTGCCGGAAAAAAGGAACATTTTTACGAGGTGTTCACCAAGGGTAAGGCGGACGCCGCCCTGGCCGCCTCGATTTTTCATTTTAAGGAGACGACGATCCAAGAAGTCAAACGCTATTTGCGGCAAAAGGGGGTGGCGGTGCGGTGATCGATCTTGAGGGGGTGCGATTCGACGAGAAAGGGTTGGTCCCGGCGGTGGTTCAGGACGCCCGCACCGGGGACGTTCTGACGGTGGCCTACATGAACCGGGAGGCTCTGGAACGCACGCTCGCCCAGAGGGAGACGTGGTTTTGGAGCAGGTCCCGCCGGGCGCTCTGGCACAAAGGCGAGACTTCCGGCAACACCCAACGGGTGGTGAGGGTGAGCCTGGACTGTGACGGCGATGCCCTGTTGGTGCAGGTGGAACCCTCGGGCCCGGCCTGCCACACCGGGGAACGCACTTGTTTTTATCGAAGTTTCGGGAAGCCGGGGGAGGGGGCATCGGCCGGGGGGCTTCAGGGCTCTGAGCGGATTGGCGCGGATGATTGGCTGCGCGGAGGTGCCCGGATGAGCGGTGACGTTCGACGGGTTGGCGGCTCGTCGGAGGCCGAAGGGCGCCGGGCCTCGCCGCCCTTCGCCGAGCGCCAGGGGGAAGAGGTGCTGGCCGAACTCTGGGAAACCATCGACGGCCGGTACCGCACCCGGCCCGAAGGTTCATACACCACCTATCTGTTCGACCAGGGTCTCGACAAGATCCTCAAAAAAATCGGCGAGGAGGCCACGGAAACCATCGTAGCGGCCAAAGGGAAGACCGGGGTGCCGGAATTGGCGGAGGTGCGCTATGAATCGGCCGATCTTTTATACCATTTGCTGGTGTTGTGGCGCCAGGTGGGCCTGAGCCCGTCGGAGGTGTGGCAAGAACTTCGGGACCGCCATCTGGTCAAAGACGAAAGCCCTCGCAAAGGGCCCGGGTTTCAGCGGCGAGGGTGAGTCCGGGCCGTGCCGAGAGGCCGGCCTCGGTGGGGAGACCGCTTGCCAGACTGCGCGAGGCAGCGCGGTTTCGATCCATCCGGATCGCTGTGTCCGGAGCCTCGAAGAGGTCTTACGGTGGGTCGGGACCGGGGTTCGAGACCCAGGAGAGGGCGTGATCCCGGCCTTTCAAGATGTGTTCCCGCATGGCCGCTTCGGCCCGAAGGGGATCTTGTTGTCCCACCGCTGTGGTCACAATTCGGTGGCTGTCCACAGAGGCCCGGATCTGATCCAGAGAGTACTGATGGAACGAGCGGTAGACCAGAGGGATCACGATGATCCGGTTTAGCAGATTCGGGAGGTGGGGATTGCCCGAAGCGTGCCAAATCGTACGGTGAAACTCTTGGTTGATCTCGGTGAAGGTCCGGATGTGTCTCTGGTCTTTTCCCTGACCGGCGATCGTTCGGCACAGGTGTTCAAACCGGTCGGTGAGCGCCTGCAGAGTCTGCACGTCACCGTCCGTCCGGTACATGGCCGCCTGGGCGGCCGCATATCCCTCCAACAGGACCCGGAGATCGAAGTAGTGGCGGATGTCGGCTGTGGAATAGGCGGTCAC